>NZ_CP042812.1:1886317-2200703 GCF_008000835.1 Malaciobacter canalis
AAAGCCTTATTTAGAACTTAAAAATTTAAAAGATAGTTTTAGTGATGATTTATTAAAAGGTGAGTTAAAAATTGCTTCAAGCAAAACATTTAATAGTATTAATTTATCTTCATATATTTATGATTTTATTTCAAATCATGAAGTAAGTATTACAAAATATTCTCAAAATACAAAAGAGATAATTGAAGAAGTTTTAGATTCAACTATTGATTTAGGTTTTATTGAAAAAGAGTTTGATGATTCAAATATTATAAAAGAAAGAATTGCAAGTGACTCTTTAATAATAGTAACAAGTGATGAAACTCTTTCAAAAAAAGAGTACTATATAGACCAATTATATAGCAAAAAATGGATTTTAAGAGAAAAAGGTTCTGGCACAAGAGAAGTGTTTTTAAGTAAATTAAAATATCTTGATGAATTTAAAATCACAATGGAAATATCAAATTTTGAAGAGATAAAAGATATATTACTTCAATACAAAGATACACTTACTTGTATTTCAAAACTAGCAGTAAAAAAAGAGTTAGAAAAAAAACAACTTTTTGAAATAAAAACAAAAAATCTAAAATTTGATAGAGAGCTTTATATGATTTATCATAAAAATAAATATAAAAGTAAACTCTTTTTAGAGTTTACTTCACATATAAAAAAATGTTTTAAGAAATTTTAAAATCACTCTTTTTTTGTTTTGCATTTACATTAATACCAAAATAATCAAGTAACTTTAACTGAATTACTATATAAATAATACAAGTTATAAAAGAGATAAGTGTCCCTAGAAATATTCCAAGTATTGGGTATGTAAAATGTACACTTACACAAAATATAACAATACTACTTAAGCCAGATGGTGTATTTTTAAGTATTGTTCTTGCTTGATTACTACTATGATTAAAATGAACTATTAAAAGTAAAGGAAACATCATACTTGGAAATGCTGAAAAAATACCTGCAATATTTACAGGAGCAATTTTTGGTATTGATGTTACTAGTAAAAATATAACAACTGTTAAAATAGTTCTTAAAAGTAAATCTTTAAATGTGATTTTTGTATTTATTTTTTTTGCATTATCAGGTATTTTTGCAAAATAGATTGTTACTAATGTAATTATTGTAATTACTGCAATTGGTGTAAAAACAACATGTATTGGTACATGAGCTAGTATAAATGCAGCTACTAAATAAAAAACAAAAGATACAATAATACTTACAAATATATCAAATTTTCTTTTATAAAAGGTACTAATATAATATCCTATTATAAAAGACAACAATGCAAGTAAACCATGAATATTGTATAAAGATGCTTCAACAGAATAGTTTATTCCATGCTCAATTGCAAAAAAAATCAAAACAATCATTGTTCCTAATGGAAGTCCTGATAAAATCCCAGATAATTTTGCACTAACTTTTTCAGCGATAATTGAAAGTGTTATTACGATTACTACAGCAGTTACTGCTTTTATAATTAGAAGTTCCATTGTCTCTACTTGTTAGAAAATAAGCAGATATCATACCACTAAAAAGTTAATTTAATTATAAAGTTAATAAAAATAGTAGAAAAAAAGTTTTTCTACTATCTAAAGTTATCAAATACTAAAGGTGCTTTAAGCTCTAAGCTTTTTAAATGTTTCATAATTGTTTGTAAATCATCGATATTTTTTCCAGTTACTCTTATCTCTTCACCTTGATTAACTGCTGTTACTTTTAATTTCAGTTTTTTTATTTCAGTTTGAATTGTTTTTGCTTCTTCTTTTTCTATTGTATCAATAATTTTAAATGTAATTTTTCTATTTCCACCACTTGCATCTTCTGTTTTTAACTCTTCAAGAGAATTAATAGAAATACCTCTTTTATTCATTTTTGAAATTAATATATCTTTAATTGCATCAACTTTATTATCACTTGCACTTACTATAGATAAAGTTTTTGTAGTTTGATTTAAATCTATCTCTTTTTTTAAACCTTTAAAATCATATCTATTATCAACCTCTTTTTGAGCTTGTATAACTGCATTTTTCATCTCTTGCATATCAAGTTTTGCCGAAATATCAAAATGATGTTCTTTTGCTTTTGCCATTATTATCCTTTTTAAAGTTTATTAAATATTTTAACAATTTAAATAAAAAAATCTCTTAATTATAATCTAACCTTTATAATTTTGCATAATTATTTTAAAATTCGCTCCAAAGTACTCTTTATTATCAAAAGTTTGTGAAAAGTTTTCTACATTTATTTCTGCATTAACTTTATTTAAAATAGACTTACACATATAAAGTCCAAGTCCTGTACCTTTATCATCAGATTTTGTCGTAAAATATGGTTCAAAAATATTTTCAATAATTGCCTTATCAATTCCACCTGCATAATCTTTTACTTCTATTATTATATCATCACCCATTGATATAACATCAATATCTATTCTTTTTATTTCACAATTTTTCTCTTTTATTATATCTCTTGCATTATTTAATACATTTAATAATACTTGAATAAGCTCATTTTCATATCCAACTGTTTTTAAATCTTTATTTATAGTATTGTAATTAATACTAACTCCAAGAGATCTATATATGTCATTTATTAGATTTATTGTTTTATGTATTACTTCATCAAGTTTATAAATTGTTTTATCTTTTTGTTTAAAGAAATCTCTAAAATCACTCATTGTATTTGACATAAGATTTATTTGCTTTTTAATTGATTGATTATCTTTACTTAAAGCATCATCATCATTTTGTTTTAGTTTCAATCTTAATTCAATCCCCGAATTTATCATACTAATAGCATTTAAAGGTTGTTTCCATTGATGAATAATCATAGATACCATCTCACCAATATTTGCCATTTTACTTTGTTGTACTAAATGCATATCTTTTTGTCTATTGTTTGAAACTTCTTGTTTTACTCTATTTTCAAGCTCAGCATTTATAATAGTTAGTTCTTTTGTTTTCTCTTTTACTTTTTCTTCAAGATGTTCATTTAATTCATTTTGCTCAACAATTAAATTTTTGATTTTTGAAGCCATCTTATTAAATGACTTTTCTAGTTTTCCAATTTCATCATTTGATGTCTCTTTAATCCTATAATCTAACTCATTATTCGCAAATCTTTTAGTTCCAACTAATAGTTTATCAATTTTTGAAAGAATATAGTTTGACATCCAAATTGCTATTGCTATTACTAATACTACCATTATAAAAGTAATAACTGTAAGTTCATTTATAAGTGATTTAATAAAAGATTTTATTTCAAAATTATTTCCATCTACAATCTCTTTCATATTAACAGTTTGTTCATGTAGTATTTTTCTAACATCATTTCTTGTTTTATTTGCAGCTGCATGAAACTCATCAACATTTGCACCAATAGTTACAAAACCAAATCCTCTTTTACTATTTGCATACTTACCTGTATAGTATGGTATTGTTGCTGCTGTTGATAGTTTCCATATATTACTCCAATATATTATAAATGATCCATACCCTCCATTTTGTGTTAACTGCATCCAACCTTGACATTGTGGAGCAAAGTTTAAATATCTACAATCTAATCCTACATTACCATCTTCTATTAACTGCCTCATATTTGGCTTTTTTTTCAAGCTTTGTTCTTCAAACTTTGGATAATCTTTTAAAAACTCATTTATATCTTTTTTTGATGCATAATATTTCTTTGCCACATCTTCACTTAGCCATGGCATTGCTTGTTCTCCTGTCTTTGGATCATACCCTACTATTGAGTAATCCCTTGGATGAGATATATTCCTTCCTTTATAATCCCACATAAATGCATAATTCCCTACACTTGCATCTGCTATATCTTGTATTGGATTTTTATCAACTGGATTTACTGTATCTGTAAACTGCATAATATGTTCATGGTCTAATGCCAAGCTTACATATCCTACTTTTTTATCTTCTTTATACACTGGTGTTACAAATCTTATTATTCCCTCAAATCTTTTTCCATTGGGATTCTCTTTTCCTGCATATCCATGATTTTGTGGTTCAAATGCTATATTCGCTTTTTTAGCTTTATTTTTTGTAAAGGTTCCTATTATATTTGTTTTTACACTCTGACCTATTACATTACTTACATATATTTGCCCTTTTTTTAAATCTTTTATTTTTTTAAAATAATCTTCTGAGTTTACATATGTATTCTTCTTTTGTGATATATCCAACAACTTTTTCTCTATTTGTGATACTTTATATATCTCTTTTCCATTTATATCAAAGTAGCTAACCTCTTTATAAATTGGTATTTTTACTCTTTTTAATTCTTTTGGGTCTGTATAATTAAACTCTTTTTCATTATCTTTTAATTGGGCTTTTCTTTCTTGGGGTTTTATTCTCTCTTTTTCTTTTTTTGTTTCCCATCTTTGTTTTTTCTCATTATAATAGTAATTTTCATGTACTATTATCTCTCTTTGTTTACTTTTATAAAACTCTTTTAAAATATCTTTATTTAAAGGTATATTTGATAAAAAAAGTATATCCTTATCTCTTTCATATAAAAAGTCAGCCACATTTTTTGCTATTTCAAAGGATAATCGCTCTATTGCTAATTGGGATTTTTTATCAAGATTTTTAACACTATCATCTATTGAAGCATTTGCAGTATTTAGTATAATTTCTTTACTTTGGTTATAAAGATATTTTGTACTATTTTTTAAATATTCATCTAATTTTATTACACCTTCATATGAAATGTAAGCAAGTAATAAAAGAGGTATTACTTTAATGAAAATAAAAAGAAGTATTAGTTTAGCTTTAATAGTTATATTTTTCATAGTAATTCCCAATGGTAAATTGGGTAATTATACTAAAAAGTAAGTAAATGGATTATCAAACTTGTATTTAAAGTTTAGCTTATTTGTTATTTTGTTACCTAAAATTATACGATTATTATAATTTTCAGCATACTCAAAGTTTAAAATCTCTATTTGTTTATTTTTTGCTTGAAATGAGTATAACTCTTTTTTATTTGGATGCTCTTTTGAACATAAATTAAAAGTGTCATAGCTTTTTAATTTAACAACTTCTCTTATTGCCTTTACTACATCATCTCTATGTACAAAATTTACTTTTTTATTTGCATCTTTTACTATTCTATTTTCAAAATATTTTGCCGCAAATCTATCATATCCCATAAGCCCTGCGCATCTTAAAATAGTAAGTTTAGAGAACTTATCTTTACAAGATTGTTCTATTAAATAAATATTTTTTTTACCACAATTCTTTTCATCAAGTTTATATGATTCATCAAAACTTCTATTTTCATTTGGGTAAATAGAACTTGAACTAATAAGAATAACATGTGTATTTACTAAATCTATTTTAGAATAAATTGTTTCTAAAAAATTTAGAAAATTATCTGCACTAGAAGGAATTGAAATAAGTAAAATATCACATTTAAAAAAGCTTTGAAAGTTAGTGTTTGAATAGTTTGTATCAATTAAAAAAGAGGAAAAACCCTCTTTTTTTAAAATATCTATTTTAGAACTACTTGTAGTTGAAACATTGACTTTAAAACTCTCTTTTAAAAAAGTTCTTGCAACTTCTAAACCTAACCAACCACAACCTAAAATAGATATAGTTTTCAAAATTAACTTTCTCTTGGTTGTGGTAAAATTAGATTTAAGAAAATTCCTACAATTGCACCAAGACCTATTCCAGAAAAAGCAACTCCACCAAAATTAAATGTCATTCCACCAATTGAAAAGACTAAAATCATAGCAACAATTGCCATATTTCTAGGGCAAGATAAATCTGTATTTGCTTTAATTAGTGTAGAAATACCAATTGATGCTATAATACCAAATAATAAAAGCATAATACCTCCCATAACAGGAAGTGGAATCGTTGCAAGTAATCCACCAAGTTTTCCAACAAAAGCTAAAATAATTGCAGCAATGGCAGTCCAAGTCATAATAGCAGGATTGTATGCTTTTGTAACAGTTACAGCACCAGTAACTTCTGAATAAGTTGTATTTGGTGGTCCTCCAAAAAGTGATGCAACAGAAGTTGCTAAACCATCTCCTAAAAGAGTATTTTTAAGACCTGGTTTTTTTAAATAATCCTCTTTTGTTACTTTTGAAATTGCCAACATATCTCCAATATGCTCAATTGCAGGAGCAATAGCAATTGGTAAAATAAATAAAATTGCTTGCCAATTAAACTCAGGTGCAGTAAACTCTGGAATAACAAACCATGCTGCTTGCTTAACAGGAGTAAAATCAACAATTCCATAATATAAAGAAACTGCATAACCTATAATAATTCCACCTAAAATAGGTATTAATTTAAAAATACCTTTTCCAAGCAATGAAATAAAAACTGTCACAAGTAATGCTATCATAGATATTATCATTGCTTGTTCAACAGGTATAACTTGAACAGCCCCATCACCTGTTCTTCCCATTGCCATATGCACAGCAGCAGGAGATAAAATCAAACCAATTGCCATAATAACAGGTCCAACAACAATAGGAGGTAAAAGTTTATGTAAAAAATTATCACCTTTTAATCTAACCAAAAAACTTAATAGCACATATAAAAGTCCAGCAGCAAAAAGCCCAGACATAGTTGCAGCAATTCCCCATGTTTTAACCCCATGAGAAATAGGAGCAATAAAAGCAAATGAAGATGCAAGAAAGATTGGAGGGATATTTCCTTTTGTAATAAATTGGAAAACTAAAGTTCCAACACCAGCAGTAAAAAATGCAACATTTGGATTAAGTCCTGTTAAAATAGGAACTAAAACCAATGCACCAAATGCAACAAATAAAAATTGCACACCTAAAATTGAATCTTTAACTCTAAACTTATAATCTGTAGGTTTGTTCATATAGCCTCTTGCATGTAAAATTTGAAAATAGTAGCAAAATTTCAATTAATAATTAGTAAATTATATAAGTTTTTTTTAGATACAATTAAGCTTTTAAATAAAATTTTAGGACATATTAATGTATAAAGAGAGTACAAACGCTGTTGTAAAACATCTTATAAATAGACTAAGAGATGTAAGAACAGCTTCAAATGAATTTAGACTTACAATTGAAGAAATTTCAAGAATGATAGTTGCTGAGGCTTTAGCAGATTTTCCAACAATAACAACAAATATTAATACATGGCAAGGACCTCTTGATGTAGAGATGTTAGAGGTTCAAAAAATAGTTTTAGTTCCAATTTTAAGAGCTGGAGAGCCAATGCTTACAGGAATTTTACAAACATTGCCATATGCAAGAAGTGGATTTTTAGCTATGAAAAGAGATGAGCAGACTTCATTAAGTAAACTATTTTATGAAAATATTCCAGATAATTTAGAAGATAAAACTGTTTTATTACTTGATCCAATGGTTGCAACAGGTGGTTCTTTAATTGATGGAATTGACTATTTAAAAGATATAGGCGCAAAAAAAATCATTAGTTTAAATATTTTAGGTTCACCATATGGAATACAAAAAGTTCAAGAAGCACATCCTGATGTGGATATTTATATTGCTCAAATTGATGAAAGATTAGATGAAAACAACTATATCAGACCTGGCTTAGGTGATGCAGGGGATAGAGCTTTTAATACAAAGTAAGGAGTTAATCCTTACTTTTTTTTATTTGTTTTAACTCTTGTCTTAAGTGTTTTACTTCATTTAGTAAAATATCTAATTTTTTACTATCTTCATGTATTTCTTGTTTCATATCAGCTTCATTTAATTTTTGCATTTCTCCAATAATAACAGCCACAAATAAATTAAAAAATACAAATGCTGCAATAATTACAAAAGATACAAAATATGCCCAAGCCCAAGGATAAACTTCCATCGCTTCATACATTACATCCGTCCAATCTTCAAATGTAAGTACTCTAAATAGAGTCAACATAGAAACTAAAAAGTCTGACCATAAACCTGATGGAAGTTTTTCAAAGAAAAAGTTTCCAACAATTGCATAAATATAAAAAATAATAAACATTAATATAACAATATCAATTATTGCAGGTATTGCTTTTATTAACATATCTATTATTGCTTTTAATTCTGGTCGTGCAGTAAATAATCGAAGAACTCTAAATATTCTTAAAAGTCTTGCAACTGCTGCGTATCCACTTGATTCTAAAGGTAATAAAGTAATAACTACAATTGTGAAATCAAAAAGATTCCATCCACTTTTAAAAAAATTAACAAATTTCTTTTCTGCAACCATTTTAATAGCTATTTCAAAAATAAAATAAATAGTTACAAAAGCATCAGCAAATTGTAAAAACAAAGAGTAATTTGTTTCTACATCACCAATTGTTTTAAAGCCTAAAACAGAAGCATAAGCTATAATAATAAGAGTTGTTAGGTTTGAAAACCATCTTGCATCTCTTATTTGTTCAATCTTTTCGATCAAGTAAAATCTCCTAATTTTTATAAATACTATAAGATACCATCAACCAAGCTATAATTAATAATGTTCCACCAATTGGTGTAATAGCACCTAAAAATGGCATATTTAACACAACTAGAAAATATAATGAAAAACTAAAAATTAAAGTTCCAATTAACACTAGCCATGCAGAAAGAATAAGTTTTTTACAATTTGGTTTAAGATATATTATAAAAGAAATAGCAAATAATCCAAGAGTATTATAAAAATGATACTCAACTCCTGTATTATAAGTAGCAAGCATAGAAGGTTCAACTATTGCTTTTAATCCATGTGCTCCAAAAGCACCTATTGCAACAGCCAAGGCCATCATAAAAGAAGCAATAGCTAAGAATAGCTTTACATTATCATCAATTTTCATATTTTAGTCCCTATTTTTTTTGGGAAGTTTAGCAAAAAATTGTTAATAACTGTTTAATAAAAAGTCTTAATTAACTTTTTTATTTTTCTTCTTTTTTCTTAGAAAAACCTGCGCCTTTTTTCTCTTTTTTCTTTAAATCTAAATCATTGATTAAATTTCTAAAATCAATTCCTTCTTGATTCATCTTTGCAAAACATGCAGCAACAGTTGCAATTGCATTTGGTACTTCTTTTTTCTTTTTGTAAGCTTGAATGTTTTTTTCACTTACTTTAATAAGTGCTGTAAACTTTGGAATTGTAAGTTCTGCATCAAGTAATAGTTTTTTGAATTCTATAAATGTCATTCTTATTCCCTGTTTTAATTTAAAAGTATTATACTAAGAAAAAATTAAAAATAAAGTAAAAGATAATTATTTATATATAAAAGTTATAAATTATAGACTAAGAAATAGTTTATATTTTAGGGTAAAATACCCTAAAATATGGAGTTATACTACATCAACTTCCCAAAAAAAGTCAATCCACTCTTTTGCTTCTCTTACTGTATAATCAGGTTGTAATACAGCAGATTTTTTATAAAAAATTGTTGCTAGTTTAAATTCTACATTAGGAAACTTCTCTTTTAAAACTCTTAGAATCTCTTCCATTGTTTCCCCAGAATCAACAATATCATCAACAACTAAAACTCTTCTTGCATGTGATACATCTGGAATATTAAAAATATTAAATGTATCTAGTTTCAATTCACCCTCATAATGAATTGAGTTTAATGCATATAAATTTCTCATATCCATAGCTTGTGCCATAAGATGAGATAATGTTAAACCACCTCTTGCAACTGCTAATAAAATATCAGGCTCATACTCCCTACAACTATTTACTAGTTTCTGAGTATCTTTTTTAAATTCTTCGTAACTGTAATAAAATTTTTCCAAAATTTAACCTTGTAATATAAATACTAATAGACTTATTAATGTAATTGTTAAGATTCCAATATTTAAATCACTAAACTCTCTTTTTGTAAGTTTAATAATCGTATATGCTAAAAAACCTGCTGCGATACCATTTGTAATAGAAAAAGTTAAAGGCATTAAAGTAACAATAAAAAATGCCCCAGCACTTGTAGCTAAATCAACTTGTTCAAAGTTTATTTTACCAAGTTCTGTAAACATTAACACTCCAACAACAACTAATACAGGATAAATTGCATTTGATGGAATTGATTTAAAAAGTGGTAACATAAATAGTGTTGTTATAAAAAACATTGCTGTAAATATTGCTGTAAGACCTGTTCTTCCACCCTCTTCTACTCCAGTTGAACTTTCAACAAAAGCAGTTGTAGTAGAAACACCTATCATACTTCCAGCAGCTGTTGATATAGCATCTGCTTCTAAAGTTTTTTGTAAAGACTTATCATCTTTATTTCCACTTTGAAACATATTTGCCCTAGCTCCAATTCCTGTTAATGTTCCAAGTGTATCAAACATATCAGTAATTAAAAAAGTAATAATAACAGGTAATAAAGATAAAGATAAAGCACTTACAACATCAAGTTGCATAAATATTGGAGAAATAGATGCAGGAGCAGATAAAAAGCTTGTAGGCATTGGATTAACTTCTAAAAACCATGCAACAATTGAAGTAATACCAATAGAAAAGATAAAAGCACCTTTTAATCTGTATGCGTAGAAAATAAAAGCAAGAATCAAACCAAGAGCACCAATTAAAACATTTGGTTCTGAAAAATCACCAAGTTTTACATAAGTAACCTTATCAGGCACAATCATTCCCATTTGTTTTAAACCTATAAAAGCAATAAAAGTACCAATACCAGCAGATATTGCTCGTCTTAAATTCATAGGAATTGAGGTCATAATCCAAACTCTAAAGTTTGTAAAAGACAAAAGTACAAAAAGTACACCTGATAAAAATACGATACCTAGTGCAGTTTGCCAAGGAATATTCATTCCTAAAACAAGTCCATAAGAAAAATACGCATTTAATCCCATACCAACACTCATTGCAATTGGAGTGTTAGCCCAAAGACCAGAAAAAATTGTAGCTAAAATAGTAATAAGAGCAGTAGCAGTAACAACTGCATCCATAGGTAAACCTGCATCAGCAAGAATAAAACCATTTACAGGAACTATATACATCATTGTCAAAAAAGTAGTAAATCCAGCAGTAAACTCTGTTTTGACATTTGTGTTATGCTCTTTGAGTTTGAAGAGGTTCATAACCAAATCCTTAAGTTTTAAAATAAAGGCGAAATTATACTAAAGTTTTCGTAAATAGTATATAAACTAAAGTAAAAATTAAGCTAATAATAACTAAAAAAATAGTAAAACACCCTAACATACAACTTTACAGAGGTAAAAAAAATTATGAATATAACAAATACATGTGTTGAATGCATTATAAATCAAATACAAAAAGCTACAAAATTGTTAGATTTTGATGATAAATCAAGCAAAGAACTTATGGATGAAGTAAATAAAAAAGCGAAAAAATTTGATTTTTCAAGAACTCCACCTTTTGTTGCAAAAGAAGTATATGAACTACTTTCAATAAAAAGTAATTTAAAAGATCCTTTGTATTTGTTAAAACAAAATTCAATAAAAAATGCAATATCTTATCTTCCAATTATAAAAAAGCAAATACAAAATAGTGAAGATAAACTTTTTACAGCAATAAAAGCAGCAGTTGCAGGAAATGTAATTGATTTTGCTGTAACAAAAGAGTTTAGCTTAGAAGATGAGATAAAAACAGTTTTTCATACACCTTTTTCAATTAATGATTATAAGATATTTAAAGAAGAGTTAGAAAAGCACAATGAACTTCTTATTTTATCAGATAATGCAGGTGAGAATGTATTTGATAAAGAGTTAATAAAAGTATTAAACTTACTATATCCAAATTTACAAATTACATATGCAACAAGAGGTAAACCTATTATAAATGATATTACTACAAAAGAAGCTATTCAAATAGGCATTCATAAGCATTGTAAAGTAATAAGTACAGGTGTTGACACTCCAGGAATGGAAAAATCACAAGCATCAAAAGAGTTTTTACAAATATTTGAAAATGCACCATTAATTTTAGCAAAAGGAATGGGTAATTTTGAGTGTTTAGAAAGTTACAATGATAATAGAATATTCTTTTTATTTAAAGTTAAATGTGAAGTTGTAGCAAACAAAGTTTCAAAAAATTTAGCAGATTTAATACTAAAAAGGGGCTAAGCTTATTTTGTAAGCTCAGCTAAGATTTTTATTCCCTTTTTAGTCTCTTTGAAGTTACAATTTGTAAAATTAAATCTTGCTTCATTACTTTTTTGTTCATCAAAATAAAAAACTTGTGCTGGAACAAATGCAACTTTTTTTTCCAAGGCTTTTGTTGCTAAGTCCATACTATCATTTATATTATTGAATTTTCCATAAATAAACATTCCACCTTTAGGTCTTTTAAACTCAAAATTTGGAAGATATTTCTCCATGCAATCAGCCATATAATTCATTCTTTTTTTATAATTCTTTGCATTTTTTTCAATATGCTCAAAAACATTATTATCTTCTAAATATTTATCTAAAATCATTTGATTAAAAGTTGATGTATGTAAATCTAAAGACTCTTTTACCACAATTATCTTTTCAATTAATTCTTTATTTGCTCTAATCCATCCAACTCTAAGTCCTGGTGCAACAATTTTTGAAAAAGTACCTAAGTGATAAGACTTATCTTTGTAAAATGAACATATTGGCTTTTTTATTTTACCCTCAAAGTTAAGCAAGCTGTATGCTGCATCTTCTATCAAATAGGCATCTTTTTCTTTTAATATATTTGCTACTTCTTTTCTTTGCTTTTTAGTATATGTATAAGTTGATGGATTTTGATAATCACTTATACTATATAAAACCTCATCTTTTTTTAATATATTATTCAATTGTTCAAATGTTTTAAAATCTTTTATATTTTTATTCAATATTCTAAATGCAGATAATGCTCCAATATATGAAGGACTCTCCACAATTAAATTATTTACATTTAAACTTTTTAATATAATATCAAAAGCTTGTTGGCTTCCAGTTGTTATTAAAATCTCATCTTTTGTCGTCTTTAGATTATAAACCTTAGTATAAAAGTTGGCTATCTTTTCTCTTAGGCTATCTATTCCTTGAGACTTACTATACTGCAAAGAACTTTTGTCTTTAAGAACTTTTTTAGAGGCTTTACTAATTTGTTTTAAAGGGAACAAATCCTCATTTGGTAATCCCCCTGCAAATGAGATTGTATCTTTATCTATTGCATCTAAAATTTTTCTAATATAAGACCTTTTCATTTTTTTCCCTCAATTTTTATTACGATGAAATTATATATAATTTTTGATTCTATTTCTTTATCTTAAATTGCAATTTTTTTGTTCTATATTGCTTTTTTTGATATAATAACTTTATGAAAAAAGATACAAAAATACAAAGAGCAAATATAGTAAATAAAACACTATTTTATATTTATAAAAATATTGATTCAAATATAACATTAGATGATTTAGCAAAACTAAATAGTGTTTCAAAATACCATTTTCATAGAATCTTCAAAGAAGAAACAAATCAAAATCTATTTGATTTTATAACATCAACAAGATTACAAAAAGCGGCAAATTTACTTATTACAAATACCCATTCAACTATTAGTGAAATTGCAAATACATGTGGATACTCTTCACACTCTTCATTTATAAAAGCTTTTAAACATAAATTTTCATATACCCCTACTTCATGGAGAAAATCAGGGCATATTGAATACTCAAAATTTTTAATTAAAGAGAATAAAACTTTTAAAGATATTAATATGCAAATTGAATTAGTTCCAAAAAGATATTGTGTATACATAAGACATAAAGGTTATGATAAATCAATTAGTAAAATATGGCAAAAGTTAAAAGCATTAGCATATGAATATAAACTTACAAACTATACACAACTTGCACTTTTACATGATAATCCTACAATAACACCTTTAAATGAGTGCAGTTATGTTGCAGCAATTGAGGTTCCAAAGGAGTTAAGCTTTGAAATTTCAACTATGCAAATACCCCAAACCTTATGTGCATCTTTTCATTTAAAAGGTGTATATGGAGATGTATTAGTCTTTTTGAGATATGTTTATCACTTTTGGCTTCCAAAGTCTGGATATGAGGCTACAACTTTGCCATCATTTGTACATTATCATAAAAACCATTTTCTAAATGAAAATGAAAATTTTGATTTAACTTTTTATCTTCCTATAAAAGTAGTATATTAAAACTCATCTTCATAATTTTTTTGAATAGTTAAAAATTCATCTAAATTATTAAGAAAAATATCTACTAAATTTGGATCAAACTGTTTTGCTCTTTCTTCTTTAAAAAGTTTAAGTATCTTTTCTAATGGCCAAGCCTCTTTATAGCATCTTTTACTAGCTAATGCATCAAAAACATCACAAATTGCTGTTATTCTTCCATAAATATGTGTTTCATCTTTTTTTAAACCTCTTGGATAACCTTTACCATCCCATCTTTCATGGTGTTCATAAGCAATTGTTGCAGCTGCTTTAAGTATTTCTCTATTTGAATTTTTTAGCATTTCATAACCTAGTCTAGCATGCTCTTTCATCTTTGCATACTCTGCATCAGTTAGTTTTGCAGGTTTTTTTAAGATTTCATCTTCAATAGCTATTTTTCCAATATCATGCACAGGAGAAGCAAGCTTTAAAAGTTCACAATCTTTTCTTGGTAAGCCACATTTTTTGGCCATCAAAAATGAGTATTCTGCAACTCTTTTTACATGATTTCCTGTTTCATTTGATCTGCCCTCACAAATAGTTCCCATAGTGTAAAGAACCTCTTTTTGTGTATCAATAATCTCTTTATTTAAATATATAATCTCACTAACATTGTGTTTTATACTTATATACTCAATAATCTCATCATTTATATTTACTATTGGAATAATAGTAGTATCCATATAGTAAGCTTTTTTATCTTTAGTTCTATTTTTAAGTATGCCTCTCCAAATATTTTTTGATTTTAATTGTTCCCACATATTTTTATAAACTCTTGTAGAAACTTCATCATCTCTTACACACTTAAAAGTACTTCCTAATAACTCATCTTCACTAAAACCTGACACTTCACAAAACTTGTCATTTACATAAGTTATCACGCCTTTTGTATCAGTTCTTGTAAAAGAAGTACTAACATCAATTGCTTTTTCAAACTCTTTTATTAAATGTACCTTTTCACTTAAACCTTTTGAAGTAGTATCTAGCTTATCTTTTAATAAGTTTTTATAACTTTCGATTTCTGTAATATCATGTCTAATTCCTAAATACTCCACAACTTCATTGTCTTGATTTAAAACAGGAATAATAGTAGCATCTACTATATAAAAACTTCCATCTTTTGCCCTATTTTTTACAATACCTTTCCATGTCTTTTTTTCTTGCTTAATTGTTTCCCACATTTGTCTAAAAGTCTCTTTTGGCATATCTTCATGCCTTAAGATATTATGCTGTTTTCCAAGTAGTTCATTTAAGTTATATTTTGAGATTCTGCAAAACTCTTCGTTTGCATATGTAATTCTTCCTTTTTTATCAGCTTTTGAAAGAATAGTAGAGTTATCAACAGCTAATTTATAATGCTCTAAAACAGAATTAACATATTTTATTTCATATCTATGAGAGAGTCTTTTAATACAAGAGTCAAAAACCTCTTTTAACTCTTTTTTCTTTATTGGATATTGAATATAGTATCTAATTCGAAGTTTTATAGCTTTTATTAAATCTTTTTTCTTATTAAATTTTGAGATTAATATAAAAATTTGGTCTTCATTTATTTTTCTTATTTTTTTTACCATCTTTTTTCCATCTTCATCAGAGAGTAAAAAGTTAGTTAAGACAATATCAAAGTTACCTTGCAAATATAAAGCATAAGCCTCTTCTTTTGATTTACAAACAACAATATCATCTATATCATACTCTTGTTTTAAAAGCTCTAATAATTGAGAAATACACTCATCATCATTGCAAACAAAAAGAATTGATAATTTATTATTTTTATTATTTTTCATAAAATAGACCACTTTACTAATATAATTTAATTATTTCATATACTTATAAATTAAATAATTATATTTGATTTTACTTAATTATATTTTAAAAATCTAATCTATTTTTAAGAATCGATATCATATGATTACATATTCATATGTACATATAACAAAGGAATAAAATGTCAACAGAATGTTGTGATCACTCAAAAGAAGTAGAAAAAGTAAAAAAAGTTTTAATATGTGATGAAACTTTATATGATGTGGCAGAGCTGTTTAAAGCCTTTGCTGATACTACTAGAATAAAAATTATTGCTGTTTTAAAAGAAGAAGAGTTATGTGTTGGAGCAATTAGTGAACTTATAAATGTAAGCCAATCTGCTGTTTCACACCAATTAAGAGTATTGAAAAATTCAAAAATTGTAAAACCAAGAAGAGTTGGAAAGCAAATGTTTTATTCACTAGATGATGAACATATTAAAAAAATATACGATATGGGATTAGAGCATATAATAAAAGGATAATTATGCAAAAAGTTAAATTACAAAATCTTGATTGTGCAAACTGCGCAGGAAAAATTGAAAAACGATTAAATGAATTAGATGAACTAAATAATGTTAAACTGAATTTTTCAACTTCAACATTAAGTTTTGAACAAACAGTAGAAGAAAATTTACTTGATAAAATAGAAAAAGAGATTCAAAAGATTGAAAGAGAAGTAGTTATTGAAAAAGATAATATTAAACAACAACAAAGAAGTTTTTGGCAACTACTTGATAAAAAACTTTTAGGTATAACTATTGTTTCACTTGTTTTAACATACATTTCATACAATTATATACAAAATGAAACGCTTCAACTTGCAGTATACTTATTAGCATACTTTTTAGTTGGTTGGGATGTTTTATACAAAGCTGTTAAAAACTTAACAAATGGAAAACTTTTTGATGAACACTTTTTGATGGGAATAGCAACAATTGGTGCTTTTGCCTTGGGTGAGTATGTTGAGGGGATTGCTGTTATGATATTTTATCAAGTGGGTGAAATGTTCCAAGCAGTTGCTGTTAATAACTCAAGGGATAGTATTAATTCATTACTTGATATAAAACCTGAATTTGCAAATGTAAAAGATGGTGAAGAGATTGTTCAAAAAGCACCTGAAGAGGTTAAAATTGGTGATACTATTTTAGTTAAAGTAGGAGAAAAAGTTCCAGTTGATGGAGTATTATTATCAAAGAATAACTCTTTTGATACAAGTGCAATAACAGGAGAGTTTAAACCTAAAAATATCAAAGAAGAACAAGAAGTTTTAAGTGGATTTATAAATACTTCAAAAGCTTGCTATATAAAAGTAACTTCACTATACAAAGATTCAACTGTTGCTAAAATCATAGAACTTATAGAAAATGCTTCATCAAAAAAAGCAAAAGCAGAAAAATTTATAACAAAATTTGCAACTATTTATACTCCAATAGTTGTTGTATTAGCTGCACTTTTAGCAATACTTCCTCCACTATTAATTGAAGATGCACAATTTGCAGATTGGATAGAAAGAGCATTGATTTTCTTAGTTATTTCTTGTCCTTGTGCCTTAGTTGTATCTATTCCATTATCATTTTTTAGTGCAATTGGTGCAGTATCAAAAAGAGGAGTACTTGTAAAAGGTGCTAATTATATAGAAAAATTAACAGAGATTCAAAATATAATTTTTGATAAAACTGGTACATTAACACATGGAGTATTTGAAGTTACAAATATAAATAGCAAATATATTTCAAAAGAAGAACTTTTAAAATTTGCTGCTTATGCAGAGAGTTTTTCAACCCATCCAATAGCAAAATCAATTGTAAAAGCTTTTGATAAAACAGTAGATTCTAAACTAATAACTGAACATGAAGAGTTAAGTGGTCTTGGAGTAAAAGCAATAATTGATAATAAAGAGATTTTAGTAGGAAATAAAAAACTTCTAGATAATTTTAAAGTTACTTATGATGAAATAAAAGAAGATTTAAATGTTGTATTTATTGCAATAGATTCTAAATTTGCTGGGTATATTGTAGTAAGTGATATTATAAAAGTTGAAGCAAAAGAAGTAATTCGTGAGCTAAAAAGTTTAAATATTCATAAAACATATATGTTAACAGGTGATAAAAAAGAGGTTGCTTTAAATGTTGCAAATCAATTAGGAATTGATGAAGTAAAATATGAACTTTTACCTCAAGAAAAATTAACAAACTTCCAAGCCATAAAAAAACAAACAAATAAAGTTACAGCTTTTGTGGGAGATGGAATAAACGACGCACCAACATTAGCAAATTCAGATGTAGGATTTGCCATGGGTGGAGTTGGAAGTGATTTAGCAGTTAAATCTGCTGATGTTGTTATTTTAAATGATAATATTAAATCAATTAGTGATGCTATTAAAATTGCTAAAAAAACAAAAGTTATTGTATATCAAAATATTATTTTTATAATGGCTATAAAAGTTGCATTTCTTGCTTTAGGTGCTGGTGCTATGATTAGTATGAAAGAAGCAATTTTTGCTGATGTTGGAGTAGCTTTACTTGCTATATTTAACTCTATGAGAATTTTAAAAACAATAAAAGATAAACCAAAACAATCAACTTGTGAAGATAATAGTTGTGATATGGAAAAAAAACAAAAAATAACAAACTTTAGTGCTACACAAAAAGATGCTTGTTGCACAGACACAAATTGTTGCTCAACAAAAAACTAAAGGGATAAAATCCTTTAGTTTTCATATTTCTTTAACTCTTCTCAAAATTTAAATAATTTTAAAGTGTATTATAATTTTTTAAGCTTTCCTATGTAATAATCCGCGCCCTAAAATATTATTGATAATTATTATTAATATTATACACATACACAAAGGAAATTTATGAAAAAATTAGTTACTTCATCTTTTGTAGTAATGCTAAGCTTAACAACAGCACAAAGCTTACTTAATGCAAAATCCCTTGAAAACAAAAAAAGTAACAAAGAGAAAAAAGAGTTTAACGCAGTCCTTCCAACTGTTTATATTGAAGCTATGAAAGAAGACGATATAACAAAAGGATATGTAAATTATGAAAATGCTTCTATTACAAGAAATAATATGAGCATAAAACAAACTCCTATGACTATTGATACTTTAAATATTCAAAAAAACAAAAACTATGGAACAAATGATTTAAGTTCAATACTAGAAGGAAATGCTGGTATTGATACTACATATGACATGAGAAGTGATAATATTTTTATTAGAGGTTTTAGAGCTGATACAAATGATATTTATAGAGATGGTATTAGAGAAAGTGGACAAGTAAGAAGAAGCACTGCTAATATTGAAAGGGTTGAGATACTAAAAGGACCTGCTTCATTGCTTTATGGAAGAAGTAATGGTGGGGGAGTTATTAATATGGTAAGTAAATATGCAAACTTTGATAATTCTAGTAATGTTGGTCTTTCAATGGGCTCTTGGAAGAACAAAGGAGCAAATTTAGATATAAATCAAGTAGTAAATGAGAATGTTGCAATTAGATTTGTAAGTGATGTGACAAAAGGTGAAACTTTTAGAGATAGCATTCAAAAAAATATAGAAAATGAAAGTAAAATGTTCTCTCCAAGTATTACTATTACAAACAATGATAATTTAAAATGGACAGCTCAATATACTTATGATTATGCAAAAAGAACACCTGATAGAGGTCCAAATAAGACACAATATGACCTAATGGGTATATCTTATGACAAAGCTTTTGCTCACAATGGAGATTATGTAGAAGATAGATTACAAATATTAAGATCTAGTTTAGATTATCAAATCAATGATAAATGGAGTCTAAATTGGGCAGCTGCATATAGAGAAGCTGAACAAAATTTTGACCATTACTATTTAGGAAGTTATGACACTACTACTAAACTTTTAAATCAAAGTTATGCATGGCAAGAAACAGAAAATAAGACAATTTCAAATACATTAACACTTAATGGTGAAGTAAAAACAGGTAATATTTTGCATAATTTAACTTTAGGAGTTGATTACAGTAAAGAGAAAAGAACTCCAGAGTTATACTATACAAGAAATCAATTATTTGACCCTTTTGATTCTTCTTCATGGACAAGAACTGAAAAGAAAGATGCACTAATAAAAAATGAGCATGAAGGGGTTTCAAAAGGTATTTTTTTAGAAGATATTATCTCTTTAACTCCTTCTTTAAAACTAGTTTTAGGTGGAAGGTTTGATAAATACTCATTTAGTTCTTCAGATATTTCAAATAATCACAGCTCTTATGATGGTGACTCTTTTAGCCCAAGAGTAGGAGTTGTTTATGATATAAATGAAGATCATACTATTTATACTTCATATAATAAAAGTTTTTCACCTTATGGAGGAAATAGTTATTTAGGTGTAAGTGCTAGTGCTGATTCTAACACTTTTAATGATGAACCTGAATACAATGAACAGTATGAAGTAGGAATTAAAAGTGATTGGTTTGATAATAAACTAAGTAGTACTTTTTCTTTATATCAAATTGAACATTTTAATATTAGATATAGACCTGATTGGGAACCTGATTTAACAAAATGGTATCAAAGAGGGAAAGAGAGATCAAGAGGAGCAGAACTAAGTATAATTGGTCAAGTTTATGAAGACTTTTATCTAAGAGCTTCTATAGGAACAATGCAAGCAAAAGTTATAAAAGATAAATCAAATCCTGATAATGAGGGTAATTACTTAAGTAACACTGCAAATATCAATGGAAATATTTTTGTAAGATATGCGCCTTCATCAAAAAACTTCTATACAGAACTTGGAGTTACACATGTAGGGAAAAGATACTTCTATGATAGAAGTGGAAATGAAAGTACTTTAGATAGTTTCAATAGAGTAGATTCATTATTAGGTTGGAAATATAAAGATGTAAATATTACACTTGGTATTTTAAATCTATTTGATAAAGATTATTGGAGATCAAGTACAATGCCAGGAGCATCAAGATCAGCAACTTTAAGACTTAATTATAAGTTTTAATAACTTATTATGCACTCCCTCTAGGGAGTGATTAAAACAGACGAGGAGACCATTTAAATAGAGTAAAATTAATTAAACACTAATCATCCTCTAGTAAACTCTTTGCCCTTTGTAGAATAAATAACTCTCTTTCCATATAGCTCATATTCATCTTTTTTCTCATTTGAAGGTTTATTTACAAAGTTTCCAACTTGTGAAGAGTGGTGTAAATAGTTGTTTTTTAACTCTTTATATATTTTTGTATTCTCTTTTTTTAAAACTTTATGCTCTTTAAGTGCTTTATATGTTTCTTTTAAAGTTTCATCATCTTTAAAACTATAATTAAATTTACCAAAAGGAACCATCTCAAACTCATCTTTTCTATTTTTTTGTGTTTTTGAATCTACATATACAGCTTTATCATACATTAATCTCATAGCTACATGTTCATATTTATTTGATACTTTTGGTTTATACATATATAAATGTAAATGATATTCCCAATTTGAAGAGTTTCCCCAAATATCTTCTCTTGGATTAAGTTTATATTGATTTTTTATATAGTAATAAAAACCTTCTTTATTTTCCAATTTTTCAATATCATCTTTTAGTTTCTCTTTCTCATTTTTTGATTTATTTTCTTTTTCTAGTTCTTTTTTTAATTTCTCTATTTCATTTTCTCTTTCTTTTTGTTTTTCTTTCATTTCTTTTATTTCTTTTTTTGAATCTTTTTGTATTAATGCATTATTTTTTAACCAATTATATTTATTATTCCACTTTTGTATATTTTTTCTTAAGTATTCAGGTAGTTTTTTCTCTTCTATTATAAAATCACCAAGATAAACCAATTCATTTTCTTCATTATATCCCCCTCCCACATCTGCATGTGCTCCAGGAAGATAGAACTCTTCAAATCTTGCACCACCATCTTCTCTTTTTTCTGTACTTTGTTTATAATAGTGCTTATTTATATTTGTAAAGATAGAGTATGCTTCAAAGTTATATCTAAACTCATCATCTGCCATTAGATGAATTACATGCCCTACTTTTTTATTATTATCATTTTCAAAAAAGTTTATATTTAAATCATCAGAATCATTTGATTGCATAATTCCATAATGTGTTACTGTATCAAACAATCCTGCAAATCTAAAAGAGATTGATTCAATTGTTATCTCTTTTTCTTTATAAAAAGGATTATAAACTCTATGATTATTGTTATTTGGATTAATATACTCTATATCTGTTCTAAGTGGATTAAAAATAGTCTTACTTCCAATTCTTACATAACCATTACTTCCAAAAAATTCATAAAAAATATCTTTACTATCTTTTGTTTTTATTGTATATTCTCTTTTTTCATTTTTTACCAATTGTGTATTTTTCAAAAGTGTACAAATAAAATGTCTTGCACTAGTAGAACCTCTACTAAATCCAAATACATCTAAAACTAGTTCATCTATATGTGTTATTGAATCTTTTCTTAATTGTTCAGCTATTTTTATACAAGAGTATAAACAATGTGCTATTACTCCACTCTCTCCCATTCCAAGACCCAATCCAACTACAGAGTCATCTTCATAATCTTTTTGTATAAAAGGATTAAAAGTTCCAGAACCACTTTCATAAAGTTTAAATCTAGTATTTGGAAGAGCATCTTTGTTTTTCTTTACATCATCTCCATCATAAAGTTCATATAATCTACTAATATTTGTTTCACCATTTGTAAAGCTACTATCTTCATTATCATCTGGAAGTATTTCTTTTATTATATAATCAGAAATAGTTTTTTCTTTTGCATCTTTTTTACTATTTTTTACATCAAGTAAATAATCAAATACTTTTTTTGAATCTTTTTCTGCTTTTTTAGTAGTTATAATTTCATCCTTGCCTACAATAAAAACCGATTTACTATCAAAATATCTTATTGAAGCGTTGTTCATTTGATTTATAATCATTTTTTTTGTTTTTTTTGTAAACTCTGGGTTATCTATTGAAAGGATGTATTCTTCAATTGTTCCTTGTTTTCTATCTTTTAATTTTGGTTTACCAAACTCATCATTTTCATTTAATCCATCTTCTATATCTTTTGCAGGCTCTTTTAAAAACTTTTTAAAGTTTTTATAAAAATCTATATTATATATATTATTATTTGTTCCATCAAAAAATATTCCATATTCGACTATTAACTCCGGCATAAAAGAGGCTATTATTTTATCTTCATAAGATATTAGTTCTAACTCTTTTGTTTTAGAACCATCTTTTATATTATAAACATATGGCATAGATAGTACTATATATGCTTGTTCATCTTTATTTGGTTTTTTTGAAGTTTTATTTACTTCTTGTTTTAAAATTTGTTGACAACTATTTTTATTATATGTAAAAAAAGATGTACTTTTTTTCTCAAGATTCTCTTTTAGATTTTTTTCTAATACTTTTTTATATGCATGATGATATTTCTTTGCTTTTAATACACTTCCATAAGATTTTGAGTTATACAATTGAGTGGTACAAAGTTTTACCAATTTTTTATCAACTATTTGTTCAGTTACACCACGTAAATCATCAAAAATCAAGGGTTTATTATTTTCAGTACTCTCTTTTTCTACAGCTTTTATCAAATAAGGTTTATATTCTTCTATTACTTTATTTAAGATAGTTTGTTTATCGTTATTTGAGTCTAATAGTTCTTTAATATCTTCATTTGATATAACCATATAAGCGATTCTAGTTTTTATATCTTCTTCTATTGCTTCATTCTCTTTAGTACAAAATTCATTTAAGTGTACTACTTCACCCTCTTTATGAAATGCATTTCCTTTAGTTATATCATTACTCATATGATACTCCTAAAGCATTTAGTTTATTAATAGCTTTTTTATGTCCTAATTTAGCAGCTTTCTTATACCACTCTTCTGCTTTTTTATAATCTTTTAAATCATATTCAAGCATATAACCCAAGTTATACATTGCACCTATATCTTTAAAATTAGCAGCTTTTTTATACCACTCTTCTGCTTTTTTATAATCTTTTTTATCAATATTATATAACATAGCTAAATTAAAAGCACAATCTATACACTTAACCTCATTAAATCCTTTTGCATACCAATAAATTGCTTTATCATAATCTTTTAATATTTCGTCATATAATAAACCCAATCTTGAAGTTGACTCTTCATTTTTAAGTTTAAAACCTTTTTTATACCACTCTTCTGCTTTTTTATAATCTTTCCTATCTTCTTCATAATATTGTCCTATGGCACCCGCACATAATCCATATCCCATTTCATAACATTTTTTATAATACTTTATTCCCTCTTCATCATTTTTTCTTGCTTTATTTTTTCTATAAAATATTCCTAGACTATGATATGCTTGAGCATAGCCTAACTTTCCAGCTTTTTTAAAAGTATTTATTGCTTCATCATATTTTTTTTGGTCTATATACATCAGTCCAATAGAAATTAGTGAGTTCATATCTCCTGTTTCATATGATTTCATAAACCATTTATATGCTTCATCATATTTTTTTTGGTCTATATACATCAGTCCAATAGAAATTAGTGAGTTCATATCTCCTGTTTCATATGATTTCATAAACCATTTATATGCTTCATCATATTTAAAGTTTTTATAATAATACACACCTAAATTATGTGCTGATTTTCCATGTCCTGCATTTGCTGCTACTTTAAAGTTTTTAACTGCTTTTTTATTATCATGTAAAAAACTTAAATATAGACTTCCTAATTGTGCATATGATTCTATACTTCCTTTTTCTTTTCCTTTATTAAAGTAATCTATTGCTTCATCAAAGTTACCTTGTCTTGCATAGTATATACCTGCACAACTATATCCTTGTAGTTCACCCTCTTGTATTAATTTTTTATATTTTTTTATATCTTCTTTTGTATATTCTATTTTTATACATTGGTTTATATCATATTTGCTTTTTTTTAATTCTTGTGCATTTAATACTATTGTTGTTATACATATTATAAGTAGGGTTTTTATTATATTTTGCATACTATTTTTCCTGTTTATTTGTTTTTGTATTAAAATAGTAGCTAAAATAATATTAATAGTTATTTATATTCTTTTAAAATTTATTTTACTGAAAAAATAAATATATAATTATAAATATTATTTATCTAAAGAGGATATTTCCCCTTTAGATTTATTTCATAGTTAGTGTAAGTATTTGTTCTATCTTATCAAGTGTGATATTTTGTTTTTCACCAATTGCTGTCATCTCATGTTTTTCTAAAGCATTTGTAATATTTGATACAACTTTATCATCTATTTCATAATCATTTAGATTTGTTGAAACTTCTAAAGAGTGATATAACTCTTCTATTTTTTCTATTGTCTTTTGTGCATCATCTATATTAAAAACATTCTGTCCCATTTGTAAAAGTTTCTCTTTTTTATCTTCAAACATTACTCTTAAAAGTTGGGGTTGAACTACTGCTAAACTTCTTGCATGGTCAAGACCATAAAATGCTGTTAGTTCATGTCCTATCATATGAGTTGCCCAATCTTGAGGTACTCCTGAACCAATAAATCCATTTAAAGCTTGATTTGCTAAAAGCATTAGATTCTCTTGCCAATGGTAAGTATCTCTTTTATTCCAATTATTTGCAAGAGTAATTAAACCTTTTAAAATAGTTTCACTATATCCATCATGCAGTAAAGAGTCATTTGGATAAGTAAGATACTGTTCACATGTATGAACAAAAGCATCTATTAATCCATTTGATAATTGTCTATCATCAAGTGTTATCATAACACTTGGGTCTAAAACTGCAAACATAGGAAAAACTTTAGGTGAAAAGAAAAATCTTTTTTCATTTGTTGTTTTTCTTGAAACTACTGAACCACAGTTAGATTCACTTCCCGTTGCAGGCAAAGTTAAAATCACACCCAAAGGTAAAGCTTCTGTAGGTTGTGCAGTTCCATCTAAAAAGTCCCAAGCATCACCCTCATATAATGAAGCTGCTGCTAAATATTTACATCCATCAATAACAGAGCCTCCTCCAACAGCTAATATAAAATTGATATTTTTTTCTTTTACTATTTTTACTGCTTTATTCATAGTCTCAACTGTAGGATTTGGTTCAACTCCACTAAATTCAAAAGATTCATATTTTTCCAAAGCTTTTACAACTTGTTCATAAACACCATTTTTCTTAATAGATCCTCCACCATAAACAAATAAAACTTTTGCATCTTTAGGTATATAACTAGAAATAGATTCGATTTTTTCTTTTCCAAACTCTATTAATGTTGGGTTATGATATGTATATGTCATATTTTCTCCTTTTTCTTTATTATATAACGAAAAAGTGAATTCTGCAAAGAAAATTTTTAAAACTTTAAAATTATAAATAATCACATAAAAAATTTACTTTTTAGACCCACTAATTAATTATACTTTTAAAATAAACTTAATTTTACCAATTACTGTAAAAATAAAGTTTAAACACTTTGGAAAAAGGAAAACAATGAAAAGTATCAAATTAAGCTTAATCGCTTCATTAGCTTTAAGTGCATGCACATTCGCGAGTGCAAATAGTTTACACGAAGCTTTAACAAATGGAAAAGTAAGTGGAGAAGTTGCAGTTACTTATGAAACAAGAAATGTTGATGAAAAAGTAGGAAACTATTATCAAGACACTGCTTATAGTGTTGGTTCATTTGCATTAAAGTATGAAACAGGTGTTTGGAATAATCTTAGTTTAACTACTAAATTTAGAGCATATAAAACTCTATTTGAAGAGCATGATAGCCTTGAAACTTGGAAAGGTAGTGGAGATGCTAGTGAGAGATTTTATGAAAATGGTGATGAAAAAGACATTGATGCAGAAGAGTTCTTTGTAAAATATCAATATGAGAATTTCACACTTAAAGCTGGTAGACAATTTATTGTTTCTGACTGGTTTGCAAAAACACATGATGCAGTTAAACTTGATGCAGTATTTGGTGATACAGCAGTTGAAGCAATCTGGTCTAAAAAAATTGGTAGAGTTTATGCAAGAGATTATAGACCTATGGAAAATATCAATGATAGTAAAGGTGCATATAAATTAGGTATTACTCATAAATTCAATGATAATATCAAAGCAACTGTTTATGATGTATATTTACCAGATAATCACTACAAATTAGGTGGAAGATTAAATCTTGATTATGATAAATTTTCTATTAGAGCAGACTATGTTCAACAAAAAATGGATGATGATTTAAATCAAGATGATACTGACTTTTTTCATTTAAAAGCTAGTACAAAAATCTTTGGAGTTAATGCAGCTATTGGTTATGCAAAAGTTGGAGATGACAAAGACCCATTTATTGGATATGGAGCAGCTGGAGAGTCTTTAAGTCCATTTGAAGAAGGTGATGCTTTTTATTATAGAAATGCAGAGACTTACTATGCAAGTTTAAGCAAATCATTTGGAAATTTAAATGCTACTTTAATTTATGGAATCTTTAATGATTATAAGACAGATTCACAAGAAGAGTATGATGCTGAAGAAACAACTTTATGGTTAGGATACAAAGTATCTGATAATATCAAAGCAAATGTTGGATACACATACTTTAATACAGATGATGTAAATGGTTGGGTTGGTTCTGATATGAATCAATTAAACGCTACATTAGTATATAGTTTCTAATTTTATACACTCCTTTTGGAGTGTATATAGGTCATAAAACTGCCTCTGGAACATTTTTATTGTCCCTTTTTGTTTCTTGATTTTTTATCTTCAGATGTTTCTTGCGAATTTTACATCTTAAGAGTTTCAGGGGTAGTTTTATGACCTAACTTCATAAAAATTATAATTTTTTCTTATAATTTTAACTTCTTAATTTTTCATATTTTAGTGACATTTTAATAACAAACAACCTTTTTATGGTAATTTCTAAAAAAGAAATTTTATTTTTTTAAGTATTTATTATAATATTTTAAGTTTTAATATCTTAATATTTCAATAACGATTATCATAATTACTAAAGGTTATATTTTGAATAAAAAAATGATTATGCTTGATTCTTTATCAAAAGGTCAAAAAGCAAAAATAAAAAAAATAAGAACTGATGGAAAACTTTTAAGAAGACTGTTAGATATGGGCTTTGTTATGAATAGTGAGATTGAGGTTATTAGAGAAGCACCTTTATTTGACCCAATGGAATTAAAAATACAAGACTATTATATAAGTATTAGAAAAAGTGAAGCTTCTTTAATTGAGGTTAAGATATGAAGCAAATAAAAGTAGGTCTTGCAGGTCAACCAAATTGTGGTAAATCTACAATTTTTAACCTTGTAAGTGGAATTGAACAACACATTGCAAACTATCCTGGTGTAACAGTAGATAAAAAAACTGGATTTTTCAAATATGAAGATTACAAAGTTGAGATGGTAGATTTACCAGGAACATACTCTTTTAGCTCATTTTCACAAGAAGAAAAAGTTGCAAAAAAATTTATAATTGATGAGAGTAATCCAAATTCAAAAGAAAAAAATATTGATATTATTGTAAATGTAATTGACTCTTCAAACTTAAAAAGAAACCTTTACCTTACATTTCAACTTTTAGAGATAGGAATACCTGTTATTGTTGTATTAAATATGATTGATATAGCAAAAAATAGAGGCTTAGAAATTGATTCAAAAAAGATTTCTAAAATGCTTTCTTGTCCAGTTGTTGAGACAAGTGGATCAAAAGGCATTGGTGGAAAAGAGCTTATGCAAACGATTACTGATACTTTTGAAAAAAAGACACACTATGAAGAGTTTAAAATAAACTATGAAGAGTTAGAAATTCATATAGAAAAGATTGAAAAACTTTTAGAAAATAGTAAAAGTCACCTAAGTAAAAGATGGCTTGCAATCAAACTTCTTGAAGAAGATCCAACTATTTTAGAACATGTTGGCTCAGAAATAAAAAAAGAAGAAATTGATAAAGAAATAGAGAGTTTTCATACACTTCATGATAAAGATACAATCTCTTTTCTTGCAACATTTAGATATGACTCTGCTGATGTTATATATCATGAATGCGTAAAAAATCACAATAAAAATAAAGAAACCTTAACTGATAAAGTTGACAAGATAGTATTAAATAGAGTATTTGCAATACCAATATTACTATTTATTATATTCTTAGTTTACCAAATATCTATTGTTTATGGATATAAACTTACAGATTATACTTGGCCTATATTAGCTTCAATGAAAAACTTTATCATTGATATATTACCAAAAGCTGATTTTACCCAAGTGCCTATGATAACAGATTTTTTTATCTGGATGACAAATAGTTCAATTGCATTATTAAACTATATTCCAATATTTTTTATTCTATTTGCATTAATTGCAATTATGGAAGATGTAGGTTATATGCCAAGAATGGCTTTTATTCTTGATAAAATCTTTAAAAAGTTTGGTTTACATGGACAATCTACTCTTCCTTTAGTATTAGGTGGAGCAATGGTAGGAGGTTGCGCAGTTCCTGGTGTTATGTCAACAAAAGGAATTAGTGATGAAAGAGCAAGAATGGCTACAATATTAACAGTTCCATATATGAATTGTCTTGCCAAAGTGCCTTTTTATACACTTTTATTAGGAGCTTTTTTCAAACCAGAAATGGCATTGATGATGTTTTTCATTTCAACAATTACTATTTTTATTGCACTATTAATTGCAAAACTCTTAACAACAACAGTACTAAAAACAAGACAAACAGCTCCTTTTGTAATGGAGTTACCTCCTTATCATGTTCCAACAATTAAAGGTGTATTTATAAGATCTTTCCAAAAAGTGTGGATATATATTAAAAAAGTTGTAACAATTGTATTAGCAGTAGCAGTTATACTATTTGCAATGCTAGAGTTTCCAGGATTAAGTGAAGAATCAGCTTTAAAATACGAAAAGCAATCACTTGCATATTTAAGTAAATTTGATAAACAAATTAAAAACAACAAATATTATGAACTAGTAGATACAAAAAAAGAGGTTTCAGATTTATTAAACTATTATGATGGTTATAGAGCAAAAAGAATGGCAGCTACATCAAAAGAAGATGCAAAACAGCTTGATAAAAAATTTAAATTAATAAATGCAAACTATTATACATTCTTAAAACCCAAAAGAGATAAAGAAGCAAAAAAAATAAACAGAGCTATTAGAAAACTCTCAAGAGATAGAAAAAAAGTTTTAAGAGAGATGAAAAACGAAAAAATTGAAAATTCAATTTTAGGTATGACAGGAAGAGCTTTAGAGCCAGTTACTCAATATGCTGGGTTTGATTGGAAAATAAATGTAGCATTTTTAAGCTCTTTTGCAGCAAGGGAAAGCGCAGTTGCAACACTTGGAAGTATTTATGAAAATAACAAAGCCGATTCTAAAAGAGCAGAAGAAGCAATGGCTGAGAATAGTGGTTATACTCCATTACATGCAGCTGCAATTATAATTTTCATGATTCTTACTCCACCTTGTATTGCAACTATGATTGTAGTAAAAATGCAAACAAATAGTTACAAATGGATGGTATTTGCAATATTTTTCCCTGTGTTTTTAGGAATTGCAATGTCTTCTTTAACTTTTACAGTTGGAAATATTTTCTCCTTAAGTGGAGTGGAAGCCATGGCAGCATTCTATTTTGCAATAGTTTTTATTACTCTTATTTTGGCTTTTTATCCAAGTAAAAGTATAAACTGGAAAGGAGGACTAAATAAAGTCTAATTTAAAAAAAATACAATTTAATAAAAAGAAAGGAAAAAAATGAAAAAAATAGTATTAGCATTAAGCTTTATGATAAGTTCAATGTTTGCACATAGTGCAATAATGAGTTGTTTTGATAACGCAGATGGAACAATCACTTGTGAGGGTGGTTTTAGTGATGGAAGTAGTGCCACAGGAGTAAAATTTAAAGTTGAAAAAGATGGAAAAATTATATTCAACACTAAAATGAATGAATATAGTGAAGTAACATTTGATAAACCAAGTGGAGATTATACTGCAATCTTTGATGCAGGTGAAGGACATCAAGTAAAAATAAATGGTTCTGATATAACAGAATAGTATAAAACTTTATCTTCTTTGTGAAGATAAAGCTAATTAATAATTGATAATGACTATAAATATTAATATATAAAAGGAAAACAAGATGAAGAAAATTTTGATTAGCAGTATTGCTGCAACAGTTTTAGCAACAAGTGCATTTGCACACTTTCAAATGCTTTATACTGATAACATGGCTCTTCCTAAAGGGAAAACTGTTGAATTTAAGCATGTATTTACACATCCATTTGCAGATGAGCATACAATGGATATGGCAGGAGTAGAAGAGTTTTATGTAATAAATAAAGGCAAGAAAAAAGATTTAATGAAAAGTCTAAATTCTATTACTTTTCAAGGAAATCATAATAAAGCAAAAGCATATGAATCAAAATATAAAGCTAGAAGAATGGGTGACCATATTTTAGTATTAAAGCCAAAACCATATTATGAAAAAAATGAAGATGCATATATTCAACAAATTACAAAAACTATAATAAATGTTGCAGGTACACCAACTGATTGGGATAGCGAGCTTGGCTTAAAAGCTGAAATTGTTCCATTGACAAAGCCTTATGCTATTTGGGAAGGTGGAAGCTTTACAGGAATAGTAAAATCAAAAGGAAAAGTTGTTCCTTATGCTGAAATTGAAGTTGAATATCTAAATAGAGATGTAGATACAAAAAACAATAAAATGGGTAAAGATAGAGTTACTGCACCACAAGACTCATTTGTAACAATGACAATAAAAGCAAATAAAGATGGTGAGTTTACATTTGCCATTCCAAAAGCTGGTCAATGGGGATTTTGCGCACTTGGTGTAGGTCCAGATAAAGAGTATAAAGGTAAAGAATTAAGCCAAGATGCGGTTATTTGGGTTGAAGCTAAACCTATGAAATAATAAGTATGAGCAAAAGCTCATACTTAAAAGGAAAATTATATGGATAAAATATTATTAATAGTAATAACACTTTTTGCAGTTTATTATATCTATCATTCAATATCTAAAAATAAAGGTTGTAATTGTGGTAAAAAAAGTTGTGGTATAAAAAAAGATGAAAAAACAAAACTTAAGTAATAAACAGTATCAAGTTAAAAAATTAATTTGATACTTTATATTATCACTTGTGCGATTAAAATCAATGAAATAATAAATAATACAGCTCTAATTACTTTTAAATAAACTTTGGTATCCATTCTCTTTTTTAACTTAATTCCTAAATATAGTGAAAATGAGATTATAAAAATTGCCATAAAAGAAAATGACAAATGCTCACTTGTAAAACTTCCATTTATCAAAAAAACCACAATCTGAATAATTTTACCAAATAAAAAAGAGATATTCATAGCTTGAATAAGCTCAGCTTTTGAATACTTAAGTTCAATTCCATATATCATAAGCAAAGGTCCCATTACATTAGTAAGTCCGCCTACAACCCCTGTAAATAATGAATAAACAACAAAAGAGCTTTTTGGATAAGTTTTAAAAATAGAGATTGACATATCAACTTTATTTACAAAAAGATAAATAAGTATTATAAAAGCCAATAGAAGCTTAAAAAGCTCAGAGTTACTCATAATTAATAGCTGAGTACCTATTGCACTTCCAAGCATTGTAAGCAATGCTAGTGTAGGGTAGTGTTTAAAAAGTAAGTGCTATTCCAAGGGGCATTTTTTTAATGAAAGTACTATTTTATGGTGGTTTTGGTGTTTTTTTACTTTATGTTGTAAAAAAGTGAGTGTTCAAAAACAACTATACATTGTTCAATAAGTGTTCAAAAAATCAAACCATCTTCCAAACTACGATTATATCAACTATCTTTCAAATATTATGTATGAGTGTTAAAAAGAGTTTTATGTTGTAAAATCGTGGTAATATAACCTAGTAATATAACCAATATAACTAAATTAATTTGTATGAAAAAAGTTAGTAAGGTTATAATTAAGTAGGTTTATAAAAACAATATTACTCACATTTTATAAACAAATGTTTTTTATATTAAACTTAGTTACAAAGCTTTAGTGCTTCTTTTGTTACCTCTCCTATATCAATTCTAGTGCCTTTAATGTTTGGATTTCTTCTTATGAACTTATTTAGTGCATTTATATTTGATTGTCCATGTAAATTATCTGCAAATCCAGTTAATCCATAAGGTGTTCCATTTATTTCAACAACTGGTGATTTAATGCCATTATCTATATAACATTTTAAAACTGCTTCATTAACAGTAAATGGCCATTCTTTTGTTAGAGATTGGGGTGTGATTACTTTTTTATTTGATTTGTTAGTTCCATCACTTGGTAAAACTAAAAATAGAAATATAATTATAGCTATACCCCAACCAAGGTATTTTTTTATATTGTCTTTTTTTAGTTTTTGTTTATCTACTAAGAAGATTACATATGAATCATTTTTTCCATTGTCAATATACTCTTTAAATTCATATCCTTTTTTTGAATATGATTCTTTGACCATATCTAAGTTTTTTAATCTAGCTTCTTTATCATCTTTAAATGCAACTATTTTAACTTTCTTTTCAACTTTATTCATTATTCTATCCTCTTTAAAATGGTCTTATTTTTGCTCTAACTATACCTATAATAGAAAGTGCATCCATCTCTTCTTGGTTCTCTAAAAGTATATCTCCTGAAAACTCATTTTCGCTCTTTAATTTAATCCACTTAAAAAATGGATCTGCTTCATATCTTTTTATATATACTTGTCCATTGATATTTGCAACTACTACATCATTGTTTTGAGCTTCGTTTTTTCTTTCAAGTATTACCATCTCCCCATTTTGAATAAAAGGCTCCATTGAATCACCAGTTACTTTTATCATATCAAGGTTTTTAAATTGTTTTAATCCAAGAGCTTCTAAGAATCCTTTATCAAATGACATTGGTACTGCATTTGAGTGTCCATTTGTTGCACCACCTCCAGCTGCAGCATAAACATCTGGGTAAAAATTTATAATAATAGAATCATTACTATTAATTTTGAAAGTTTCTCCATTTCTTATTTCATCAAATTTCTTATGCATACTAGAAATTTTTTCTACATAAATTTCTTTAATAGGTGTAATTCCTTTTTCTAAATTACCAATTTGTCTTGTAGATACACCAAGTTCTTCAGCCATTTTAGGCTGTGAAAAGCCCATTTTTTCACGTATTTTCTTAAATTCTTCACCATTCATATTACTAGTCCTTGAAAAAATTTCTATAAATTTCTATATTTTTAGTTTATTTTGCTTGACATATGGAAATTATTTCTATATACTTCCAATATAATTTCCAACACATATGAGGGAATTATATCACAATATAGCAATATATTGAATCTTTATAGAAAAAATTTCTATAAAAAATGAGTTCTTTAACATTTCAACCCGTAACCACGCAAACGATGACGGGCTTAAAATTCTGACTAACATAAGGTAGGACTGTGGTGTAGTGTTAGGAGTAAGTGTATTTATATTTGAGTCACTATTGAGTGATTCAATAGTAAGTATTAACAACTCAAAGAGAAGAATTATTTCTCTTCTCTTTTTTTATTATGAATTAATTTTGCAAAATCAAAACATCTTTGACTATGTTCAAAGAGTCCATTCATATAGTCTAATATATCATTAAGTTCTTCATTGACTATCGTTTTAGTTTCTTCATGTTTAGAGATAGGTTCTCCTTTTTTAAAGTGATAATTTGAGATATACAAGCTAAGTGTGGGAGTGATTGCTTTCATATAGTTTTCATGTGTTTTTGTAAGTTCTTTTTGAATTCTTTCAAATTCTTCAATCATATTACTATTCATATTTAAGTCCTTTTTGTTGTGTTTTGTTGCGAATTATCATAGCAAACAAGGACTTAACTGTGAGTATTTAGTGAAAGGTTAATAATGAGTAGAAAAAGTTTTAAAGAAATGACATTACGTGAACGATTTGATGCACGTGGTTTTTCTCCTATGGCATATGCAAAAGCATATGGAGTGGATAGAAGTACTTTATATGATGTGTTTAAGGGTATTTCAACTGGAACCAAAACAAGTAATAAAAAAAGTGGTGATGTAAGAAAAATTATATCTCAACTTAAAAAAGATGAAATTTGGATAGGACCACTACCATGGAAAAAAAAAGAGGAGGAATAAAATGGAGTTTACAGAAAAAGAACTTGTAGATTTACTTGAAGTATCTCAACCTGCACTATTTAAAGGATTAAAACATACTCCATCAAAACTAAGAAAACTGGAGGGAGCATCAAAAAAAGTTAAACACTACAAATTAGAAGACTTGCCTGAAAGATACCAAAAGAAGCTTGAGAGACATGGATATAAACTTGAAAAGAAAGAAGAGACTCACAGTTCACAAGCAAAATTCACACAAAAGTATCTTTTGGCAACGCCTTTAAAACAAGAGATAGCCAAAGCAAAGTGCAAACTTATAGAAATGTATATGAAGCGGGATAATAGTATGAGTGCTGGAATGTGGCTTGACGAAGTAGCTTACAAAAACATAGAGTTTGATGTTCTTGGAATGATTTCACAAAAGCAGCTCTTTGATTGGTTGAAGAAATATAAAGAGACTAAAGCAAGAGGTCAAAATCTTATTGAGTGTTTTATTGATGCAAGAGGTAGTAATAAGAAAAACAAAACAGCTCTTACATCAGAACAACAAGAGATGGCTATAAGATTTTTTCTTAAGACATCTCATCCAATTATATCGAATATCCACTTTATTATGTGCAGCCATTTTGGAGATACTATGCCAAGTTATGATGCACTCAATAATTTTTATAATAAATGGAGAAAAGCTAATCCACAGCTTAGTACTTTTGCAAAATCACCTGATGCATGGAAAAACAAATATCAAATAGCACTAGGAAGTGAAAGTGAAAAAGCTAAATATCGTAACCACTATTGGGAATTTGATGCTACACCAGCTGATGTAATTTGTAATGATGGTAAGCGTTATACAGTTCTTGGTCTTATTGATATTGCGACAAGAAGAGTCATCTTTAGAGTTGAAGATAGCAATAGCTCTTTTGCAGTAAGTAGATTACTGCGTGATGGAATACTCAATTTTGGAATTCCTGAAACTGTTGTTATTGATAATGGTAAAGAATTTACATCTAATCACTTTGAAAGTATCTGCTTAAATCTTGGTATTGACTTACTTATTACACCTCCATTTAGTGGTGAGAAAAAACCATTTATTGAGCGTGCCTTTGGAACATTAGCACGAGGTTTATTTAGACAACTTCATGGTTTTATAGGTCACAATGTAGCAATGAGAGAAGAGCTTCAAGCTAGAGAGACATTCGGTCATAAAATTATGGCACAGCGTAAATTTAAAGAGAGAGCAAAAGAGGAAGAGGATGCATTTGCAAAACTTTGGATGATTAACAAAGAAAACATTGGTATTAAACTAAATTTTGCAATGAGTAAAGATGAACTTCAAAATGCCATTAACTTATGGGTTAAGAAGTTTTATAACCAAAAAAAGCATGGAGGACTTAAAGGTAAAACTCCAATGGCTGTTTGGAATAGCTTTAAACAGCCTGTGCAAAGTATTGGTGATGAAAGAATGCTTGATCTATTACTTGGTAAATCTTTTGAAAAAAGTGTAGGTGCAAAAGATACAGGAATAAGACATCAAGGCTGTAGATACTGGCACGACGAACTTATACCATACATTGGAAAGAAAGTAAAAATTATGACTACTGATGATATGGGAGAAGTAATTGTTTATGATGCTGAAACTATGCAGCTTATTTGCAAAGCTGTTGACTTTGAACAAATAGGGAATAGTAGAGAAGCAGCTTATATTGCAAGAAAAAAACAAGACCAATCAAAAAGAATGATGAGAAGAGCAGTTAGGTTAGCAGAAGAAGCGGATGATCCAACAATGATGGATGCGCTTGAAAATCTTGATGATGGAGAAAAAGCAGAAACTATTGCAGTGACTAAACATACAGCTGTTACAGATATGTTACTAGAACAATCTTCTACTTTGGTTGAGCAAGATCAGGAAGAACTAGAAGAATCAAATCAATATGACTTTAAAAATAAAGATAAAGATGGCAAACCACAAAAAGTATTAAAAGGTGGTCGCCCTACTTTTAAAACTTTAACAGACAGATTTGTATGGGTTCTAGAACATGATGATTGGAACAATAAAGATGAAAGACTAAAAGAGAAAAATCCAGAAATATATGAGATGGCTTTTGATATATACAAAAATAGAAAGATTGGATAAGGAAGTGAAAATAATCACTTCCTGTTCGAGTCTTTGGCGAGACTTAATTTAAACAAACAGGAGCAATTATGCAATATAAGTTTATAAAAACGAAGAATTATAGCAAAATTAATGAGGGTTTGCAACATTTGAAAATCCTTCCAACAAAAGTACCAAAACTTGGTATTGCTTATGGTAAATATGGAATTGGTAAATCACTTGCTTTAGAAAAAATTGCAGTAGATGAAAATGCAGTACTATTGGAAGCATCTCCTACTTGGAGTTTACCATCTTTTTTAAAGCACTTATGCTTTGAGTTAGAAGCTGATGTGGTAGGAACATCTACTACAAAGATGGAAAATATACTAAAAGCACTGTATGAGAGACCAAGAATCATAATAATAGATGAGATAGATAGACTACTTATTGGTTCTAAGAAAGATATCTTGGATGCAATTAGATATATCCATGACCAAAGTGAAACAATCATATTTGTGGTAGGTATGGATAATGCCTTAGCAAAACTTAAAAATGATGGTGCATTTGAATCAAGACTTACAGTAAAAATCAAACTTGAAAAAACTGCAAAAGAAGATATCCAAGACTTTTGTTCTAATAGTGAAATAGAAATTACGGATGATCTTATCAATTACTTTGCAAAAAGACATCCAAATCTTAGGTATATAAAAGTTTTTATTGAAAATCTAGAAAGATATTGTGAAATAAATGACATAGAAGTTGCAGATTTAAAAGTCTTTAAAGCAAGTAAAGTGGAGGACTTAGATGGAAAACAACCTTTATAATAATCACTATAGTAAAAAAACAAGCAAAAAACACAAGGTTTGGCAGTATATCAGAAGAAATAGATTTTTTACTTTTCTTGACTGCATGATGGTATCAGGAGTTACCGAGAACTATCTTAAAACAATCATTTGGCATCTTGAAAAAGCTGGTTACATCAAACAAAAAAATGATGTAACTAGTAATAAAAAACGTTCTTATCAACATACTGGGCTTAGGAAATTTGGGATTAAATCCCCTTCTATAGTAAATGGAATTGTTTATGATTTGAATACTAAAGAAGAATATAACATTCGCCCTATTCTTGCTATTGAAAAGATGCTAAGAGTTATGAATGAAAATACTTTACTTACAAAAGAAGAAATTGCCCAAAAATCAAATGTTACTTTTAGAGCTGCAAAAAAACAATTTACAAAATTAGAAGAACTGGGAGTTTTAACCCCTGCATTAAAAGACGATTCATTTCCTTCTTGTGGAAATGGAAAATATCAAAGAAGAAATGGAAAAAAACTTTTTTCTATAAATACAAAAATAGTATCAAGACTTATAAGAAATATTGAGCTTGAGAAAAAAGATATTTGGGATATAGAAGGTTATTAATGGATGCTTTGAAAATATTAAGACAGCAGATTAAAGAAAAATCAATTGGAAAAGTTGCAAAAGAGATGAGTGTCTCAAAGGCTACAGTTAGTTTAGTAAATAGAGAGAAATATCCAAATCCATATAAAATATATACAAAAGTAAAAGAGATTTATGGAGATGTACAAACTGAGATTATAGGTGTAGAAAATACAAAAACAATTGACGAATTAGGAAAGGAACTAGGATGTACTTAAATAGCTTTGAAATCTTACTAAGTGTAGGAGGCTTGATAATTTTAGGTGTAGCGATAAATGGGTTTGTTAGATGGTTTGTGAATAGAAAAAATAAAAAAGCAGAGTTTAGTGATGTATTAGAAAGGCTAAAAAATGGCAGAAATAGTTCATATTCAAAGAGTTGATAAAGGTGACTTATTAATCAAGGTTGGAAAAAAGCAAAAGTTAGTTTGTGATGATGAAAGAGCTGAATTAATATGTAGAATACTTGCTCATCATTTAGGGTTTGAAATCATAGAAAAACATAGGTTAAAAGGCTTTTACAATCCTGATAAAGTTCAAGAAGATAGAAGTAAGACACCTTTTAAGGAAGGATTTGTGGCTAAGAAAAAAATTGAACCAAATGCAAGATTTTTAAGTAACAAAGAGGTTAAGGCTTTAAATAAAACTTTAAAAATGCATCGATCACAAAAGCAGGAAGAAAGTCATTTAAAAAAGTTAAATGAGTTTTCATAGAGTCTTCATCTTTAGGGTGAAGATTTTATTGAGTACTCAAAATTTATTACAAGGAATGTTAATGGCAGTTATTGAAAATGGAAAATGGCAAGACAAGGAAGGAAATTTTAAACATCCTGATATGGTTAGAGTTGACAAGCAGATTGAAGATGAGCTTGTTGAGGGGTTAGTTGGTGGAGCTTTAGTTTTACAAGGTCAGATGAGAGAGTTTAAGATTCAAGCATTTGCAGAGTGTTATGCATTTGTGGACTTACTTAGAAAAGAGTATGACATGGAGCGAATTACTAGCAAGGTTGGAGCTGTTACTTTAAAGAGTTTCAATGGAACTATGGAAGTACAGATTCAAGTTGCAAAGCTTATTACGTTTGACCAAAAGCTAACACTTGCAAAAGAGAAGATTGATGAATACTTAACTCATAAAACAGAGAACCTTGATGCTGAGATTCAAACACTTATCACAAGAGCATTTGATGTTAAAAATGGAAAGGTTGATGCTAAACAAATTATTGGGTTAAAGTCATACAACATTACTCATCCAAAATGGAAAGAGGCAATGGCTATGATTGATGAAGCTACTGAGATTGCTGGAACTAAATCATATATTAGATTTAAGCAAAGAGCTGGGCTTAAACTAGATGGTCCTATGGAAACTATTGTTTTAGATTTAGCAGCACTTCCAGTAGAAGAGAATGAGATTCAAACAGTTAAAGATGAGTTAGAAAAGAGTAAAGGGGTTACAGATGGGAAGAAATAAAAAAATTAAAGGATTAGTACTACATTGTAGTGCTAGTTCTTTTGGAAGTGCAACACTTATAAAAGATTGGCACGTAAAAGGTAATGGTTGGTCTGATATTGGTTATACGATGGTTATTTGTAATGGTCATGTAGAGAATAACACTTACATGGAGTTTATGGACGGAGCCATTGAGTGGGGTCGAGATATTGATAGAGAGGGAGCACACACAAGAGGATTTAATGATTTAGAGTCTATTTGTCTTATTGGTTTAAGTAATGGATTTACTATCAAACAACTAGAAGCTACACGAAGAGTTATCTTGTATTTGATTGAGCATCATGGACTTAATCCAAAGAAAATTTATGGACACAGTGACTTAGATGATAAGAAGCCATTTTGTTGTGGCTTTGATGTTCCAAAATTTATTGATGCTTGTATCAATGAGAAATCATTACATGAGTTTGTAAGAGTTTAGAATGGAAAAATATTTAGTTGATTTTGATTACGAATTTTCTGTCACTATAGGATTTGAGGATAATGAAGAAACTTTAAAAAGACTTGATGAAATCAATAGTTTCTGGACAAACTCAAAACAAAGATTAAAAGATGCAAATGGGTGTATTAAAAGAGTTGTTGCAAGGCTTATTGCAATACAAATATTAAGACTTCAAGCACAATCTTCTTTTTATGAAAGTGAACCACTCATAAAGGAAAAGTTTCAAAGTGGTGATTTAGAAGGGTTTTATCCTATAGATGGTTCGTTTGGAATGGAACTTATAGAAGTAAATATTCCATTTAAACCTCACACTTTGAGGTTTGATATTGATAAACAATAGTTTCATAGAGTCTTATTCGTAAGGCTCTATTGAGATTATTTGAAGGAGTAAATATTGAATACTAAACAAAGAATAAATCTTTTAAAAAATGAAAAAGCTTTATTAACTTTACAACAGTTATCTATTGAAGATGAAAAGGTAAAGAGAACAAAAGAAATAGATAAAATCCAAAATGAATGTAACCATGACTTTAAAGACAACTCTTTTTTGGTGTCAGATAAAACTTGCAAGATTTGTGGATTTTGGGAAGGTGGACTATGAATAACTTTTTTACACCAAATACTGGTGATGAGAAACTGGATGAAGTTTATAAAAAAATGCAAGTGCATATGGTGAGCTTTGATAAGTTTCCACAGTTTGAAAAATACTTTATGGATGTAGCTCAAACGGAAGACATGAAAAGACTTACAAAATGGATTCTAAAAGTATTATTTGTACAGATGAAATATAACAAGCATCCATTTGATGAGTTGTGTGAGCTGGTCAACAATGAGAATGCAGCCAAGTTAAAAGATTGGCTTGATAAAGAATTGAAGAAAGCGAGGCAACAAAAATGATTGATTTTTTAGATGGTATTGCTCTAACCTCTGACAGACTATACAGAGAGACAGAGTTTTTAATACCTGATTTTCTACCAAAAAGAATGATTACTATGTATTATGCAGATGGTGGAAATGCTAAGACATGGTTAAGTTATGGAGTTGCTGCATATATTTGTCAACACAATTTAGCAAAAAGAGTTTACTATATCGACTTAGATAATCCACTTGATACTCTTAAAGATAGAGGTGTATCAGAATTACTTATGAATAGATTTGCAACTTTTAAATATATCCACAGAAGTGATTTAGAAGAGTCACCCATTGAGCTGCTTGAAAGATTAGCTTCAAAAGACAACTCAAGACATCATGCATATGAAGATATGGTTTTAATCATTGATAGCTGGAGAAATGTAACTAATATTAAGAACGATGAAAAAGCCATGTATATGATGAACTTACTTATGGATATAAGAGAAGCTGGTATGACTGTAGTAGGTATTGCACACTCAAATAAAGATGGGAAGAACTATGAGGGAAGTAATAATATAAAGAACTCACTTGATGTTATGTTTAAACAAACACTTCTTAAATCACTAATGGGCGAGTATGTAGTTGTAAATTTAGAGCCTAAAAAAGAGAGGTCTGGTGTAAGAGCGTGTGACTGGAAAATCAATACTAATACTTTAGAGATGACAAAAGCTGATGCAGTGACTTCAAGAATGGACTCACAGGAGACGGAGTTTGTAAACAATGTAAAAGCACTGTTGGCTAAGCATCCAAAAGGTTTAAATAAAACAGATGTTTTAGAAGGTATTGGAACACGTAAAGATAATAAGACTGCTATTAACTTACTTAAGAAGTTTGAGGGGGAGTTTTACAAGATGGAACAAGATGGTAAGAAGCATATTTATTCTTTACTATAAAAACAAACAACATAAACAACAACTACAACATGCCGTAAAATCGTTATGTTGTAATTGTTGTAACAGTTGTAAAACAAAGGAAAGTAATGACTGGGAAACAACAACAATATAAAAAGTCACTCATTCAAAAGATACAAGTTACTAAGAGTAATGTGTTTTATGATGAAGAGAGTCGATATGAGTTTATGAAGAGTAGGTTTAATTGTATTAGCTTAACTCAAATGAGTATAGATCAGTTAAATAATTTTCTAAATTTTTGTACAAGAAAAGTAAATGATATACCAATGGTCAAACCTATAACCTCCGCACAGAAAAAGAAAATCAATGATTTATGGAAACTAAACTCTAAAGAGAAAAATATTAATGCACTGTTAAAATTTGTTGATAGGATTATCCAAAAAAATGATTTAGAAATTCTAACTCAAGATGAGGCTACGAAGGTTATCATTGCAATTTCAAAGATGAAATAAGGATGAGTGATGTGGTGTCCTAAATGTTGTGGTAAAACCAAAGTTGTTGGAGTAACAACGGGTTTACGTAATGAACGGTTCAGAAAGTGTTTAGATTGTGGTCACTCCTTTCAGACATTGGAAGCTATACGATTTGATGATTATTGGAAAGAATATGCAAAAGAAACTTTTAACGAAGATATTAAAATCAAAGAAGAAAAAGAGCATCCAAGCTCTAATAGATGAGTTTGTACAAACTCAAACAAATACAGCAGTTGAACAGCTTGAAGAGTTTTTAAGTGATATGGTTCTTTATATCAATAAAAACTATGATTCAATAGAACATGATACACTGATTACTTTGATAAAAGGTAAACTTGGTGATTTGAACATAGCTTTTGATACTAAAGAGGTAGATGACATTTATGGTAAGTTAGCATTGGCTTACTCTCCGTCAACTAAAATAGTTTTTAATAAAATTGATATAAAAGCCATAGAACAGCTTAGAAATGGTTTTTATTGGGTTGGTAAGGATTATAGTGTTGCAACACAAGATAAACTTAAGAACACTATTGAAAGTGCTTTTAAAGGTGAGCTTTCAAGACAAGACTTAACTAAAAAGCTCAAAGAGGATTTTCAAAGTGTAATAGATCAAGATAAGAACTACTTTAAGCTTGTATCTGACAATGCTATCTCTCAATCTCAAAATATAGCAAGGGTTAATCAAGCTTTGAAATATGATGTTGAGTATTTTCAAGTAAAAGCACGTATGGATAATGATACAAGTGACATATGTCGAAGTATGAATGGTAAGATTATAAGTGCAACACATATGAAAGAGCAGATTAGTAATATTGTGGGAGCTTCAAGTATTGATGAAAAGAAAGCAACTGCTACTTGGCAAACTAAACCTATATATGGAAAGCTTCCAAAGAATGTAGGCTTAGCACCTTATCATGGACATTGTAGAACAGAGAATATACCCGTATGGATAAATGAAGAGGAAATTGATGGCAAAAAGGTTAAGTTTGCTAATAAGAAAAAATCTGACATAATAACCCATATAGATAAAACGGGAGTTCAAAGAAGAGTTAGTAACACTACTTTAGGACATTCGAAGTCAAGTTCTAATAGACATACTCCTAAAAAAGATATCATATCTGCATTAAATAGTATTACTGAAATAGCACCTCATGCCACTATACGTACAAGAAGTGTTGCTAAAAGTGCAAATGGATATTTTATGGTGTTTGATGGTGATAAAATGATTACGCTTTATAAACCTGAAAATAAAAAAGGTCAAAATAACATTGATAAGCATTTTAAAAAGAATGCTAAACAAAAACAAACAGAGGTGATAAAATGGAAAAATACGCAATCAACTTTAGTGGCAGCTGGTCAATTGAATATCTTAAAAACTCTAATAAAAAAGTTGAGTTGGAGTCAATAGACTTTGAGTCACCCTTTGGACAGTTTGAAGTAAGTGAAGGACAAATCAATTGGATACTTGATCATATCAAACCCAGTGATGATATAATCAAAATGTGTAATAAGATTGAAATCTTTGCTCATGAAGTTAAGTTTGATGTTTATTTGCTTGTAAAAAGTGAGTGGAAAAAGAAGTATAGTTTTGAAGGTACTTTCATTGATGCATTGATTTATATTCAAAAAGAGTTTATTGATGAATAATTTAAAACCAATGAAAAAACTACTTTTTAGAGTAGCAGCTGAAGTATCCAATGAAGCCAAAGACTTGGCACCATTTAAAAGTGGGAATCTAAAAAAAGATATTCAAGTTTTTGATGATGATATTGACGATGGTGAGATTAGAGTTGGAAACTCAAAGTTAGCCCCATATGCTCCATTTGTACATCAAGGAACTGGAAAACAAGCAAGGGGACGAAGCCGTGCACCTAACAAGAAAGGTCAAAAGGCTCAACCATACTTAGAAGATGCATTAAACTCTTATGTTAATGATGGCTCATTAGATAGAGCCTTGAACGATACAGGAAAAGATATAGCATCTCATTTTAAAGACCAGCTCAAAGATAATCTTAAAAACATTACTATAAAATAATCGCTCCTCCTGAAGATGATTCAGCATCTTCTCTATCTAAAAAGTCTAACTTCTTAGCAGCTAATGTTAAAGACCAAAATCTATCTGCGTGACCATGTGAGTTACGGTCTGCATCATATAACATTCTTTTTTGACCCGCTTTTCTTTTGATGGCATGAATGTCAGCAATTAAAGTTGGGTCATTAGGAATAGTAATTAACTTATCTTCAAACATCTTCTTTAAATTTAACACCATCATCTCTTTAGAACTTGCAGTAAAATAAACTCCTTCAGCTCTGTTAGGATATTTATTTTCCATTGTCTCAGCTAAATCCCTACCAATACCAGTCATATCTAATCTCATGTTTGATTTTAAATAAACATTCATATGATCTTTAATAATTGTTTTTTGAGCTTCAAAAGTTGCTTTTTCGTAAACATCTTGAATAGCTAATGCATATCGACCTTCTACTTTATCTAGTACAGATAATACTGATAAATCTTTCACACGACCTACATCGTACCCACTCCATAAAATATTACTTCTACTTGGAGTGTAATACATATAATCTTTTACACATGTTTTAATTAAACTAATAGGGAAGAATGAACTATCATCATCTACGAATTGGCATTCGTACATAGTTGCCCATGAGTCCTCATCAAATAAATCTCTTAATACTTGAACATCTACATCAAGACCATCTTTAACTGCATCATAGATAGTAGTTTTATGCCTACTAAACATATAGTATTTTTTAGTATCAAGACAAAGCTTATGAAATAAACTATCTTGTTCAAATGGAGTTGAAAGGATAGTAATTCTCGCTTTTGTTTCTCCAGCTTTAACTGATGTAATAGATGGAATAAATGCTTCCCATATTCTTTTTGGATTTAAATACCATGCAAACTCATCCATCCAAACAGAACCTGAGAAACCTTGGATAGTTCTAAAGTTGTTAGCAAAGATATAAATAGTAGCTCCACTTGGAACTTTTATTTCATTTGAAGAACCACTTAATGCAATGCCTAACTTTTCTGCGTGTTTGTGTATCTCTTCGTTCCACTTTAAAGCTTGTGTTTCTGAAGCTGAAAGTATAAGCTGGTCCATTCCTGACATAGCTTCAATTAAACATTCTCCACTACATCCATATGTTGCACCAATCTGCCTAGACTTTAACCATACTCTAAATCTACTGTTATCTTTTAAGAACTCTTTTTGATATTTGTATAATCCATAATCATCTTGTAGCATCTTTGTTTTTAGTGCTTCAACTTCCTCTGAGTGAACAATATTTTGTTGAGCTTTCTTTTGTCTATCAAGTTTCTTTGATTTTTTTTCTAGTCTATCAAGTGACTTAGTAAGCATGGCAAGTTTTCTACTATTTGCTTCTGTGGGTGCTCTTTTAGATAAAGTTGCAATTTGCTTTTTTATATTTTCAATAGAAGAAGTATTCACTGTATTATCTTTACTTTTCTTGACCCAATTGTGAACAGTACCTCTATTTTTAATATCAAGATCTTTACAAATATCCGTAACAGGTACTCCAGCTTTTACTAAGTTGAGTGCTTTTTCTTTTATTTCATTAGAATAGCCCATAATATGTTTTTATTCCTTTTTCGACTATTGATACGTTTAAATCGTTTTAAGCATTTTTAAACGGGTTTTAAACGCTTTTATTTTGATTTTTTACTTACTGTTAAATCCTAAAATCTCTTTAGCTTCAACTTGTGATAAAATTTGTTTATCAACTAAATTGGCAATAAGAGAACTATCATCTTTAAAATTTGTTACATCAATGCTCTCTATTTCTAAAGTGATTCCAATATTTTCAAAAAAACTTTGAATTAAATTTGCTTTGGGTTTAATGATAATTTCATTAAAAGCATGAAGTTGATCTATTAATTCACCTCCTCCACCAAGTTGACCAGCTGCCATTACACCAACTAGTCTTGGTGGTACTCCATGGGCGGCAATAATGTCATCTCTATTTACTTTTTTTAACTTCTCAAAACTCATATCTTCTACACCATCAAGTTTTTCAAGTCTTACTTTTGAAGGAGGTGCTCCCTCTTTAGGCTTACCAGTATAAAGAACTAATGATTTATGTGCATTAGAATAGCCTTTATAGTTTTGAGAGAAGAACTCCTGAAAGGCTTTCTTTTGCTCTTCACTTGGAGCTGAGTTCTCAAATATAATTCCATACCCTGGTCTTGCACCATTATCAAAGAATGCAGTATTAAAAGTATCGGCTTTTTTAGAAGTTAAGATTTGCTCTAATGTTGCTAAGTAATCAGGCTCTCCATAATATTTCCCTGATGGTGAGTAATATTTAAAGTGATGGCCTTCCATTTTTAATGCATTATCTTCCGTATCTAATTGGAATATCTCTTTACGTTTATTTAATCTACCTTGATAGCCTAAAATATGATATAGGTAATAATCTGTTTTAGTACCAGCTCTTTCTAAAAAAGCATTGCCATAAAGTTCAGCATCTAATGCAAATCCATAAAGTAACTCTTTTGCAGTTTCATATTCAGGAATAAACTTGTCTAAATTTGTATCTTTTATTTGAGACAGTAAAGCCGCTTTTAACTTCACACTTCTTTGATGATATACATTTGCATAATAAAAAGACAAAAGCTCTTCAAAGTTAATAAATGGATCAATAGTTCCATTTGAATTTAGTGTGTCTTTTCCTATATGTTGTTTAGACTCTTTTGAGCCTTTTAGAATATCTTCATGCATAAATTACCTTTTTCTACAACTTATACAACATATACAATAAGCCCTATTTAAGGGAATTGTTTGTTGTTATCAAATGAGGAGCATTGTAATACATATAAATTTCAAAAGCTATCCATATGTGCATATATAGAGTGATTTTGATTTCAAAAACTCCTAAAATGCTTGTCATCGAAAACATATCAAAGGAGACAGGGTGCCAAAGTTGTTAAAGAACATTAAAATCACTCATATCTCTTTGGTAAAAAGTGGAGCTAATCAAAAAGAGATTATTTATAAATCTAGTGATAAAGAACCACTTTATGCCAAACAGATTCAAATTAAAAAAAGTGATGAAGAGCTAGGTGTAGTATATGGGATTGTATATGCTCCAGCTTCAGTTGATACTGATGGGGATTATACTAATGCTGATGAAATTTTAAAAGCTGCTTATGACTTTATGAAAAATAAAAACACAGGTAATGTGGATAAAGACCATACCTTTGAGATTGAAAAGGCTTATGTAGCTGAAAGTTGGATTCTAAAAGAGAATGATGCAATTTTCCCTGATGAACCTATTGGTTCTTGGGCAGTTGCAATTAAGCTTGAAGATGAAGAACTTAAAAAAGCAGTAAAAGATGGAGATATTGCTGGTATCTCTATGGCTGGAACTGCAACAAAAGAAGATGATGAAACTGTATCAAAAGCAGATGATAAAAATATTTCTTTAAATGACTTAATTGATGCAATGAAAAAAGCTTTTGGATATGTAGGTTTTAATCTAAATGCTGGTTATGACAAACAAATTGACAAATCTAAAAAAGAAGGAGATGATGAAATGACACCAGAGCAAATAGCAACTGTTGTAAAAGACGCTGTTGAGCCACTGACAAAACAAGTAGGTGAGTTACAAACGCAAGTTCAAACATTACAAAAAAGTGATAATGAAACAAAAGAAACTCTAAAAAAAAGTAAGCAAAATGATGCCCCTCAAGGTCAACAAATTGAAAAAGAAGATGAATTAGAAGGGATTTTATAATGAGTGGAATTATGAGGCTGAACAACATTGCTAAGAGTGGTGCTCTTGGTGCAACAGATGCTAGGTTATCAGGAAGTTTAACACCAAAACAAGGAAGAATTTTTGTAAAAGCAATTATTGCTTCTCATGATTTACTTGGAAAAGTTACAACTGATATTACTGGTAAGTTGACTAAAGAACGAGATGGGTGGGATACTGCAAAAGGTATTTTAACGAGACACAAGTCAGGACTTAAAGCACCAGATGCGAACCTAAAAAAGCTTGGAAAAATTGGTTGTAAACTTGATATGACTAATGGTGTTGAGCTTAATGCAAAGATTCTTGATGAAGCTTTAGAAGACAATCAAGATAATCCAAATTTTGAAAAAGAGCAATTTGCAGCTTTCAACACTATCTTCTCAAATGATTTACAGTATTTAGGAATTATTGGTATTGCAGATAGTGATGATCATGAAGCAGACTTTAACAAATTAGCTAAAGGTTGGTTTCAAATTGCTAGAGATAGTAAAAATGTAAATAAACCTACATCTTCAAATGATTCTATTTTAATGAGACTTAAACATCTTGTTAAAAATGCACATGATGATGTTAAAGGTATGGCATCTATTTTAATGAGTGCTTCAGACTACATGGATTATCAGTTTGAAATTGCAGAGAAATATAAAGACCTTGCAACTCTTTTAAGTGCTGATAAAAAAACATTTATGCAAATGCCAATTGAAGTAAGTGCAGATATTGAAAATGGTGAGTATTTATTAACTCCACTTAAAAATATGATTTTTGGTATTTCTTCAAGAGTTAAAAGAAGTAGATGGTATGACGATGATGAATCAGCATTAAAATACAAGTTTGTTGTATTCCCTGATTATGAATTTGATGTGCACAAATATGTTACTTACATGACAATTGTTCCTTTATCTATTACTGGATTAAATGCTTCAGTTGCAGTTGGTGGTACAACTCAAAAAACTATTCAAAGTGCAGCTGGTACTGGAGTTGAAGGAGTGTCAGTGGTATCTAATGATACTGATATTGCAACAGTTACATATGCAAGTGCTACAGGGGTTATTTCAATTAAGGGTGTTGCAGCAGGAACTACAACTGTAACTGTTAATGATGGCACTTCAACAAAAACAATTGAAGTGACAGTTACAGCATAGAGGTGCAGTCATGAGTGAGCCTGTAAATATTGATGACTTAAAAGGATTATTTCCTTTAAGTATGTCTAAGGATGAAGTAAAACCACATTTAAATAGATCTATTTGGGATTACTCTCATGTAGAGTTTGAAGATGACCTTCAAAAAGTAGAGGTTATTGGTTCTAAGACTTTGTATTACTTGGCTCCACTTCTTTGGATTGAGATGCAAGATAGAGTTAACGAGTATGAAGAGTCATTGCAAACATTTAAAGATGTAAAGACTTTTCAATCTTATTGGTTAGATCGTGCAAACTCTGCTTTGAATAAAACAAACAATGATGAAACAGACGAGGTATCGTACTTATGTATTTAAATGAAACTGAAGCTAAAGAGGCAATTGAAACTTTAATAGAAAAACATGCTGGAACTGACTTTGAGGTAGTAACATTACGAAGAAAGCCTAAAGATTTAGTTTATAAATACGTTTTTTTTGGTTTAAAAGTTGCTCCTAAAAATAGTGAAGCTTTTTTTAATGATTTAATGATAGCTACGATTGATACAGGTTTGGAAGTTATTGAAAGTGAAATTGTAGAAGAGAACAAAAAGACAAAAGACATCTTTTTGATTAGAGCTGAAGTGGAAGTTGTAAAAATTGAAGAACAAGACAAAAAGGTATTGTAATGGAAAAATTACCTTTTTATGCCCCAAAACAATGGTGGGAAAATAGAGACAAAGCAATTAAAGAAGATTGTAATGGCTGTGGAAGTGAACTTGATCTAAGTGGAAAGCTAGTGCCTAATACTCTATATGGTTTAGATATTAGCAAAGAGTGTTGTTGCCCGCATGACTGGGGTTATAAGTATGGAAAAACATGCTTGGACAAAATGTTTACTGATGTGATGTTTTTATACAACATGACAGCAAAGATTATTAATACTGGTGGATGGCTAGTTATTCCAAGGCTTTTAAGAGCTACGAAGTATTTTATTGCTGTTGTAAAGTATGGTGATAAATCTTTTGCTGATGGTAAAGAGTTTATTTCAAGGGAAAAAGAAATTACTTTTAAAGGAGAATTTCGATGAAAAGATTATTAATCTTATTTGCTGGTTTATTGGCTATTGGTTTGTTTGCTGGATGTGAGAGTATTAAAAATCTTACTCCTGAACAAAAAGAAAAGATTGTTGAGACTGGATACAAAATTGGTAAAAAAGGTGTTCAAAACCTTGTCTCTGAAGAAAAAAGAGAGAAGTATCACACAAAAGAGTTTGATAAGGCAGTAACAACAGGCTATGACATCTATAAAGATGTAAAGAATAAAGAAAAAAAGTAAATTGTTCTATAAGTGTACGAAACAAGATGTTTTCATGCACTTATAGGTTTTAAAGGTAGAGGTATTGTAATGGAAGTTAAATTCGTATTTGAAGCATGGCAATTAATATTGGCTTTAGTGTCTATTGTATCTGCATTCGCAGTTAATACTTATATGACTAAACAGAACAATGCCAAAACCAAACAACATGAAAGCAAATTATCAGACTTACAAGACAAGTGTAATGAGATGATGAAAGAGACAGAAGCCAGAAAAACATTTGTTACTAGAGAGTTGTTTTTTACTGAAATAAAACACTTAAACAAAGATGTAAAAGAGGTAAAAGAGACTACTAATAAAATCTTGGAGTGTGTACAAAAATGATTTCACTATCAGAGCTAAAAAGACGATTAGAAAATATTATTCAAATTGGCAGCGTTCATGAAGCAAAAATTGCTGACGGATATCACTCAGCTAGAGTTATCTTAGATGATGATGGAATTAATAAAAGAGTAAGTCCATTTTTACCAGTTAAAAGTTTTGCAAATTCTTTTGGAAGAGTTTTCTTTCCAGTTCGTTCAGGAGAACAGGTCATAGTAATAAGTCCATTTGGCAATGTCACTGGTGGATTTATTATTAGATCTATCTTTCATAATAAGTGTAAGGTTCCAAACGGAGCTAATGAACACACAACAGTAGTTGAGTTTGAAGATGGAACTAGAATGTTTTATGATTCAAAAGCTTCAAAGTTAGAAGTAGATGCAGTAAAGACTATAAATATCTTTTGTGTAGATGCAAATGTAGAAGCTTCAAAAAAAGTTTATGTAAAAGCACCAGATACAGTTATTGAGAGTAAAACTTTAGTGAAAGGTACTCTAACTGTAGAGGGTTTAACTTCTTTACTTGGAGGTATGAAAGTGATTCCATCTGATGATGTAACTATTGGTGCTGAGTTTGATTGTGAGATTAAAACCACAAAAGATATTAATGCAGATGGAGATATCAGTTCTAAAGGGAATATTTCTGATAAGAAAGGGTCTCTAACTGACCATACAAACAATGGATATTCGAGGGATTAGATGAAAACAATTAAAGTTATATCAAATGTTGCAACATCTGTTTTTGGTGTATCTATGGAAAAGAGTTTTACTCGAATGACTACTACTCCATTAAAAAGTAGAACTTTAAGACCTACTTTTGGAAGTAGAATGCATGAGCTTATTGATAAGGTAATGGATGAAAAGTGGCGATTGTTATTTAGAAAGTACTTGTTTGAGTGCTTTTTTGATGAGAATAATGAGCCATGGGATAAAAGATTTAAAGCAAAGAGTGTTGAGATAATAAGTGTTGATGCATTAACTGGAAGCGTAAAAGCAAGTATAAAATTTGAAGAGTTTGAAATAGAGACTCAAATGGGAGGATTTTAATGAATAGTCTAAAAGAGATGATTAATAAATTACCTGATCTTAAAATCTTTGTTGAACAAAGTGCAGAATCTATATTGAGTGAACTCAAAGATGAATTTTCAAGCAGACATCCTGAAGTGAACTTAATTGAATCTGATTCTATTTTAATGCAGCTTGAGAATCTTGCATATAGAAAAGCTTTTCATAATGTGGCATTAAATAACAAGATTAAACTTATGCTTCCTCACTATTGTCAAGATGAGGATTTAGACAATTTTATTTTTGGTTTTTATGGGGGAGAATTAAGACATCTTGGAGAAGAACCAACGGATAATTACGAGTTTAAATTAGAAGAGACTTTAAGTAATGCAATCACAGTTCCTAAAGGATTTATTCTAAGTGACAAAGGAACAGTGCAATCATATTTAATGGAAAATGTTGTGATTGAAGCTGGACAATTAAGTGCTCAAGGAAAAGTAAAGCTTGACGTAAAAACTAAACAGAGTGATATTAAAACTGAGACACCTATATCTACTTTTCCTCATGTGATTACAGTTAAAGCTCTTGGAGAATTTAAAGGTGGAAGTAATCCTGAAACTGATGAAGAGTTTTTTGAAAGGGCCATTTTAAGTCTAAATAAATATTCAACAGCTGGAGGGAAAAAAGCATATGAGTATTTTTGTAAGTTGGCAGATGAAAGAGTGTTTGATGTGAAAGTTGACTCACCATCTCCACTAAAAATAGACTTATATATTTTAAGCTCTGATGAGGATGTAATTGATGATGTAATTGCAAATGTTGAAGCTGTACAGGGTAATGATAGGGTTCAAGCTTTTTGTGATGTAGTAACAGTAAAAAAAGCTACTAAAAAAGAGGTGGTATTAACTCCGAAAGTTCACTTACTTGATCTATTACAAACAAATCAAGTAAATAAAGACATCTTAGAGAATTTTGATAGTAAGTTTAAAATAGGACAAACACTACCTTACTCAAAAGCTATCAAAGCTTTAGAAGTAGCAAATGTATATGAAGTTGAACTTGAAAATGTTGACTTAAGTGTACAACCAAATGAATACTTGAGTATTACACTTAATCCAACTTTTGTAAAGGCTTCTTATGAGTGATTTTAAATCAATTTTACCTCCTAATGAAGATGCCATTGAGAGAACTATTGAGGAGTTAGGAGCAAGTATATTTAATTTTGAAGAGCTTGAGAAAGTTACACTTGATCCAATGAAGTGTGATGCTTCGTTACTTCCTCATTTAGCTTTGGATTTAGATGTAAGTATTTTAGGATTAGATGAAGATGAAGCTAGAGCATATTTAGTTAATGCAAGAGAGATTAAAAGACTTACAGGAAGTGTATGGGCTGTTAATAAAGCTGCATCTTCAGTTTTTGGAGAAAACATTAATGTTAAACCATGGAATCAAGTTGGAACAGTTCCTGGTACTTTTAAAATTGAAGTAGATGTAACAGAGCAAAAAAGTGTTACTGAAGAAAATCTAAATAAAACAATTAGATTAATTGATGCAGCTAAACCTGAGAGTAGACACTTGGCTGGAATAACAGTAAATATGAAAAATAATGGTGCATATAAAACAAGTTGCTTTACTACATCTAGTGAGGTTGGATTTTTATATCCAAAACCATTAGAAGATATAAACTCAAGTTTAAAACACAATGTAGCAACTACAGTTTATATGATAGAAAAAACAGTAATTAAACCTCAAGGAGTAGTCTTATAATGGAATATTTTACACTATTAACTCAAAAAGGAAGTGAGAAAGTAGCAGCAGCAACAGCTGCTAATACAACGGTAAATTTAACTTATATCGCTTTAGGTGATGGGAATGGAACAGTTCCTATGCCAGATGCATCTAAAGAAGCTTTAGTAAATGAAGTGTATAGAGCACCTTTAAATGAGCTAAGAGTAGATGAAAATAATGCTAACTGGCTAGTAGCTGAAGGCTATGTTCCAAGTGATGAAGGAAATTTTTGGGTTAGAGAAGTTGGTATTTTTGATAGTGATGGAGATTTGATAATCATAGGAAACTATCCAGAGACTTTTAAACCTATTACTTCAAATGGAGTTGCAAAAGATTTATATATGAAAGTGATAACTGAAGTATCAAGTGCTGATGCAGTTACTTTGCAAGTAGACCCATCTGTTGTAATGGCAAGTCAAGATTATGTGAATGAGAGATTAAAAGATAAATCTGATAAGGACCATAATCATGATGAGAAATATGCTTTAAAGACTCTTTTCCCTTTAGAATCAACAGATAATGCAATTGCAAGGTTTGATAGAACAAGTGGAAAACTTAAAAATAGTAAAGTTTTAATTGATGATAACGGTAATATTAAACAAGGGTTACAAAATAATAATATAAATACTGTTTCAATGGTTGGGCTAAGTTTACCTTGTGGAAATTTATTTGCAAGGGTTAATGGTAGTGGTTTAGGTATCTCTGATAATGTGAAAATTAATGGAGATGTCAATTCAGGAGCAATGAAATCTTGTTCTTATTCTTTCTCATCTTATGCAACAGCATATCAACAATCTGCTGGTAAACATGTTTGGTTCTCAGCTCCATATGGTTCAAAAGATAGTGTAATTTCTTTTAATAAAAGTATGGAACTTTCAAATACTGGTGTTTTATCAACTCTTTCGCAAGGGGAATTAATTGGAATTGTAGCTAGTAGTTTAGTTGAAAATGGTGGATATATAAAATATTCTAATGGATTTATTGAACAATGGGGTTTTGTAGAAGATACATGGACAGACAAAACTTTTCCTATTGCTTTTCCTAATAAATGTTTTAACGTTATAGGAGTGGATAAAGATTTTGGTGGTGGAATTACAACTGCAGAAATTCTATCAGCTTCGCAATTTAGATTAAAATCAGGAACTGGTGCATCTAGTGGTCAATTTATTTTTTATAGAGCAATCGGAAACTAAGGGGTGATAATATGAAATATGTACATATTGATAAAAATGGAAAAATATTAGGTTTGTATGATAAAGAAATACATTGTTTTATACCACGACAACTTGATGAGAAAGGTAAATTAATTAAAGAATCTTATTACGATTTATCAAAAGTTCCGACACCTAAAATAGAAGTGAAAGAGAAGGAATATGAAGAAATTATAAAACATAATTTAAATGCTTATGATACTGCTTCAAAAAAATTCATTAAAAATGATTTTAGAACTCAAGAAGAGATAGATAAAGAAAGACAGATACAAGCAAAAATCCAAAAAGAAGAAGAGTTAAAATCATTAACTATTGATATAAACACAGTTTTATACGATGCTAATCAGGAAGCTTTGGGAAACTTTGCAACTGTAATATCTATTGCAAATGCAACTTTTAATAAGGCTATTTCAATAGGTATTGATGGGACTGTTATGAGTTTAGAAGATGCATATAACTATGTGTATAAAGAACAAACTGTCAATTGGAAAGGTGCTGATAATAAATGGCACACGGTACAAATTGAAAGTATTGTTCAAACTGCACAAGATGCAATGACTAAAAAAGCTGAAATATTAGCTAAGTATTAGCTAAATATTAAATAAAAGGAGATAACGATGGCAAATAATAGAGGAATCGTAACAGAGCGTTCAAGTGATAGTGCAAGACCTATAAAAGTCAATTCTACACTACCAATTGCATTAGTTGTAACATCAAATATTGCAGCTGGTATTTATGGATTTGATAGTCCTGAAGATGCAATTAAAGATGATGTAATCAAAACCCATACTACTGGAAATATGATGAAATATCTAAAGCTTGGAGTTGATGAATTTCCTGTGACTGTACCAACTATTATAGTTGTATGTAATGAAGGTGCAGATGATGCAGAAACAAAGTCAAATATTATTGCTGGAGTTAATTCTATTAAGAAAGCAGCTTCAACAATAAATCTTGCAAGTTCTAAAGGAAGTGTGATTGGATACAACCCTGACATTATTACTGTTGCAGATCATGCAATTGGTGATATGGATGTAGCTAATACAATGATTAATGTATGTAAAACAATTAAAGCTCGTACATTTATTGATTTAGATGCAGACTCAAATGGTGATGCAATTTCACAAAGAGATTTATTTGGAAGTGATAGAGTTACTCTTGCTAAAACATCACTTGGTAAATGGAATACAGAAACTGATAGTACAGATTACTATGATAGTGGTGTGGTATTAGCTTGGCTTAGAGCTTATTGTGATGGTAATGTTGAAGGTGATGATGAAATTGGTTGGTCGAAATCTATTTCAAATAAGGTTTTACCATTTAGCTCAATCAAAGAGCCTTCTGATTTTATGGCTGGTGTACAAGATGAAACAGATCCCTTAAGTGAAGCTCAAATTATGAGTTTCATTACTTATATGGGTATTAGAACATGGAACTATCAAACAACAGATGCAGACCCTATTTGGCAAGATGCAAGAAGAGTAAGAATTGTTGATTTAGCAGCAGCAGCTGTTTTAAAAGGAATTTTCTTTGCGGTTGATAAACCTATCTTAAAACTAAGAGCAGCTAAAACATCTCTTAGAGAATTTATGAAAACACTTGTTGGACAAAATGTGATGTTGGCTCATGAAGTTAAACTTGATATGAAAAGAACTACACCTTCAGAAATTACTGCTGGTAGATTCTATTTTATTATTGACTTTCAAGAGATGCCTGTTGCAGTTAGAATTTGTGTAACGTTTAATCAGACAGATAGATTTGCACCAATTGCATATGAAATTTTGAATGCAGCATAATAAATTGTAAAGGATAAAGTGATGAAACATAATAGTGCTATTACAGGTGTAAATGTAATTTTTGAAGGTGTTGGAAATATCGGTTCTTGTGAGTTTAAACAAGCTGATGTTTCTTTTCTGGAATTAGATCAAGAAACTGGAGTAGGAAAGAGAAGTGTTACTACCCCGTTATTTGAAAGTTTAGATGTAGAGTATAAATTTAAATCTATTCCAGCAAATATCTATAAAGAGATGGCTAAGTTAGATCAAGCAAAAGTTATTGCTAAGAGAACTATGAAAACAGGATCTAATGATGATGTTGAAGAGTGGCAGTGTAGAGGTGGTATGTCAATTAAATATGGTAATTCTAAAGCTGGTGAGTTCTTGGATGTAACTGTTACTCAAAAAGGTTTAAGTGCATATTTTCATGAATTAAATGATGAAGTAATCACAGATATTGATCATGATAAAGGTATTGGTGAGCATGGTGGGATTGACCACGCTAAACACATGAGACAATCATTACAGTAAGGAAAAAAAGATGAGTAAAACAGTTAAATTAAAAGCAAAATTAGAAGATGTAATCATTGAGCTTGAGGGTGAGCTTAATGTTGGTGGTAAACCAGTATCAAAAATCATTATGAGACAACCATTAATCAGAGATATTAAATTGGTTGATCATATTGAAGATGAGATTGAAAACAATGCAACATTAATTGCAAACCTTACAGGTCATACAGTTGAAGAAATCGAATCTTTACCAATTCATATTTTTGAGGGGTTAGTTGAGGGTTTGCAAAGTTTCCAATCTTCGAAAGAAGTGATGTCTTAGAACATATGGCCTTTATAGGTCATGTGTGTCATTTTTCCATAGAAGATATGGAAAATCTAAAGGTCTCAGAGTTTGAGTTTCTTGTAGATCAAGCTAATGATCTATTTAAAAGATTAAATCCACAAGAATAAAGGAGGATATTTTGAAAACAATTGGTTTAGGAATCGTTATTCAAGGTGCAATATCTTCCTCTTTTAGTTCCTCTATTAAAAAAACAAACTTTGGTTTAGTAGGTATTGATAAAAGTATCAAACGTATGAATAAAACTAAGTTTGAGATGAAAGAATTTCAAAAACTATCAAAAGATACAACTAAAAATAAAGATAAATTAAATGGTCTATCAAGATCACTTAAAAGAGCTGGTATTGATACACGTAACTTAAATCAAGACAGTAAGCTGTTAAGACTGAGTCTTGTGAACTTAAAAAAGGCTTCTAAAATTGATATTAAAATCAAAGGAGCAAAAGAACAATTCAACCAAGAAAAAGCTCACATACTTGGAATTGGTGCTGCTATTTATGGATTGAAAAAGACTTCAGATGTAGCAAGTGATGTCTTAAAAGCTCAAGGTGAGATTAGATCACTTGATATTAGTAAAAGAGGTATTGATGATATAACTAAAGCTGGTCATAGGATGAGTTTGCAGTTTGGACAAATAACTGCACCTCAATTTATTAGAGCCAGTTATGATATTAAAAGTGGTATTGCATCATTAAGTGAAAAAGGTGTAAGAGACTTTACTAAAATGGCAGCAACCACAGCAGTTGCAACAAAAGCTCAAATTGCAGATATGACAAAACTTTATGCTTTAGGTTATGGAATCTTTAGAAAAGACTATAGTTCTGATATGAACTTTGGTAAAAGTTTTAGTGGAGCAATAGCAGCTTCAGTTCAAGCTTTTAGAACTGATGGAGCAGATTTAGCAGCTGGTATCTCAAATGTTGGTGCTAGTGCAAAAGCTATGGGCGTATCATTAGAGGAAGAGTTAGCCATTATTGGTCTTTCTAAAAGTGCTTTTGATAGTGCAAGTGAAGCTGGTAGTGGATATAGAGGTTTTTTAAGTGGTGTTGGTAAAGCTCAAAAGAAATTAGGATTAGAGTTTACTGATAGTCATGGAAAGATGCTACCAATGGTTGAAATTCTTGGAAAAATTAAAGATAAGTATAGTGATTTAGATTTAGCTGAGAATGATGAGTTAAAAGAGGCTTTTGGAAGTGAAGAGGCTATTAAAACTATATCTGCATTATTGCCTAAAATGAATGAACTTGAACGTGCTCAAAAAAATATCTCAAAAGCAATGGAAGGTGGACTAGTAAAGTCTGAAAAAATGGCTTTAGCTATGGATAGTGGTTATGGCTGGGAGAAAATGAGCAATGCTGTGTCATATGCAAGTTTTACTTTTGGAAAAGTTTTAACTCCAGTAGTAAATTTTGCAGCAACTGCTTTAGGTGGATTTGCAAAAAGCATAGCTTGGGTAGATGAAAGAGTATCTTGGTTTATACCTCTTGTAAGCGGAGTGACTTTTGGAATTATTGGGTTATATACAGTAATAAAAGTGGCCACTTTAACTAAGCTTGGATTTGCATTAGCAACCAATACTGTAAGAAAAGCAATGTTTTTAGGAATGGCTCAAAACTATATGAGTGCAACTTCTTTAAATGCATTGAATTTAAGAATGAAAGCTTACTCTTTGTGGACAACTGCAGTTACTGCTAAACAGTGGCTTTTTAATGTTGCACTTAATGCTAATCCTATTGGATTAATTATTACAGGAGTTGCTGCATTGATTGGTCTTGGAGTTATTTTATATAAAAAGTTTGAGCCTGTAAGAAATCTGTTTAATGGATTATATGAAGGTGGAAAAAAACTACTTAGTTTTATAGGTTTTGGTGGAGATGATGAAGAGAGTAATACTCTTAAGAAAAATGATAATGCTAAAAAGTTAGCAGCAACAGCAATTACAACAACTGCATTAGCTACTAATCCAATTAAAACTGGAGAAGTAAAACCTCAAGCAGCTGTAACTCAACATAATGCATATACTTTAAAAGTAGATGCATCAAATGCAAGTAATAATGTTGATGTCACAAGAGCTGTTGAAGAAGCTATTGAAAATGCAGAGCGAAGAAAAAGAAATAGAAGTTTTGAGGATTAATGATGTTAGGAATGATAGATGAATATGAATTTAGAATGACAAAAACTCAGTTAGATTCTATTACTGAAGAGATTGACTTTGGTATTGTAAGCTCATTTAGAATAGGTAATTACCCTAAACATCAAGCCTCTTCAAAGGGCAAAGAGAGTTTTACTTTATCAGGTACTTTACTTATGCAAAGTATTAAAGAACTTGAAACCTTAAAAGAGCTTGGAAGAAAACAAGAACCAGTAGTTTTATCTCTTCCAAGTTTACCTACTATTCAAGTAAAGATGATGAATTTATCTATATCAAAGTCTAACTTTTTAAAAACAGGTGAACACTTAGAGCAGGGATTTACTTTAAAGCTTGAGAGGTATGAAAAATGATTGTATTAATTAAGCAAGAGAATCAAACTCTTAATGATGTTGTCTTAGAACATTATGGAGACTTAACGCATTTAGATGATGTAATTGCTTTAAATCACCAACTTCTTTCTAAAGTGGTTTTGAGTTTAGGTGATAAAGTTGAATTGCCACAATTTGAAGAGAAGACTGTGGAACAAACAGCAAAAGCACTTTGGAGTTAAGATGCAACCAATTTATAAAATAGAAGCCAATGGCATTGATGTAACAGAACAGTTAAATAGTGAAACTTCAGAGATAACCTTTAATGATGAAGATGGAACAGTATCTGATGAAATTACTTTGAAAGTAGAAGGGCTGCATAAAAGACCCAAGAAAGATGATGAACTAAAACTTTGGCTTGGAACTAAGCAGACGAGTCTTTTTTATTGTGGATTATTTAAAGTGTCAAGAACACCAGTAAGTTATGGAGAAGAAAATTTTTTACATATTACTGCAACTGCTGTTGATTTTTCTAAAAATTTAAAGGTTAAAAGAAGTCAAACTTATGAGAACTGTTCAGTTAAACAAGTATGTCAAGTTATAGCTAGCAGACATGGACTTACTTTAAAAAGTGATTTTGATGAGATATTCATTTTACATCTTGAACAGACTATGGAAAGTGATTTACACTTTTTAAAACGAATTGCTGAAGAATATAATGCACTATTTTCTATAAAGAACAATACTCTTATATTTGTTAAAAGAGTTAAAGATGGAAAGAAATCAGATGCTTTGCCTAGATTTGCATTAGAGATAAAAGATATAAATAATGCAAGAATTGAACCAACAAATAAAACTTCTTATAACAGTTGTAAGGCTGTATGGAGAGATATTAAGTCTAATACTCAAAAAAGTATAACTGTTGGAGATGGTGAACCTATCTTTATGTTAAGAGATAATTATGAGAATGAAGCAGATGCAAAAGCAAAAGCTGAGGCTGCATTGCAAAAGGCAAATTCAGGAACAAAAGAAGGATCTGTTAAATGTGATGGATTTGAAATTTATGCTGGAGCTATCTTAGTATTAACTGGAACTTTAGAAGATGATGACGAATATCATATCAAAAGAGTAGATCATATAGCCAATAAAAGTGGATGGCATATTACCATCAAAATAGAAAACTAACTACAAACCACAGCCACCTTCCCCAAGCTGACTGCATACGAATTTTAACGAAAAAAGTTACGAGTATTTAAATATGTGACTTTTTGGAACGGAGAAAAAAGAATGCAGACTACAAAACTAAAAGCACCCTTTGCATGGGTAGGTGGCAAATCAAAACTAGCCAAAGATATTGTTGAGAAAATACCTGAAAATCATACTACTTATATTGAAGTTTTTGGAGGAGCTTTAAGCGTATTATATGCTAAAGAAAAATCAAGACTTGAAGTTATTAATGATATTAATGGTGAACTTATCAATTTACATAGATCTATAAGAACTAACCCTGAGACATTAAACTTTTATCTAAATCAACTGTTGTGTTCAAGAGAGCTATTTTTTGCTATTAGAGATGGGCATATGAAACCAAGTAATAAAATAGAAGCAGCTGCCTTTTATTTATATAGATTAAATCAATCATTTGGAGCTAAAGGTGATAGCTTTGCAATGAACGCTAAAAGTGGTCGTAAACCAAAAGATATATATAGATCATATCAAAAGTGGAGTAAACGTCTAAAAGGTGTTACTATTGAGAATATGAGCTTTAATAAGTTAATACCTTTATATGATAAAGAAGAGGTATTCTTTTATGTAGATCCTCCTTATGTATCAACAGAGAGCTATTATAAAAATACTGGTGGATTTGGAAGAAAAGAGCATGAGGAATTAGCATCACTATTATCTCAAGTAAAAGGTAAGTTTTTACTATCTTATAATGATTGCGAACTTGTAAGAGAATTATACAAAGACTTTAATATAAGAGCTACAAAAGAGATTAATTATACACTTGGTGCAAATATGCATAAAAAGAGAAAGAGTGTTAAAGAGATATTTATTACTAATTATTAGATAACATATTGAGATTATTTTATAAGAAAAGGAAATAAATGAGATTTACAAATATACCTGTACTTGAAAATAGAATGGATAATGAAGGTGTTTCAGTTGCCTTCTTTTCAATTATTTATGCAAACTGTACTGTTGAGTGTGTTTATTCAAAAGATTTAAGAAAGTTTCTATTTGCAATAGTTGATGCAAATGTAGGGTTTACTTGTTCACTAGAAGGTTTATATACTAATGCATTTATTAATCATAGAGAAGCAGTTCAAGCATTAGCTGATTGTAGAAATCATGGAGGATGGGATCCTAAGCATTTCTATGAAGTATTAAATGAGAACTTACCTAATGTTAATTTTCAGCAAGTAACAGGTGGGCAATATCAAGGAGTTAGTAGTGTTGCAGTTTCTAACTTTGAAGATAGAATTTACTTTAATCATTGGAGAACTTCAGCAATGTCTGAAAGACAAGAAAAGAAAACTATTGAATTAATGGGTTATGAAGTATTAGAGTTTTGTCAAGAGACAGGCGTTATTCCTATATATTATCCTTATCCTACAGAGAGAACAATGGACGTAATGAATAACTTTAGATTAGATTATCAACAGCATAATATAAATGAATAGTGGAGATTATCTAAATAGATTAAAAGATATACTTTCAAAAGAGCTTGGCAATAAAAAAATATTTGATAAGGATGTTGCACAAGCTCTTGGAATAGAAGCTTCAAACTTCAGAAAATTAAAGCATAGAAATAGTGTGCCATACTTTGAAATTATGACCTTTTTAGCCAAAAGAAACATATCTATTAACTGGTTCTTCTTTCAGCAACTTCCTGAGTCTTTAATTGAACCTACATCTAACTATATAATATTAAAGTATCAAAGAACAGTTACAGCTTCAGCTGGAGGTGGTGCAATTAACTATGAAGTGAATCCATCTCCTTTAGTAATTGATAAGCAGCTATTAGATCATATAAATAGTAACTATAAATATACTGAAGTTCTACAGGCATTAGGAGAGTCCATGGAGCCTGATATAAAAGATGGTAGTTTATTGTTTATAGATAAGAGTCAAAGAGATATTAATAGTAAAGGTGTTTATCTTATTAATACTAATGATGGCTTATATATTAAGAGTATAGAGATTAAAGATAATAAAGCAGTATTAATGTCTACCAATAAATCATATGAAGATATTACATTAAATATAGATGATGTTAGTATCATTGGAAAAGTAAGTGGAGTATTAATAAAGGTATAGTTTAAAACATTTGCTTTTAAAAGGTTAGTAAATATTTGATATAAAAAAAAGATATATATTTGGTTATGAAAAGTAAGTAAAGGTTATATAGACAAAAGATTAACTAAAGGATTAAATTCTAATTTATTAACATATACACACATTTCATGAGCAAATAATTCACATTTCATGAGCCGTTTTACAGCTAGGGGCATATGTTTTTTTAAACCATCAAGTATATTGCCCTCACTTAAAAAACTAACTAAATTAACTACTAAAGTAGGAATAAGTGTAAGTAAAATTGCAGTTTGAATATCAGTAAAAATTGCTATTATAGGTGTAGGTATTAAAGCAAATCCAAAACCTATACTACCATGTACAAAAGCAGCTATAATAAGCACAATAGATGCAACTATAAAAAAATCTAAATCCAAAATAAACCTTATTAAAAAGATAAATTAAGATATCATATTTTTACTTTGTTTTTTATAGTTAAAATGAAATAGTTGTTTGATTAAAGTTATGGCTCCGGATACTGGATTCGAACCAGTGGCCAAGTGATTAACAGTCACCTACTCTACCGCTGAGCTAATCCGGAATATATGATAAGTTTTATTAGATTATGGCTCCGGATACTGGATTCGAACCAGTGGCCAAGTGATTAACAGTCACCTACTCTACCGCTGAGCTAATCCGGAATATATCTAATATAAAGCTTCATTAAAGTTATGGCTCCGGATACTGGATTCGAACCAGTGGCCAAGTGATTAACAGTCACCTACTCTACCGCTGAGCTAATCCGGAATGCATGTTCCTTTAATGGGCTGGAATTATAGTAAAAATTTACTCTTTTGTCAAGTAATATCAAATAAAATTATAAAATTTTATAAAATTTCAATCCACTACTATCAATTATAGAAATTACTTGCTCTTTTAATAATCTTTTTAAGATGATTTTTGAAGATTCATCAAACATATTTTCAATATCTTCACTTGTCAATGGTCTTCTTTTTAGCATTGAGATTATTTCATTTTCATTAAATTTTTGAATCTGATTTGGTCTATTTTTATATGCAATATTTACATTTATTCCTTTAAAAGTATTTGCAACATTTTCTAAAACTTCAAAACTCACAGGTTTTACTTTATAAGCAGGTGGTCTATCAATTGTACCAATATCAACTCTTTTTGGATTGATTTTTTTTATAGCTTCATAAAGTAAATCTATCTCTTCTTTTTTATCATTTAAATCTTTAACAAAAAGTATTTCTAAAACAAAATTATTTTTAAATTTATTTGAAAACTCTATCATTGAAGGAATTATTTTTTCAATTTCAATATTATTATGAACCCTATCAAGTTTCTTAAAACATTTTGCACTTACACAATCAAGTGATAATTTAACAGTATCAAGCTTTAATAATGCATCAAAAGTATCTTGTTTATAAATAGTACTTCCATTTGACAAAATCAATGTTTTTGCATCTTTTTTTATCTTATTTAATTCATCTATTAATTCATCAAGAAATGGATATAAAGTAGGTTCTCCATTTGCAGTTAAGGTTATAACATCAATTTTAGGATGATTTTCAAAACTTTTTTTAACTTCGTTTATAACTTTACTAACACTTGGATAATCACTCATAGAATCCATTGTTTTTGCAGGTTCTAATTCACAATATAAACAATCAAAATTGCACTGTTTTGTGCTAGGTGATAAATCAATCCCTAAAGAAATTCCAAATCTTCTTGATGGAATTGGACCAAATATTATAGAGTTTGAATATGACATTTTATTCCTTTAAATAAAAAAAGAGAAGCTTAAAAAGCCTCTCTTTTATAATAATCGCTGCAAACTAAAAAAGTAAAATAGTTTACTTTTTCTTAACGTTTTACGCCTTTTTTGAAACTCTGTGACACTCACTTACAAAATGTTTTGCATTTTCTACAGGTACATCTGGTAATATTCCATGACCTAGATTAAAAATATGTCTTTTTCCACCCATAACTTCTTGAATTTTTTCAACACAAGCTGTTGTTTTCTCTTTTGAGTATAATCTGCATGGTTCCATATTACCTTGAAGAACATATTTATCACCAAGTTTTTCTTTTGCTAATGCCATTGGAGTTGACCAATCAACACCAAATACATCAAAGTTTCCATAAATATCATCTAAGTATTGTCCAATGCCTTTAGGGAACATAATAACAGGAATATGTGGATATTTCTCTTTTAAATATTCAGCAATTTCAACCATGTATTTCCATGAAAATTCAAAATATGCTTGTTTTTCCAATGCTGCTGCCCATGAGTCAAAAATCTGAACAACATCTGCACCTGCTTGTATTTGTTTTTCCATATAATACTTAACTACTTGCGTAACTTTTGCAAGAAGTTTATGCATAAGTTCAGGATTAGTATAAATTAGTTTTTTACATAAGTTATATGTTTTAGTTCCTTTTCCCTCAATCATATAAGTAGCAAGAGTCCAAGGAGCACCAGTAAATCCAATAAGTGCTTTATCTTCAGGAAGTTCTTCTTTTAATAATTTTAATGTGTCATAAACATATGTTAATTTATTTGCTGCTTCTTCGCCACCTAATAAAGCATCAACATCTGCTTCATCTTTTAAAGGTTTATGAAATACAGGTCCCTCACCTTTAATGAACTCTAAATCCATTCCCATCTCATGTGGAATAACTAGAATATCACTAAATAAAATTGCTGCATCAACTCCTACAATATCAAGAGGTTGAATAGTAACTTCACATGCCTTTTTAGGATCATGACAAAGATTTAAAAAACTTCCAGCTTCTGCTCTTACTTTCATATACTCAGGTAAGTATCTTCCGGCTTGTCTCATCATCCATACAGGAGTATAAGGAGTTTCCTTACCAAAACAAGCATCTACAAAAATTTTTGACATTTATATAACCTTTTATTTATTTTTTTCCTATCTTCCCTAAGAAATACAATCCTACAGCTAAGGCTGTAACTGCTAACGCAAAATATAACATCTCTAAAGCAGAAGTATAATTAGTATGTAACACTCTTTGAAAAAAGTTTACAACTAAAACCATAATTATAACTTTTGCAATTTTGTCTTTTAACTGATCTAGTGATGTTATTGATAATATTTTAGAGTCTTCTTTTGCTGATTCAACATGATCAATCGGAGATATAAATAACTCATATATACCAAAAGAAAAAATCAACATAACAACAGCAATTAAATATAAATCAACAGCACCAATAATACCACTTACTATATCTTCATGAAAATTTTCTGGATGTGCATTTGTTATTATAGTATCAAATGTATATTTAGTAACATTCCAAATATCTAAACTTGCAACTACAAATAAAACTATAGCTCCAAGTAGTCCAAATATAACAGACAAGATTACTAAAAATCTTGTCTGCCACATAGCTTTTTCAAAAAGCTTCTCTATCATTAGATATCATTCTCCATTTCAATCCATTTTAATGCTATTCTAACTGAGTTAGTTGCAGCTCCAACTCTTACTTGATCTGCAACATTAAAGTAATGAATAATATTATTTGCATAAGCATCTTTTCTTATTCTTCCTACAAATGTTGTATCAGTATCTGTTGAAATAATTGGCATTGGATATTGATTATTTTCTAAATCATCAATAACATCTACATTATCAAAATTCCCTAAAACCTCTTTTACTTTATCGATATCAACTTCAACATCATCATCAAATGTAACAGTAATAGACTCACTATGGCTTCTTAATACAGGAACTCTTACACAAGTAGCTGCAATTTGCATTTGTTTATGTAAAATCTTTTGAGTCTCATTAATCATCTTCATCTCTTCTTTTGTAAATCCATTTGATTGAGCTACGTCAATTTGTGGAATTACATTAAGTGCTATTTGATGAGCAAAAGCCTCTTTTTTAGTTTCATCTAATTTAAAAGCAAAAAATGCTTGCATCTGTTTTACAAGCTCTTCCATACCAGCTTTTCCTGCACCACTTACAGCTTGATAAGTTGATACATCTACTCTTTTAATTCCATATAATTCATCAAGTGGTTTTAAAGATAATACCATTTGAATAGTTGAACAGTTTGGATTTGCAATAATTCCTGTTTCTTTCCATTTTGAAATATCATCTGGATTAACTTCAGGTACAACTAATGGAATATTTGGCTCCATTCTAAAGTGACTTGTATTATCAATAACAACAGCACCTGCTTCAACTGCAAATTTTGCAAACTTTGCAGAGATACTTCCACCTGCACTAAAAAATGCAATTTCAACATCATTTTCTTCAAATACAGTTTCAGTAAGTTCTAAAACTGTATATTCTTTGTTTTTATATTCAACTGTAGAACCAGCACTTTTAGCACTTGCTAATGGAATTATATTGTTAACTGGAAAATCATATGCATCCATTACTCTTAAAAGCTCTTCTCCAACAGCACCAGTTGCTCCTACAACAGCAACATTAAATTTTCTCATTTTTCTTCCTCTTCATTTATTGTATATAGATTTAATCTAATTAACTATTTTGATCTTTTGAATCATCATTATCAACTAAATTCGTATCTTCAATAATACCTGCTAAATCAGTTGCAGATTCAATATCAAGTTCATCGTCTTCTTCTTTAGGGCACTTAGCAATTGAAACTACTTTATCCCCTTTATCAACGTTAACAATAATTACACCAGAAGTATTTCTTCCAGCTTTTCTAATAGTATTCATATCTACTCTAATCATCTTACCAATAGATGTTAAAGCCATTAAATCTTGTGTTTCATCAACTAAAACTGAACCAATAACATTTCCAGTTTTTTGATGTAACTTCATAGAAATAACACCTGAACCAGCTCTATTTGTAAGTCTATATTCATCTACTGTTGTTCTTTTTCCTATACCTTTTTCAGATACAGTTAATAGCTCTTGTTCTTCACTTATAATTACATCAGCATCAACAACAAAGTCAGAATCAAGTTTAAACTTAATACCTCTTACACCTCTTGTGCTTCTTCCTTGTTCTCTTGTTTTATCTATTTCAAATCTAATACATTGACCTAAACTTGTAAATATCATAAAGTATTGTGAGCCGGGAATAGTGATTTTAGCAGTTACTACCTCATCCGCATCATCAAGAACAATTGCTCTTACACCATTGCTTCTTATATTACTAAATTCAGCTAAAGATGTTCTTTTTACAATACCATTTCTTGTAAAGAATGCCAATGATTTACTCTCATCAAAATCAGTAGTTGGAATAATAGCCATGATCTTCTCATCTGCTCTTAAGTTTATTAAGTTAACAACTGCTTTTCCTTTTGCTGTTCTACTTCCTTCTGGAATTTTATATACTTTCAACCAGTATAACTGACCCATATTTGTAATAAACATCAATGTATCATGTGTATTTGTTACAAAGAATCTTTCAATAAAGTCATCATCATGTGTAGTAACTGCAACTTTACCTTTACCACCTCTTCTTTGTTTTTCATATGATTTAATTGGAACTCTTTTTACATATCCATTGTGAGTAATAGTAACAACCATTGGCTCATTTGGAATTAAGTCTTCTATATCAATCTCATCATATGAGTCTTCAATTTCAGTTCTTCTTTCATCTGAATATTTATCTTTTATCTCTTGAATTTCTTCTTTGATAATTTCATTTAATTTTTCTTCTGATTTTAGTATTGCTTCAAGTTCAGCAATTAATCTTAATAGCTCTTGATATTCAGCTTCAAGTTTATCTCTTTGAAGACCTGTTAATCTTCCAAGTCTCATATCTAAAATAGCTTGTGATTGAATAAGTGATAACTCAAATCTATCTTGAAGTTTCTCTTTTGCATCTGCATCATTTGATGATGATCTAATAATTTTTACAACTTCATCAATATTATCAACTGCAATTTTTAAACCCTCTAAAATGTGAGCTCTTGCTTTTGCTTTTTCTAAATCAAAAATAGTTCTTCTAATAATAACTGTTTTTCTATGTGATAAGAATAGTCTTAACAATTCAGGAAGATTAAATACCTTTGGCTCTTTATTGTGAACTGCAAGTAAAATAATCCCAAAAGTAGTCTCCATAGGAGTTGATTTATAAAGATTATTTAATACAATTTCACTCATTGCATCTTTTTTAAGCTCAATTACAACTCTAATACCTTCTCTATCAGATTCATCTCTAACTTCTGAAATACCTTCGATATTTTTATCTTTTGCCAAAATAGCAATTTGTTCAATTAATCTTGATTTATTTACTTGGTAAGGAAGTTCATCAAGTACAATAACCTCTTTTTTACCTTTAGTTTCAATATGATGTTTAGCTCTTATTTTAACTCTTCCTCGACCTGTTTTATACGCATCAATAATTCCACGTCTTCCAAAAATAGTACCACCTGTTGGAAAATCTGGACCATGAATAAACTGCATTAAATCCTCAGCAGTTGCTTCTTGATTGTCAATTGTATAAAGTACAGCATCAAGTAACTCTTTTAGGTTATGAGGTGGGATTTTTGTTGCCATACCAACAGCAATACCTTCACTACCATTTAATAGTAAGGTAGGAACCCTTGTAGGTAATACAGCAGGCTCTTTTAAAGTATCATCATAATTTTGAACAAAATTAACAGTATCTTTATCAAGGTCTTTTAAAATCTCTTCTGAAATTTTAGTCATTCTTGCTTCTGTATATCTCATAGCAGCTGCATTATCACCATCAACTGAACCAAAGTTACCTTGTCCATCAACAAGTGGTGCTCTCATTGAGAAGTTTTGTGCTAATCTTACCAATGCATCATAAACTGAACTATCACCATGGGGGTGATACTTACCAATAACATCTCCTACAATCCTTGCAGATTTTTTATAAGGAGATCTAGCAGTCATGTTTAAATCATGCATTGCATACAAAATTCTTCTATGTACTGGCTTTAATCCATCTTTAGCATCTGGAAGTGCCCGTCCAATAATTACACTCATTGAGTAATCTAAGTAAGAAGCTTTTACACTATCTTCTATATTAATATCTATTATATCTTGATCTTCGAAAAGGTTTTCCATAAAAAAACGCCTTTATTTTTTATATTTGTTATTATTTTAGCTAAATGGGGCTTAGTATTAGTTAATATAGTAATTTAAGCAAAAAATAAAAAAGAGATTAAGAAAATTAATCTCTTTTTACTTAAATTTTTATTTATTATGAGTTTTTATATTCCATAATAAGATTAAAAACTTGATCTTTTAATTTTAGTTTTTCTTTTTTCTTTTTATCAATTTCTAGTTGGTCACCAAAATTTTTTTCTAACTCAATTATCTCTTCATCTAACTCATTGTGCTTTTCAAAAAGCTTATTAAAATGAGCATTTTCTTGTTTTAATTTTGTAATTACATCTCTGTGTTCGTGAAACATATTTAATCCTTTTAGTTGAGTTAATATAATTATAACAATTAAATTCTTAGAATAGATTATGTAGCTTGTATATTTATTATAAAATAGTTTTTTATGTAAAGTGTGTAATTAAGAAGCTAAATAGCTTCTTAAGTTCTGTAATCAGCATTTATTTCAACATATTTGTAACCTAAATCACAACCATATGCAGTAAAGCTCTCTTCTCCTAATCCAATATCACAAACAATTTTAAATTTATCATTTTGTAGTACTTTAAAAGCTTGTTGTTCAATTTCATCATTAAATATAAGTTCACCCTTATTATATACAATTACATTATTATATGAAATAACAAGTTTTTCTTCATCACACGCAATCTTACTTGCACCTATAGTAGAGGCGATTCTTCCAAAGTTTGGATCTTCACCAAATAGTGCTGTTTTTACTAAAAGAGAGTTTGATAAGGCTTTTGCTGCTTTTTGTGCATCTTCATAAGTTGCAGCATTTTTAACTTCAAAAGCAACAGCTTTTTTAGCACCCTCACCATCTGCTACCATTAGCATAGCCATATCATGCATTACTAATCTTAAAACCTCAAAGAATGCTTCTTTATTATATGTATTAGATTTTTTATTTGTTAAAAGTAAAACCGTATCATTTGTAGAAGTATCTCCATCAACTGAAATAGCATTAAAAGTAGTTTCACTATTTACTTTAAGTGCCTCTTTCATATCCTCTTTAGGAACATTGGCATCTGTACAAATAAAACAAAGCATAGTTGCTAAATTTGGATTTATCATCCCCGCACCTTTGGCAACTGCACCAATTTTAAAACTACTTCCATCTTCAAGCTTAACTTCATACATACAAGTTTTTGAATAAGCATCAGTTGTCATAATAGCTTTTGATAAGTTTTGTGCATTTTTTGTTTCCAAATCAAAAGAGTTTGCACCATCTACTATTTTTTGAATAGGCAAAGGATTTCCAATTACACCAGTACTGCTCATGATAGGATTTGTAAATTTATGATTTAGTGATGAAAAGATTGAATTAATATCTTCAATTCCTTTTTTTCCTGTCATTGCATTTGCATTTTTAGAATTAATTAATACGAAATTTGTTTGAAAATCTTTTTTATACATCAAGTAATGTTTAAGTGGAGCTGCTTGAAATCTGTTTTCTGTAAAAACAGCTTCAACATCACATAATGTATCACTATAAATAAAACCTAAATCAAGTGCATTATTTGCTTTAAGTCCTGCACTTATTCCATCACAATAAAATCCATCTATTTGATCAATCATACCTTTTATAGGCAAAATAGTAAACATTTTATATATCCTTTGGTTTTTGAGAATAAGAAAGTATTCTTTTTGATTTTGAAATACCTCTATGGCTTCCTACAAGTAAAAGCTTGCAGTTTGCTCTAATAACTGTGGTACCTTTTGGCATTTGAATAAATTTCCCTGTTGCTTCTGTAATACCAATAATTGAGACTTTCATTCTATCTCTTAAATGTAAATCTTGTATTTGTTTATCAACAGCCCAAGACTCTTCTCCTACAAATGCTTCTTCCATATCAATAGGAGTATCTTTTTTGTATAAAAACTCTTCAAGTACATTTTCCATATCAGGTCTTATTGCCATTGCACTTACTCTTTTTGCCATAAGTGATGGAGGAGCTACAACTTTATCTGCACCAAGCTTTTTAAGTCTTACTTTATCATTTTGTGTTTCTGCATTTGAAATAATTAAAAAAGGACTTCTACCAAGCTCTTTTTCATATAATCTAACTGAAGCAATAAGTGTAATATTATCAGATATATTTTTTGACAATGAAATAGCACCTTTAGCTGAACTTAAATGAGATTTAAAAAAAGCAACCTCTTTATAAGGTTCTTCATTTACTATATAAGGATAACCATACTCTTTTGCAATTTCTTCTATATCATCTCTTGGGTCAACTACCACAAAGGGAACATGATTTTCTCTAAATTGTCTTGCTAGTTGTGCAGTATATTCATTATGATAAAATATAACAAAATGTCTTCTAAGCCTTGCAATTTTATATAACATTTTTCTTTCCTTAAGAAGTTTAAAAAGTGTACCATTTGATATAGTATTGATTAAAATACCCACAGAAAATGTAAGTACTGCAAACCCTGATAACATCAAAGTTACTGTAAAAATTATACCTTGATTACTGAAATTTGCTTCATTTAAAGCACCAAATCCAGTTGTAGTAAAAGTATATGCAGATTGAAAGATTGCTTTCATAATAGGATAATCTTCAATATATACATATCCTAATGCACCAGTCATTAAAATAATCTGAATAAGTATTAATGGTAACCTAAATGGTTTTAATTGTGAGTATATAAGCGGGTTTAAGTCATATTCAGGTTTATTAGACCTAATTTCCCAGCCCAGTGCTTTTTTAATTCTTTTTAAGAAGCTCATGAAAGCACTTTTCTAAGCGCCTTCTTATGAGTGTTTTTTAAGAGTTCTTAACTCTTTAGCAGAAATTCTGATTTTTTTAGTAGTACCATCTTCTAGTGTTACTCTTACAGTTCTTAAATTTGGTAAAAATCTTCTTCTAGTTCTATTTTTAGCGTGACTTACGTTGTTCCCAACCATAACGCCTTTTCCTGAGATTAAACATCTTCTTGCCATATTGATTTCCTTATTAATTTTAGTGAAAAATATTCGCGTATTATATCTTAATATTCTTAACATTTAGTTAAAACAGTGTCTTGTTTATACACTTTGTAAAATTAATTCTAATTTTTGTAAATTTTTCTCTATTGTAAACTCTTGTGCAGTAATTCTATTTTGTTCTTTTATATGTTTTAAATCTTCTTTTCTTCCTAAAAGTGCATCAATTTTAAATGCAGTACTTCCATCACTTGGCATCATCATAGTAGCAAACACATCTACAATCTCACTAGAAGCACAGCCTGAGGGAACAAAAACTGCACATTTGAAAAACATTGCTTTTAAAATATTTTTGGCAAAAGCTTTTGTATGTGTTGGCAAAACAAAAATATCTGCTACTAAAAATAGTCTATTTAAGTCATTATAATCTGTAAAAAATAGAATTCTATCATCTACATTTTGTTTTGATAACTGAAATCTCAATCCTGAAACCTCTTTTTTATCTCCTGCAATTATTGCTTTCAAGTTTTTAAAATTTAAGTTATTTACTATATTAATAAACTCTTTTGAACCAGAGTTTTTAAAGTTTTGTGCAGTAAAAAAAACAAACTTTGTTTTTACATCTAAATTAAACTCTTCACAAAACTCTTTTTTTACTTCTTTTGGTTTTTTATACTCAGCATCAATACTTGGATAGATAATTTCAACTTTATTTTCATCTATTTGCTGTTTTTTTACTAATTCACTTTTTTGTTTCTTAGAGTTTACAATAATCTTTTTTGCATTTTCAATTTTTTCAATATCTTCTTTATTAATACTTCCAGTATGAAAATATATATCTGCAAACTCTTTTTTTGCAAAAATTAATTTATCTAAAAAGGTTCTTTTCTTTAACTTTTGTATATTCTCTTTTTCCAAAAGTCTATTTATAATTTTCGTTTTTACTTTAAAATCTATTGTTATGTTTTTCATATAATTTTTCCAAGTTTGATATTAATACATAATTTTAACCAAATTAATTAAAATGGCTATAAAATAACATTTAATTACTTTAAAATATTCTTATGATAAAATATGTTTAACTAAATAAAAGGATATTAAACATAATGAAACAAGTGATTGCAGATGAGTTTCAAGCTCACCTTGAAACAATAAATAATACAATTAAAACTATGCAAGACAAATTAGAAACTGCATCACAAATTGCAGTTGAAACTTTAAAAAATGGAAATAAAATTCTTCTTTGTGGCAATGGAGGAAGCGCAGCTGATGCACAACATATTGCAGCTGAACTTACAGGAAGATATAAAACTGAAAGAAAAGGACTTCCAGGAATTGCCCTTACAACAGATACAAGTGCTTTAACTGCCATTGGAAATGATTATGGATATGATAGGGTTTTTGATAGACAAGTTGAAGCTTTAGCTTCAAAAGGAGACTTGATTATTGGAATTAGTACAAGTGGCAATAGTAAAAATGTAATAAATGCATTAAACCTAGCCAAAGAGCTTGGTTGTAAAACTATCGGACTAACAGGAAAAGATGGAGGAGTTATGAATGAAATTTGTGATGTAAATTTAGTAGTTCCATCAAATGACACTCCAAGAATTCAAGAAATGCATATTCTTTTTGGACATACAATTTGCCAAATTATTGATAATGAACTTAGCTAATTATTTGTAAATCACCTCTAAAACATCATTTGCTGTAATAAGTTTCATACAGTTGTGATGTTTTAAAGGACAAACTCTTTTCATACATGGAGTACACTCTAAATTTTTTCTTATAATATTTTCACTTGGATTATTCCATTGATTTGTTTCTTTAAATCTTGTTGGCCCAAAAATAGCTGCTGTTTTTACTTTATATGCAGCTGCTACATGCATAGGCCCAGAATCATTTGTAATAAATATATTTAAACCTGCTATCTTTTCTATAAGTTCAGGAATTGTAGTTTTTCCTGCTAAGTTTTGATAATTTGAAACTCTATTTGCTATAAGTTCATCTTCAATATCTTTAGCAATATCTGTTTCACTGGGACCTCCAAAGATTACAATATCATGGGTTTTTGACATGGCAATTGCTACTTTTGCAAACTCATTTGGATACCATCTTTTTGCACTTCCATAAGTAGCTCCTGGATTTATTCCAAGTGTTGCTTTACCATAAGAAAATGGTTTGAAATACAATTTTAAATCACCTGCTTTATTTTGTAAATTCAATTCATGATTTACAAAATCATTGTATCTTAGTACTTGATGAATTTGCTCTTTTTGAAGCCTTTTGTAATTATATTTTTTTTGTGAATCAATAAAAAACATCATAAACTTTGAAGAAAAACTTCTTCTAAAAGAAAGAGCCAAATCAACTTTTCCTATTTTTTTAGCTAAAGAATAAAGATTAATATATCGATTACCCTCTTTTTTTGTGTTATCGACAATTACTTTTTCTATATTTTTAAAATTACCCAAAGCTTGTGTTGAAACATATGAGCCAAGAAGAATTATCTTTGCGTTTGGATATGTTTTTATAATATTTTCAATAGCAGGCGTTGTCATAATTGCATCACCAAGCCAAGTTGGAATTTCTATAAATATTTTTTCAATCTTCATTTCATCTTTCATTTAAAACTTCTTTTAATGCATAAAATTGTGGTAATTTTACTATCTTACCATCTCTATTATCAACTAAACCATAACCAGGAGCTATTAGTTGGTGCCAAAAAACTTTTTGTATCTTTTTACTTTTCTTTGCAATGCTTAAGTACTCAAGCATGTACTTTGAGTACTTTTCATTACTAACACACTCTTTTTCACTTGTTGGAGCATATGGAGCAGTGTTTGATAAAGGCCAATTTACTTCTGTAATATAAATCTTATCATTTGATTTAGGTGAAAGTTTACACAAAGAGTAAAGTAAATCAATTTTATTTTTTGTATCAAAAAAAACATACTGAGTATTATATGGAGATCCTCTTCTATCTACATATAAAAGAGTACTTATCTTATCATATCTTATATTATAAAAATTAAACATAGCCCTTGCATTATAATAATACTCAAAATCTATTGTACTTGGACCTATTAATTTTAAATCTTTATATTTTTCATCTCTTAAATCTTGAGCTATTTTAAAAAATTTAAGATATTCTTTTACTGCAAAAAATCCCCATTTTGCTCTATTTATAGTAGTTCCCACTTGATACTCACTTACAAAAGAGTTAAAGTTTGAAAAAACAATATCTAAATCTTTTTTTAAAAGTTCATGATTTTCTATATGAGCTCTATCTTGCATGATATTTATTAAAATATTTTTAGAAGATTTTACATTAAAACTTTTTGCAAATTTTACATAAGAATCAATATTTTTCATATCCCAAAGAGGTACTCTAATAATAAGATTTTTAATACCAAGCTCTTCAATAAGTTTTTGCTGTGTATTATTCCCATCATCTTTATCTAAGTTTACGCCAAGACCAATAAACTCTTTATTTGAAAAGTTATTCTTTCCTTTAAATAGTTTCATAAATAAAATTGCAAAAGGTAAGATTAAAAGTGAAGAAAAAAGCATTTTTACATAATCGAAAATATACTTTTTTCTCATAGATTTTTTATAAACTTTATCTTTTATAACACTTGGCTGATCTGAGTATTTATCCCAAGTAAATGCTTGTTTATTCATAATTAAAGCCTACTCATTGGCATTGTTCCATTATCAATTCTTGTAATATCTTTGTTATATAGAAACATTAGTTTTTTCCACTGTTTTTTGATTTTATAATTTCTGTAAAATGGGACATTTCTATATAACCAAAACTTCAAGCCTAATCTTTTTGCACCTAAACCATCTACGATAACTAAAGTTGCTTTATTTTTATCAAGCTTCTTATAAAAAATATTTGTCATACTATTATCGTGAAAAAGTATTTTATTTTTTTCTAAATAAGTTTTTAAATCCTTTAATAATCTTTTTTGTTCTTCTCTTGTTAATAAATTATGTGCAACTAAATAACGAAAAGATTTTGAAGGAACTCCATCATAATCCATAATTCTATCAAAAATTAATCCTTCTCCTAAATTTGTATTTACAAAATCATAACATTTTGCAATTTTACTTATATCTTTTCCTTTTTTTTCTAAATGCTTAAAATAGATATAATCTAATCTATTTTGATGATTTTTTAAAGCTTCTTTTGAATACAATATTTTTATTAATTTTGTTTTATTATTTGGATAAATATAACAATCTCTTTCTCCACCTTTTGCTAAAAAGTATTTATTACTTAAAATTACTTTTTCATTCATTCAAAAGTTCCATTAAACAATTTTCTATTTTATTATACTTTTCTTTGGTATAATCACTTGATAACATAAAATTATTTTGATTTTTTTCTTCACTTATTGTTGCCCATCTTTTAGAACTAGCAAATAATGAATCTCCAAAAAAAGAAATTGTTTTAGTATTTGTAGCTCCAGCTAAATGCATAGGTCCTGTTGAAGTACTAATGAAAATATATGAAGAAGCTATATATTTAGTAAACTCAAACAAGGTCATCTTTGAATCAAAGATTTCTACTTCAAAATCAATTTTTGAAGAGATGTACTCTTTTGAAACAGCATCATCTGGTCCAAAAGTAAAAACTGCTTTTTTTGAAGTTTGACTTACCTTTTTTGCTAGAGAGATATAATCGTCTAAAGATAAATTTCCATCGCTACTTCCACCAAAGCCAGGATGAAAAACCACTCTATTCTCTTTTTTTACATCAAAACTTAATAAAGGTTTTGCAAAATCTAATTTTATATTAGGAAAAAGTGATTTTGCTAAATCTAAATTATATTGCCATTCCGTTTTTTCTACTTTACTTCTTCGTTGTTTTATTCTTTTATTAAAAAATATTTGAGCTATTTTAGTAGCAGGGGCAACTCTTATTTTAATACCGCTTTTAAAAAGAAGTTTTCCCAAAGTAGTATCAATAAAACAAGAAATACTTGCATCAAATCTTTTCTCTTTTATTTGTTTTAAAGTAGTGTCTAAATTTTCTTTATCAAATAAAATTACATCATCAATGAAAGGAATCTTTTTTGCAAAATCAAAATTAATTTTACCAACTAGTACTGTTAATTTTGTATTGGGATACTGCTCTTTTATAGCTTTAAATAAAGGTAAAGTCACAACAAAATCACCAATTTTATCATGTCTAGTAATAAGTAAATTCACTATTTCTTACCTCTTATTTTTCTTTTAAACTCTACAAACTCTTTTAATTTTCTATCTGATATTTTTAGTAGTTTTATAGCTTCATTTTTATCTGCATTTGCTAAATTTGCATATGTTGTAGCTATTAAAACTATATCATCTTCATCTAACCAAAGTTTTGCAAAATTATCAAGTCCTGTTTTTAAATCAACTGCTTTAAACTCCATTCTATTTATATCTACAACTGAGAATTCATAACTGCTATCATTAATGGATACTAGTGTATTCCCAGCTGAAAAATCTTTATGATAAACACTATTTTTATGTAAATTAAAAGTAAATTCAACAAACTTTTTTATAATTTCTTCTCTATTTTCAAGCTGTTTGTTTCTTAATGGTTCTCTAATAGTAAAATCATACTCATATTTTTTTGCTATAAAAAAACTCTCTTTAAATAAAAAACTCTTATAAAACTCTATATAGCCAATTGGTTCTGGAGTATTTAAACCTAAATTTCTTAGTCTCACTGCATTTTCATATGACTTTTTTGCTTTTGAATCTCTAAAGTAAGCATAGACTACTTGATTTATTATATTAGGTATTTTAAAACCTTTAACAACTGTCTTTATACCTTTATACTCAATAACTTTTAATTCATTTCTAGCTTTATGAATAGTATTTGAGTTTTCTTCAAAAAACTCTTTTATATTTAATAAAAACTCTTTTATATTTTTAAATCTATCATTTATTTCATATTTAAAACTCAATTTATTCCTTATATTTGACAAAAATATATTTTATCAAAAAAGCATCTATATTTTCATTAAATAACTATTTATAAGATTTTTATTTTACTTTAAGTGTTATTTCGACTTAATTTATTACAAGGAAATCGATGAAAAATATATTTTACAAAATAACTTACAATATTTTTTTAGCACTAATAGTAACATGCTTATTTGTTTGTGTTGAACAAATATACAGAATATATAATGATATTTTATCTTTTAATTTAAATATTAAAAGTTTTTTAGAACAATTTATAATAAACCTATTGATTATATCAATAATAAGAACTAGAGCTATTTTAATTACTTTTACAGTAATTGCATCATTTGTTTGGTTTCAAATTTTACACTTTGCATATTTTGGAACTTGGATTTTCCCTCTTGAGTACTTACTTTTCTTTACAAAATTTCAAGAAACATATGATACTTTTAGAACAGTTGCTCAAATTGCTATTATACCTACTATAATGATAATATGTCTTATTTCTTCTATTTATTTTTTACTAAAATTTAGTGAAGAAAAAAGACTTAAAATTCCATTTTTATCTTTTATATTAATAGCTTTTATTATATTTGTACCACTTAGAGTTTATATTAAAGATTCCAAAAAAGGTCATAGACCAAATGTAGAATATTATCCAATTAAAAATACAGTTCTAAATCTTGGCTATTTATTTGGTAGTATTTTACCTAAAAAAATATCGGGAAATACTGGATTAGAACAACCTGTTGTTCCTACACCAAAACTTCTTACTAATAATCCTGACATAAATGTTATCATGATTATGGGTGAATCTTTAAATAGAAATTTTATGTCTTTATATGATTATAAAATTAAAACAACTCCATTTTTGGATTCAATAAAAGATGATGAAAACTTTGTATATAAAAAAGGAATTGCATCAGGTGTTGTAACTGATGTTGCTGTTCCATCATTTTTTAATATAATAAAAAGACCTGATGGAGTACCACAAATTATATCAACAAATACTTGTTTATTTAAGATGGCAAAAAATAATGGCTTTCAAACATATTTTTATAGTTCACAAGCTCAAGACCAATTAGCTCATTTAAAAAATTATTTATGTATGAGTAATATTGATAAATATACTGATGGAACAAGTGTAACAAAAGATATTGATAAACCAGCATTGGATACATTCTTACTTAATAAGATTGAAGATATTGATTTTTCAAAACCTAGTTTTGTTGCTTTACAACAAAGAGCTTCTCATACTCCATTTATAGATACTTTTCCAAAAGAGTTTGAAATCTTTACAAAAGAAAATGTAGAAGATAAAACAATTAGTCAAAATACAATAGATTACGCAAATTCAATTGCTTATACTGATTATATTATTTCTCAATTAGTAAAAAAAGTAAAAGAAAAAACCAATAAACCAACTTACTTTATCTTTACATCAGATCATGCTTCAAATGTAGGCGATCCAAATAGACAAGGTCATGGAAGATTAAATTATGATTCAATTTATCAAGTACCATTTTTTATCTATGGGATTAATGGTGCTAAAGTAATGAAAAATAATTTTTCAGATTTTGAATTTATTTCACATTACCAAATAGGAAATGTAGTAAGTACTCTTTTAGGATATGAAAAAAAATATAGTTATTTCAATACAAAAGAAGACTATTTTGTTTGTGATTCAGATATTTCTGGATTATCAGGTATTTTAAAAATATCTTTTGATAAAGAGAATAAACAAATAAAAACACTTATAGAGTAAATATATTTTACTCTATAAGTACTTATTTACAAACTTATCCCATCTTCTATTAATTCTTCTTCTTGCAAAATATGAAATTTTATTTGGCAAAGTAAAGTGAGAAACATCACCTAATCCATCAATTAATACAAGTTGTGATTTTTCCTTACTTATTTTTCTAAGTAGAATATTTTTAGGCATCATTCCATAATTAAAAATAATTCTATTTCTTAAAAAATACTCTTTATATTCATTAAGCTCTTGTTTATAAAAATCAACTCCATTTTCTTTTATATAATGTGCAAATGTTTTGAAACTTCACCATCATAATCACGAACAACCTCAATTATAAAACCTTCACCATGGTTTGTATCAATTTCTACATAAAACTTTGGAAGATGTTGCCAATCATTCATTCCTTTTTTTATTAGCTCTTTATAATAGTTAACTTCTTTTTCTGATTGTTTATTTTTTTCTCTTTTATTATTTTTATAAGTTACTTTTACTGCTTTGTTTTTATCTTCAGGATGTAAATAACAAGCTCTCTCACTACCTTTTCCTATAAAATCTTTTTCTTTTAAAACTAGCACTTTTTATCCTAAATCGTTTCAAATAAAGTATTTAATTTTTTAAACTGTTTTTCACTATCAAACTGTTCTTCTGCTTTTTTTTGTCCTAAGTAAGCTAATTTTTCTCTTAAAAAATCATCTTTATATAACTTTTCTATTTTTAAAGCCAAATCTTCATAATTTTGATTTTCAAATAAAAGTCCAGTTTTTTCATCATCAATTATTTCTAAAACTCCACCAGAATTTGAAGCAATAACAGCTGTACCATTTCGCATAGCTTCAATTGTAACTAATCCAAAAGTTTCATTTTTTGAAGTCATCAAAACTACATCACAAGCTTGCATGAATTTTGAAGGCTCTTTTGTAAAACCTACAAATAAAACTTGCTCTTCTAACTCATATTTTATAACTTTTTGTTTTAGCTTTTCTAAATACTCTTCACTCATAGCATGTCCTATGATATAAGCTTTAATATTTAGCTTTTTTTCTTTTAGCAACTTCATAGCTTCAATAAGTAAATATTGCCCTTTAAACTCATTTATTCTTCCAATAAGTCCTACCATAAAAGAGTTTTTTACTTGTAATTTTTCTTTAAAACTTTCTATTTCCTCTTGATTTAAAAGTTTTTCATCTTTTGCTCCAAGATATAAAAGTTTAGTTCTTGGTCTAATATCTTTAGGAATAAATTTATTAACTTGTTCTTGTAAAGCTTTTGTTACACAAATAATTGTATCAATATTTTTATATAAAAACTTATGATAAAAATCATTTTTAAATCTTGTCATTGTCATATGTCTTGTTTGTATAATTTTAGGCTTTCTTTTTGATAATTTTTTTGCAAATACAACATTAGGAATATCTTTTGTCCAATGAAGATGAATAATATCAATTCTTTTTTCATCAATAAATTTCGCAAGCTTTAGAGCCAAAAATAAAGAAAAGCTACTTTTTCTTTTTAATATGAAAATATTTTTTTCATTTTTAAAATAGTTTTCAAGCTTTGAATTTTTTGAAATTGCATTATATACATTAAACTCTTTTGATAAATACTTTGAACAATTACTCATATAAAGTTCCAAGCCTCCCAAATCAGGAGATAAACAAACTTCTAAGATATTCTTATTTTTCATTTTTTTGCATTTCTAACATAATTGCATATTTCATATAAGAACTAAAAGCAGATACAACAGCTACATTCCAACCATTAATTCCATGAAACGCACCACCTTTTAAAATCAATGTTTTAAAAAGTGCTCCAACTCCATGAATAAAAGGATCAAAAGAATTTGCACGCTTGCCATCTTCATATGCTAAAACGGCACCTCTTTTAATAAACTTTTCAGTTGTTCTTATCATATGGATATAATCTTCATATGAATAATGTAACATATCAGCTTCTAAATCACAAATATTTTCTGTCTCAACTTTTGCATGACCTTTTGCAGTTGAGTAAGCACATTTTCTTCTATTATAAAGTCTTGTAACTCTATCTGGATACCAAAGCTTTATAAAATTATCTCCAACATAAGTTTTTCTTGCAAAAGAAAAAGCATCAAAAGTAGTATTTTCTAAATCAAGTTTCTTAATCTCTTCTATTGCATTTAAATCTAATCTTTCATCTGCATCTATACTTAAAACCCAATCATTCTTTGCAAATGGAGCTCCAAAAGCTTTTTGTGGACCATCACCTAAATACTCTTGCTTTATAACTTTAGCACCTAAACTCTCTGCTATTTCACATGTTTTATCACTACTTAAAGAATCAATAACCAAAACTTCATCACATACTGTTTGTACTGATTTTATAACTTCTTTTATATTCTTTTCTTCATTAAGTGTTATTATATTTGCTGTTATTTTCAAATTCAAAATACCTTAAATATTTATTTAATAAGTCTATATTATATAATAAGTTTAATTTAAATTCGATATAATTGCTAAAAAGAGAATAAATGCTAAAAAAAATAAAATACTTTTTAAGATACTTATTTATTTCTGATGAAAAATACACAAAGTACAAATTCAAAAAATATTTACACTATGATTTAAATTTAATTAATCCAAAAAGTTTTAATCAAAAACTTCAATGGCTAAAATTATATGACAGAACACCACTACATACTAAATGTGCTGATAAATTTTTAGTAAGAGACTACATAAAAAATAAGATTGGAGAAGATTATTTAATCCCACTAATATTAGTAACTAAAAATCCAAAAGAAATCAATAAAATGAAATTACCAAACTACCCTGTAGTAGTCAAACCAAATCATTCAAGAGGTGCATATATAATTAAAAATAAAAATGATTATACTTTTAAAGACCTACAAGAAAAACTATCAAAAGAGTTGAAAAATAATTTTTACTATAGAACTAGAGAATGGCAATACAAAAATATAGAACCACAAATAATTGTAGAAAAACTTTTAATTGATGAACAAGGCAGTATTCCCAAAGACTATAAATTTTTATGCATGAATGGAAAAGCAAAATTAATTCAAGTTGATAGTAATAGACTTAATAATCATCAAAAAACTTTATACAATACTAAGTGGGAAAAACAAAATTTTGAATTTAACTTTCCAAGAGGAGAAGATATAGAAAGACCAAGTAATTTAGAAGAAATGATTAAAGTATCTGAAATATTAGCAAAAGATTTTATATTTGTAAGAGTAGATCTTTATACAATTAATAAAAAGATATACTTTGGAGAGTTAACATTCCATCCAGCAGGTGGATTTGGCTGGTTTAAGCCTAAAGAAGTTGACTTTCAACTAGGTGAAATGTTAACTCTACCTAAAAAGAAAAACTGATGAAGCAAAAAACTGCAATTATATGTCTGTCAAGAGTAAATGGAGGGATGGAATTAGCCTCTGTTAAATTAGCAAGATTATTAAGTAATAAAGTTAAAACTGAATTTATTGCAAGAGATAATAGCTATATTTTAAATAAAAAAGAACATTTTGAAAACTATGATGTAAAAGTACATCAAGTAATATTTTCTAGTAATTTTAGCTTTAAATTAATAAAAAGTGTTAGAGAAATTTTAATTAACAATAAAATTAAAAATGTAATATTTCTTGGTGCTTCTGAGATGAAATCACTCTATTTTGCAACGCTTGGCTTAGATATAAATTTTATAATTAGACAAGGTTCTAAAAAAACAACTTCAAAAAAAGATATTTTTCATAAACTATTTTATAGTAATGTAAACTATTTTGTTGGAAATTGTGAATATATGAAAAAAAATATTTTAGATATTCTTCCAATACCTCAAAAAGCAAAAGTAACAAGAATATACTCTTCTTTAAAACTTGAAAAAGATATTTTATTTAAAGAGTTCAATGGAAAAATTAATTTAGTACATGTGGGAAGAATTCATCCAGGAAAAGGTCAATTTGAAGCTATAAAAGCTTGTGATATTTTATATAAAAATAATTTTGATTTTAACTTAAAATTCTTAGGAGATATCCAAGACAAAAACTATTTTAAAAAGATGAATGACTATATTGAAACTCTTGAATATAAATCAAAAATAGAGTTTGTAGGATACACAAGTGAAGTAAAAAAGTATCTTCAAAAAAGCGATGTATTTATCTTCCCAAGTTTAGGAGAAGGTATGAGTAATGCGATAATTGAATCACTTGGATTTGGACTAATTCCAATTATTTATAATGACACTTCATCACCTGAATTTAAAGACTTGGGCTTTCATATTCACTTAACATCACAAAATAGTGTTGAAGAACTTGAAAAAATAGTTTTAAATTTAGCAAAAAATTTAAAAGAAGAAAAAGAAAAAGCAATACAAAATCATTATAAAGCTTTAGAAATTTTTGCTTTACAAAGAGAGCAAAAAGAGTATTTAGAGTTGTTGATTTAATTTAATCTTCTTTTTAACTTTATCAATATTTTTAAGAAATATTTTCCATTGTTTTATAATCTTATATTTATTGTAAAAATTAAACATTAGATATAGCCTAAACTTAAGACCTTCTCTTTTAGCACCTAGACCATCAATAATTATTAACTTATACTTATTAATTTGATACTCTTTACATAATAAATTTACAGTAGTAGAGTCTGCAAATAGAATATTATTTTTAAGAAGATAATGTTCCAACTCATTTAATAGTTTTTTTTCTTCAGTGTAACTCAATGTTTCATCAAGTAAAATATCTCTGAATGTTCGAGATGTATTTCCATTATAATCTGTTATCTTTTCAAATACAAGTCCATTGCCTTTACTTGTTTCAATAAAGCCATAACATCTTGCAATATGCGAAAAACTAACATTTTTTGTTTTTAATTTTTTATAATACTTATATTCTAAATAGTTTTGATTACTTTTATATTTTTTATTATATAAAATCTTAATTATTTTATCTTTTTCCAAAGGATGATTATAACAGGCACGTTCACTTCCCTTTGAGAAAAGAAATTTATCCTCTAATTTAATCATTTTTCTTTTTTTCTATGGATTTTTTATATACAATTACACTTAATAATACAAATAAAGATATTAAGATGTAATTAATAGGTTTCTTTGCAAAAGTTGCATTTGCAAATGAAATATAAAATATAACAATATAAAAAGTTGTTCCAATTAAAAAATATTTTAAATCATATTTTTTTAATAAAATCAATAACCAAAGTATTGAAGCAATTAATAACAAATACCCTAATAAACCATATCTACTTATCAAGTCAAAATGTTCACTATGATATGTAGAGAATATTTTTTCATATGTATATCTACTGTCATTTTTTTGATAATTTTCAAGAAACTTTACATTATCTTCTGGTCCAAATCCAAAAATAGGATTTTCTTTCAGTGCCTCAATTCCTACTTTATTAAAATAAATTCTAAGACCTACACTTCCTTCAAACTTATTCTTAGTAAAAACTTCTTTTACTTCATTTATTGCCATTTCATACCTATTAAGCTTATTTGACTTATCTAGAAGAATATATGTAAAAACAAGAATAATAGAAAAGAAAATAGAAAAAAATAATAAACTTTTCAAATTAAAAATTTTCTTGTAATTCATTAGAATTATTATAGAAATTATTGATAATAAAAATGCAAGTTGAGCAGTACGACTATTATTTACAAAAAGAGTAATAAAATTTATAAAACTTAGAAAATAAAAAAGTACTTTTATATTCTTTTTTCCTGAAAAAAAGGCAATAATAAAAGAACATATTGCTCCTATTGCCATATATTGAGTAACTATAGCATATCCCATTATACCTTTAGGATTAGAAGAAGTACTATTTGTGTCTGATATAGTAAACATTCCTAAATATATCAAAAAAGAAAATATTGTATAAAGAGAAAAACTGATTATAAATAATAAAATTGCTTTTTTTGCCTCTTTTTCATTTAAAGTTGTAAATAATACTGGTATCATTAAAAAATAATACTTATGAAAGCTATTTACATAATCTAAACCATCTTTTAAAGATTCACTCCATAAAGAAGAAATATATGTATATAAAATAAATATAATTAATAAAACTAAAGGTTTAAAGTTAAAAATGCTTCTAAATCTTTTTATAATTGTATCTTTATATTTTATTAGCCAAGAAATAAAAAGAATAATAGTTAAAGTTCCAAATTGACCATTAGAAAAATTCCAAGGCATAATAAAACAATAAAAGTATATAAACAATACTAATTTATCTTCATTTTTAAGATAATGAGTAATTTCATTTATTTTCACTGGTTCCCTTTTTATAATTAATATTAATTAAGTATTCACTTATTGCTAAACAGGCCTTATAATACTCAAGCATAGGTTCATTTTTGATACTTAAACTTTTAAATTTTTTAACTTCATCCTTTGAATTAACTACTAAAGCGCCATTAAATCCAAAATGCTCTTGGCTTAAGTCAAAAAGATTTTTTCCTATAGAAAGATATTCTTTATTCTTTAAAGTTAAATTATAAAGTGTAGGAAAAATATCTTTGTGTGAACCCGCAACTTTTGTATCAATATTTAATTTGCTCTTTAAACTTTCAGGTAAATAAAAATACAATGGAATATTTCTAGAATTCAAAATCTCATTTTCATCATATTTCATAATTCCATCAATTGTGTTATTATCAGCTGTTACTACAACTATTGTATTATCTTTAAATTTAGACTTTTTAAACTTATCTAAAAATATTCCAACTTGATCTACTGCATACGCATATGAAGCAAACCTTTGTTTTGCTAACTCAAAATCACCAGTAATATGATTTTTTATTTCTTCATTGTAAGTTAAACTTTTAGACTTGTAATCATTTGGTATATTATAAGGTGGATGATTATTTGTACTAAGTGCTACTATAAACTGTTTGTTATTTGAATTCTCAAGCTTTTTTAATATATGTGAATATAAATATTCATCAAAAATTCCCCATGGATGAAAATATTCATCTTTATCTTTTGTAATATCTTCTAGGTGATTAAAGATATTGATTTTACCTTCAACATTATCATAGCCTTGATGCTTTATAAACTGAGCTAAACTTCTCCATGTTAAATCACCACCATAAATAAAACTTGTTTCATAACCAGAATCTTTATATAAAAATGCAGGACTATATGTAAAACTAGTTTGCTTATAAATAGATTGTGAAAATGCAAAAGATCCAGGACGGTGAGGTATATTTAAAAGCATTGCTTGTAAACTTGAAATTGTTCCATTTCCAGCTGATATAAAATTTGTAAATAAAGTATCTTCATCAAAATGCTTTTTTAATTCACCTAAAATATTAAATTCTTCACTTTGATATTTTAGTATTGGCATTCCAAAACTTTCTACCATAATTACAACAACATTATACTCTTTATCATCAATTTTTTTCGTTTTATATGTTATATTTTGTAGTAGTTCATTTTTATTTATATCACTAGTTCCTTTATAAACTTCAAATGCTTTTTCAATATTTCCTTTATATCCAGTAGCTTTTAATAAGTCATATTTTTTCATAAGATATTTTTCTCTTGCACTTAAAGCATTTGTAAAAGCTCTAAACCCATTATGTGATATTTTATTTATAAACTCATTTGTTGATATATTTGGAATCATTTTCCCTAAAGGATACATACCAAAAGTACCCCTTATTGCTAGAAAATTCAATATAAATAAAATAAGAAAAATAAGCGCTGAAATTTTAAGACCAAAAAAAGAGTTATAGTTTTTATTTTTAATAGCAAAAATCTTTTTTATACAATAAAATAAAAAACTTAAGTAAGCAAAGAAAATAGCTAAAATTAAAATCACATTATAATTTTGCCAAAAAGTAATCATCAAAGCTTTAGTATCATCATCTAAAAGACCAAAAAATAAAATATTAATATGCTCTTTAAAGTATGAATAAAACCCAAAATCAGCACATAAAAAAAGGCTTACTACAAAATAACAAATAAAAAGATAATAAACTAAAAACTTTTCAAAATATAGTAATAAATTATCTTTTTTTACATAATATAATATTATAAGAATTATTGTTGGAATTGCTTGAATATAGCCAATAACAGTTAAATCAATCCTAAAACCAAGAAAAAAAGCATTTAATATATCTAAATACAAGCCCTCAAAACTATCAAGTGAAGAATAGTAATTAAAAAAGACAAGTCTAAAAATTGACATAAAAACTAAAAATAGTATATGTCCCAGTAAAAGTTTTTTAAAAATATTTAGTACATTTGAAATAATTATTTTATTCATTTTTTATCCATTTTCAAATTATATAAACTATCAAATAGTTTAAAAAAGCTTTTTACATCTCGCCCTAAAAGTTTATTAATAAAGTTTATTTTACTTATTTTAATTAATAAAGAAATTCTTCTAGCTAAACTTTTGAGTTTTTCTTTAAATTCATAATTTTGAGTCAAATTTATATAATTATCAATAATATATTCGTAGTCTATTTCTACATTTGCTCTTATTTTCGTCATTGATAGTAAAAAAAGTAAAAAATCTCTATATTGCAAAGTTTTTAAATCGACATTTTCATCAAAACTATCTTCTAAATCAATTACATATACTTTATTATTTTTGTATGTTAAGTTTCTTGATTGAGCTCCGCCATGATACTCATTACAATTATGTATTTGTGCAATAGTCTCAATTGCTTTAGGAGTAAAAAAGAAAATATCCTCTTTTTTTACATCTTTTTTTCTAATATGTGAATGTATAGTTCGTCCACTATCTTCTAAAACAAAAAAATCATCTTCTTTATAAACTACTTTAGGTACATTTATACCTAATGTTTCAAATCTTTTTAATTTTGATGTTTCAAATTCTAATGCTTCTTTTGCACTTTTAAACTCAACTGGTGTAATTATCTCTAATTTAAATATTTTGTAATATAGTTTATGACTTAAAGATGACATCGTAGGTCTTGCTTTTTTAACCCAATACTTTTTATCTTGAAAAACTAGTGAATAAATCTCTTTATCTTTATTTAAAAGATTTTGTTCTTTTACAAATTTAATTAAATCAAGCATATACTTCCCATAAAATTAAAATCCAACACACTAAATGTAAAATTATTGTAAACATAACAGCAGTTGAGCCTATATCTTTTGCAGTTTTTGCTAAAGGTGCAAACTGTTTTGTCACTAAATCTACTACATTTTCAATAGCAGAGTTTATTAATTCAACTATTAAAACTAAAATTCCAGTAACTAAAAGTATTAATTTATAAGTCAAACTTGCATCAATAATTAAAATTCCAGCTATAATAAAAATTGCACAAAAAAGCTCTAATCTAAAAGAGTTTTCTGTTTTTAAAGCATGTTTTAATCCACTTAAGGCATATTTTGTATTTTTAAAAAGATGATATTTGGGTTTATTATTCATTTATTACTTCTTATAAATCTCTTTGTAGAACTGTTTCCATCTTTTATGTTGCCAAAACCAAAAATCTGGTTTATTCCTAATTTGCTCTTCAATTACTTTTGATTGCATAATTGTAAGCTCTTTGACTTTATCTTCTGTTTTAAATTCTATATTTCTTACATCTAAAGGTTCATATACTTTTAAAGTATAATCCCTAAAATCATTCATTTGTGCAAATACAGGTATTATTAAAGCATCAAATTTTAATGCAAGTCTTGAAGTAGAGTCAGTTGCAAGCACTTTTTTATTAAAAAAATCTATTTCAATACCATCTTTAATATGTTGGTCAATTACGACAGCAACATGGTGATTGTTTTTTAGAGCTTTTAACATACCCTTTGCTGCTGTTTTTTTCTCTAGCATTATTATATTGTTTCTATCTCTTGCTTCTATATAAAGCTCATTTATCAATGGATTATCCATTTTTCTATTTACAACTGCTAGAGTTCCAAATTTTAACGCAACATAAGGTAAAGCTATCTCCCACCCGCCATAATGAGCCGTAATAAATATAATTTTTCTATTATTTTCTATAGCTTCTGTAATATAGTGTTCATTTTCAAAATTTGCTTTTTGAAAAAGTTTCTCTTTTGAAATTGATTGGTTTTCAACAAACTCATATATATTAAAAAAAAGTGATTTATATGAGTTAAATCTAATTTGTTCTTTTCTTTCTTGAGAAATAGTATCACCAAACACTAAATCTAAATTTGCTTGTACTATTTTATTATATCTTTTATTAAATTTATCAACTAACTTTGTAGCAAATATTAATAATGGTTTTATTATAAAATAAGGCATAACTGCAAATATAAATCTAAAAATTTTATATAAAAGAAATCTATAATAATCTTTAATTTTTCTCTTCATAAAGAATTTCCTTTGCCATTTTTACGATATTTTTATCGTCTATTTCTTTAATTGAAAAATCATTTTTATCCAATTTATATGGATTTACTTTTGTATTTGACTCAATTATTCTATTTATATTTGTTTCATATGTATTTCTATATCCTGGTGTATTACCAAAAAGTGTAATAGATGGTATATTTAAAGCCCAAGCCATATGCGTAGGTCCAGTATCATTACCTATTACCAAGTCTACTTTTGAAACAAGTGCTTTTAAGTTATTTAAATCTAATTTTGGAAGAACTGTTACATTTGAACTATGATTTGCAATCTTATTTGCAATCTGTTTTTCAGCTTCACTTCCCCAAGCAATTAAATAGTTTTCATTTAAAGAATTTGTAATATTAGCAAATTTTTCATTAGAATACATTTTACTTACCCAGCTAGCACCAACAATTAATAGTATATTTTTTTTATCATTACTTAAAAGTTCATATACTTTTCTATCTTCATTTTTAAAGAATAAAAAAGGTTTTTTATTCAAAATATCTTTTTTTGATATTGTAAAATTTAATGGTTCTGATAAAATCTTTGCATTTCTATCAATTGCATTTCTATCATATGAAATAGTTATTTTTTCATTATATAAACTTGCTGCAAACTTTTCTCTAATTGAAAGCTTACTAAAACCAGCTACTTTTTTACCTACTAATTTTGAAACAATTGCTGATTTTATTAAACCTTGAGCATCAATTACTAAATCATATCGATTTTGTGAATATTTTCTTGCTAATTTTATTTGAGTAAAAAGCTCTTTTTTACTTTTTTTAATACTTTTTAGATTTAGTTCATAAATATTATCTATATGAGGATTATATTGCAAAACTTTACTAAAAGAACCCTCAACAAACCAATCAATTTTTATATTTGGATATTTAGATTTTATAAATTGTAAAGCTACCATTGCATGAATTATATCACCCATTGCAGATAGCTTAATAATTGCAAGTTTATTTATTTTTGACATACTATTTCTAATTCTAGCATCTTTGGTACTTCTAGTTTATCAAGCGAAGACTCAACTAAAAATGAGTAACAAGGAAGTATAATTTTCAAAGTATTAGCTTCTAAGATATATTCTACTTTTGGTTTTGAATAATCTTGGTTTATCATCAAATTTAAAGAAATCATAAAAGACATCCACTGCATTGTTTCTAGGTTTGGTAATAGTTGCTCATATCCTTGTAAATCTTTTTTAGTAGGCAAAGACTTTTTTGAATATTTTATTGTATATGCTACTATAACTCTTGAAGTATGCAAAAAATCATAATTTAAACCATTTAATATAAAATTAAAAGTATTGTCATTAACTTTATAAAAATTCAGTGTAGTACCAATAGAGTGAAGTTTTGAAGCAACTACTAAAAGTGTTCTAAACTTATCATCTAAATTATGTATAGGTTTTAAAACTTCAAATATTTTACTTGCATTATTTCCAAAATATGCACTTTGGTTGCCATCTGTTTCAAACCTATCAAGTAGTGATCTTAAACTTATATTAAAATTTGAGGGAAACTTATGATTTGAATTTCTTAACAAGTCACAAAGATAAACACCTTCTCTAACACCAACTCCAGAAGTAATGACTTTTTTTGTATTTAATTCTTCTAAAATAGTATTAAAAATAAAAGTTCCCTCTTTTATAGTATCAAATCTATCTTTTTTTATTCCTAGTTTTTTAAGTTCAGTAATATCTTTTGCATTTATTATTGAGTTTATAAGTGATTTATTTGAGTCAACATCATAAGTATATCCATGTAATACATCAAGTGGGTAAGAACTATCTTTCATTATAGCTTTAGTAATTGCTCTAATACTTCCACCAATTCCTACAACAGTAGATGGAATACTAATATCTAATTCAAAAATCTTTTTTAAATTACTTGAAATATACTCTTTTGCTTCATTTACACTTCCTTTATCAAAAAAAAGTTCTTTTAACCTTACTGTTCCTATATTTAAGGAAATTGATTTTGTTATTTGTCCATCTTTTACAAAACAAAATTCAGTAGAGCCTCCACCAATATCTACAGTTAAAAATTCATCATTATGAAGTAAATTCAAAGCTGCAACACCACCATAGTATGCCTCTTTCTCTCCATTTATAACTTTTATATTTAAGCCTAGTTCTTTTTTCACTTTTGATAAAAAAACTTTCGAGTTTGGTGCATCACGAAGTGCAGATGTTGCAACGCAAATCACTTTTTTTGCTTTAAGTGAATTTGATATATTTAAAAAAGATTTTAATGAATTAAAAGCTCTATTCATAGGAGTTTCTTGAAGGTTGCCACCATTTTCATAGCATCCTTCTGAGATTTTAACCCTACTTTTTGTTTCATTAATCAAATGAAATGCGAATCTACTACTTTTTTGTAATACAACCATTCGCATTGAGTTTGACCCAATGTCTATAATAGTTGTAGTTTTTGCCATTTTATAGCTCTTCTTCTTGTAATTGTTCGAATTTAAATCTTAATTCTTCCATTGTTTCTTGATTATCAGAATCTACAATAATACAATCAACAGGACAAACTTCAATACATGATGGCTCTTCATAATGACCAACACACTCAGTACATCTATCTGGATCAATAATATATATTGGATCACCCTCTTCTATCGCGTAGTTTGGACACTCATCTCTACATGCATCACATGCAATACATTCATCTGTTATAATTAAAGACATTTACGTACCTAAATCCTAAGTTAAAATAATTAATCTTGGATTTATAACCTAAAGTTTATTAATAGTATCTTTAATTAGATTAAAATCATAGATACTTTTAGCCACAATTAAGAATTCATCGTTTTGATAAAGATTTAACTCTTCACACATAAAAACTCCTGCTGCAATATCAAACTGCCTTAAACTACCATGAAATAGAACAAATTTATAGTTTCTAGCATCACATAAAGATAATGCAATAGCTCCTAAACTTCTATATTTTATATTTTTATTAAAAAGTTTTTGACAAAGCTTAGGATGAGTATAAGCTCTTTCAAAAACTCCAAATTTGCTATTTTCTATTTTAAAATTATTTATTGGTTTTAATGTTTTTAATTCAAGTTTTTCAATACCACTATCTTTAGTTTTATAACTTATTATTCCAGTAGCTAGATTACAAATTACAGCTGCTATTATTTTATTATTTTCTTCTAATGCGACTGATGTCCCATAATAAGGTAAATTTGAAGCTAAGTTATCACTTCCATCAATTGGGTCAATTATTATGTTTGTTTTTTTATTTGAAGATATATAGCCACTCTCTTCTGAGTAGATATTTCCATACTTATTCAAATGGTTTATAAAAATAGATTCAGCTTTTAAATCAATAGTTAAGCTATCATCCCCTCCAAAACCAATATTTCCAGTAGTTTTTATATCAGTAGAAGACATATGAGTATGTATATACTCATATATCTGTTTATTTGCTTTTATGCAATCTTGAATAAAAGCATTCATATTATGATAATGCTTTGATAATCTCTTTTGCAGCTTCTCTTCCATCAGCTGCTGCTGTTACTGCTAAGTGTGCACCTCTTTGGCAATCCCCACCAGCAAAATACTTTTCATTTGAAGTTTGGTATTTTTCGTTTACTTCAATTCCACCCCATGAATTAGTATCAACTTTTGCTTCTTTTAAAAATTTAGGAACCTCAGGAGAAAAACCTAATGCCATAATAACAACATCAGCTTCTTCAAGATATTCACTTCCCTCAACAATTTTTACTTTTTGTCTTCCTGTTTCATCAGGTTCACTTAAAGCTGTTTTTTGAACTTCAATTGCAACAGCTTTATTATTTTTTAGTTTTATAGCTTTAGGAGAAGCATTAAAGATATATTCAACACCTTCTTCTTTGGCATTAACAACTTCTTTTTTACTTCCTGGCATATTTGCTTCATCTCTTCTATAAAGACATTTTACAGATTTTGCTCTTTCTCTAACAGAAGTTCTAACACAGTCCATAGCAGTATCTCCACCACCAATAACAACTACATTTTTATCAGAAACATCAATAAAATCTTCAACTTCTTGTCCAAAATTTCTTTTTTGTATCTTCTTTAAAAAATCAATTGCTAAATGAACATTTGGTGCATCTTCACCTTCAATTTTAGCCATTTTCCCTTCAGTTGCTCCAATTCCTAAAAAGATTGCATCAAACTCTTTTTCTAAATCATCTATTGTTTTATCTTTACCAATTTCACAATTTACATGAAGTCTCATTCCAGCTTCTAAAAGCCAATTGATTCTTCTTTCTACTGAACTTTTATCAAGTTTAAAGCCTGGAATTCCATAAGTTAAAAGTCCACCTGCTCTATCATCTCTTTCAAACATTTCAACAGCAATTCCTTTTCTAAGTAAAAAAGTAGCTGCTGAAATTCCAGCAGGCCCAGAACCAATAATTGCTACTTTTTTATTTAAGTTAATAGGTGCAAATTTAGGCTTCATACCTTTTGCAAAAGCTTGTTCATTTATATGTGTTTCAACTGCACCAATTGATACAGCACCATGTCCTGTATTTAAAGAACAATCACCCTCACATAAAACATCATGAGGACAAATTTTTCCTAAAATTTCAGGAAAAGGAGAAGTCTCATTTGATAAAGCAAAAGCCAACTCCAAGTTCTTTTCAGCTGTTTGTTTAAGCCAAGCTGGAATAAAGTTATGTAAAGGGCATTTTGAGTGACAGTATGGATCTCCACACTGCATACATCTATCTGATTGCTCTTTTGCTTTGTTTTTTTCAAACACCTCATATACTTCGTCAAAATCTTTTAATCTTTGTAAAACATCTCTTTTATTAGGATTAACTCTTTCAAATTTTGTAAAATTTAACATCTTAATCTCCATTCTCAGGATCTAGTGGCAATACCGTCATATTTTTAGGTTTAACCAACCAGAAATTTCTAATTTCTGCTCTAAAATTATCTAAAATTGATTCAGCTTTTTCACTTGCTGTTTCATTTAAATAATCTACCAATAATCTTTTCAAATATAATCTTTCTCTTTCTGTATCATCTGTATCAATTCTAACTGCTTCAATTAACTCTTGATTCATGTTATCAACAAATGCTTTTTGATCATCATATACAAATGCTAAACCACCTGTCATACCTGCACCAAAATTAATTCCAGTTGGTCCAAGAATTACTGCAATACCACCTGTCATATACTCACAAGCATTATCACCAGTTCCTTCAACAACTGCAATACAACCAGAGTTTCTAACAGCAAATCTTTCACCAGCCGTTGCTCTTACATATAGTTGTCCACCAGTAGCACCATATAAACAAGTATTACCAATTCCAGCAAAGTCTTTACCTTGATGTAGTGGAGTAATTATTATTTTACCACCATTCATTCCTTTACCAACATAATCATTAGCAGCGCCTTCTAAATGTAAGTTCATACCTTTACTTAAAAATGCACCAAATGACTGACCAGCAATTCCTTTTAAATTAATATTAATTGTATCTTGAGGTAAGCCCTCATCACCATAATATTTTGCGATTTCTCCTGAGATTAATGCACCAAAACTTCTATTTAAATTACAAATTTGTTCACTAACTTTTACTTTTAAAGTTGGTTTTTCAATTGCTCTATGAACTTTTTTTAATATCTCTTTTTCGAACTTATTTTTATCAAATGGCTCATTTGAATCTTTTTGACAAGTATTAATTCCATCAACTCTTCTTAATATATTTTGAAAATCGAATTTTTTAGCAAACTCATCATCAATTACTTTTAGTAAATCACTTCTACCTATAATCTCTTCCATTGTTTTATAACCAAGTTTTGCAAGAATCTCTCTTACTTCTTGTGCAACAAAATTAAAATATGAAATTAATCTCTCTACTGTTCCTGTAAAATGAGTTCTTAAATCTTCATCTTGTGTCGCAACACCTACAGAACATTTATTTGTATGACAAATTCTTAAAATTTTACATCCAAGTAATGTAAGTGCTGCTGTACCAAAGGCATAAGATTCTGCACCTAATAATGCAGCTTTTACAACATCAAGTCCAGTTTTAAGTCCCCCATCTGTTTGAACATGTACAAACTCTCTTAAATGATTTGCCTTTAAAGCATTATGTGCTTCTGAAAGCCCAATTTCCCAAGGATTACCTGCATGTTTAATTGAACTCATAGGAGCAGCTCCTGTTCCTCCATCTCCACCTGAGATAATAATCTTATCAGCATATGCTTTTGCAACACCTGCTGCAATAGTTCCAACACCAATAGAAGAAACAAGTTTTACTGTAATTTTTGCTCCTGGATTAATTTGTTTTAAATCAAATATTAATTGTGCCAAATCTTCAATTGAATAAATATCATGATGTGGAGGAGGTGAAATCAATGTAACACCAGGTACTGTATGTCTAAGTGTTGCAATTAAAGGAGTTACCTTATGCCCTGGAAGTTGTCCACCCTCACCTGGTTTTGCACCTTGTGCAACTTTTATTTGCAATTCTTGAGCACTTACTAAATATCCAGGTGTAACACCAAATCTACCTGAAGCTACTTGTTTAATTTTAGAATTTTTTAAAGTATTAAATCTTTTTGGATCTTCTCCACCCTCGCCTGAATTAGAAGCACCACCAATTGTATTCATAGCTTGTGCAATTGCTTCATGTGCTTCTGGAGATATAGAACCACAAGACATAGCAGCACTTGCAAATCTTTTAAATATATTCTCTTTTGATTCTACTTCTGATATATCTATAGATTCTCTATCAGAATTAAACTCCAAGAAGTCTCTAATAAATTTTTTATCTCTAGTTTGAACTAATTTTTTTAAACTATCAAAATCAGATATTTCTTCTTTTTTTGTGGCATTTTTATTATGCATAGCAGCAGTAGTTTTAGGACCATAATCATGATACTCTCCACCATCAACATATTTGTAAAAACCACCTAAGTCAAGTGGAAAAATATGATGATTATCATAATATGCATTATAATGAGACTTTTCTACTCTTTTTTCAATATCTAAATAACAAAGACCTGCTAATTCACTATGAGCACCTTCAAAACACTCAGATACAATTTTATCAGATAATCCAATAACATCAAACAATGCAGAGTTTCTATAACTAGCTACTGTAGAAATACCCATTTTAGACATGATTTTTAATAAACCAGCATCCAATGATTTTTGAGTATTTTTAAGAAGTCTTTGCATCTCATATTTTAAGATATTTTTTCTTTCATATAAACCAACTACTGTTGCATACATCATATATGGATAAATAGCAGTTACTCCAAAACCTAATAATACAGCTGCCATATGAGGATCATAAACTTCACCTGTAACAGAAACTAAACAAACACAGTGTCTAACACCCTCTTTTAGTAAAAGTTGATTTATATAACCAACAGCCATGGCCATAGGAATAAGTTTTTTTGATTTGCTAACTTCTCTATCATCTAAAATAACTACTGTTATTTTATCCTCTTTTACTGCATTTACTATTTTTACTCCAAGCTCTTTTAAACTTGCTTCTAAATCATTCGTAAAAGTTGTACTAAAAGATCTATTTTTATAATACTCATCATATCTAGGAGATTTTGAATTTCCAAATGAGTATAAAATATCATATTTCTCTTTCATTAAAATTGGACTTGAAACTTTTAATCTTTTTGCAAACTCTACTTTTTCATCTAAAAAGTTATGAAGTCTTCCAAATCCTGTTTCTAAAGACATTACTACTTTTTCTCTGTATGGATCTATAGGAGGGTTTGTAACTTGTGCAAATTTTTGTCTAAAGAAATCTGTGAAATTTCTATTTACTTTAGAAAATGCAGCAATTGGAGTATCATCACCCATAGAACCTACAGGTTCTTTACCATCTTTTGCCATTGGCTCTATAATTTGATCTATTGCTTCATAAGTAATATTAAAGTATTTTTGTCTTTTTTCAAGTTCTTCAACTTTATAATCACCCCACTCTAAAAATGACTCATCTATATATTCTTGTAGATATTTCATACCACTATTTAGCCATTTTGAATAGTTTTGAGATGATTTTAAATAATCATTTATATCATTCTCTTTTAATATCTTTCCATACTTAAGATCAACTCCAATCATCTGTCCTGATTGTAATCTTCCTCTTTCTAGTATCATCTCTTCATCAATATCTAAAGTACCATATTCAGAAGTTATATAAAGTTTTTCATCTTTTGTAATTACATACTTAGATGGTCTTAATCCATTTCTATCAATTAAACAACCAATATGTCTTCCATCAGTTAATGAAACAGCAGCTGGTCCATCCCAAGCTTCCATAGCAGCTGCTGTATATTCATAAAATGCTCTTAAATCAGAGTCCATGTGTGGAGAATTTTGCCAAGGTGCTGGAATTAAACTTCTTGCAGCTTTGAAAAAATCCACTCCATTTGCTACCATAAATTCAAACATATTATCCAAAGAAGCAGAATCTGAACTTCCTTCTTGTAAAATAGGTAAAATTCTTTTTATCTCTTCATCTGTAAAAATTTCAGATTTGATATTTTCAGATTTAATTTCTACACTAAATCTATTTGCTTCAACAGAGTTAATCTCTCCATTATGTGCAATTGTTCTAAAAGGCTGAGCCAATTTCCATTGAGGAAGTGTATTAGTTGAAAATCTTTGATGAAATAAAGCAAATGAGATTTTAAAATCTTCATCTCTTAAATCAACATAAAAATGCTTAATATGCGTAGGCATAACAAGCCCTTTATACGCAATAACTTTTGAAGAAAATGTAGGGATATAAAAATCTTTTTTATCTTTTAATTTATGCTCACACTCTTTTCTTGTTAAGTATAGCATCGCTTCAAATCTTTTTGATGACATTAATGTACTTGGTGTTACAAATACTTGAAAAATAGTTGGTAAAGTATTTAAAGCTTGTTGTCCAAGTGCATTAGTATCTACTGGTACTTCTCTTGTCATAAGTACTTTTAAGTCATTATTTTCACAGAACTCTTTAAATACATCAATATCTTTTGAGTCTTTAGTAAAAATCATAGCTACAGCGTAAGTTTCTGGTAAATCAATACCATGTTCACTAGTAACTTTTCTCATAAAATAATCTGGCATTGAAAGAAGTAACCCAGATCCATCTCCTGTTTTTCCATCCGCTGCTACTGCACCTCTGTGCATCATTCTTTCTAGCGAAGTGATAGCATCTTCTAAATTATTATGGCTAGGCTTATTTTTCAAATGTGCTAATAAACCAAAACCACAGTTATCTTTAAAAGATGTTAATAAGTCTAAGTTAGAACCCATCATTTTCCTTTTTATTAATATAGTATAATTATTTCATCCCTTATTAAAAGTTTAATAATATATCTAAACAATATTTAAAAAATGGTTAAAAATCATACATAAGCAGTTATTAAGCTTAAATTTGTTGCATAAAATGTGGTTACATAGAGGTAACCTAATAATTTTCATTAAATTTTATATTTTAAACAAAATATTTTACTCTTTATTCAAAAAAATAAAATAATTATTTCCTTTTTTTATCAATTTTTAGTTTCTATTTTTAAGTTCTAATTAATAATAATATAATTTTTAGACTTATTGCTATTTTCATGCTATTTTTCTTGATTTTTTACATAATTAACATATGCTCAAATATCTATATTTTGGTATCTTGACTAATTTTAAAAGAGAAATTTTAAAATTTGCTATTTTTTACATAATAAGTACATAATTTTACATTATAATTTTCTGTTTAACAAAATCAAGGAGTAAAAATGACAAAAATCATGAAAGGTATAGTATCTAGTGCTGTTGTTGCATCAGCATTATTTTTTACAGGTTGTGGTGACAACAAAGGTGACTCAAAAGAAGCTAAAGCTTCAGGAGAAACAAGTAAACAAACTTATACACTTAAGTTTTCTCATGTTGTAAGTGCTAATACACCAAAAGGTAAAGCAGCTGATTATTTTGAAAAAAGATTAGAAGAGTTAACAAATGGTCAAATTGATGTTCAAGTTTACCCATCTTCTCAATTATATAATGATAATTCAGTATTAAAAGCACTGAAACTAGATTCAGTTCAAATGGCTGCACCAAGTTTTTCAAAATTTGGTAAAATAGTTCCTCAATTAGCTTTATTTGATTTACCATTTTTATTTAAAGATATCGACCACTTACACAGAGTACAAGATGGTGAAGTAGGTACTGCACTTAAAGATATGGTAACAGATAAGGGATATAAAGCATTATCGTTTTGGGATAATCACTTTAAACAATTTTCATCATCTGTAAAACCTATTTTATTACCAGAAGATGCAGCTGGTCAAAAATTTAGAATTATGTCTTCAAAAGTTTTAGAAGCACAATTCCATGCAGTTGGAGGAAATCCTCAAATGATGCCATTTTCTGAAGTATATTCTGCTTTACAACAAGGTGTTATTGATGCGGCTGAAAACCCAATTTCAAATATCTACACTAAAAAGTTTCATGAAGTACAAAAATATTTAACTATTTCTAACCATGGTTATTTAGGTTACTTAGTTGTAATGAGTGAAAAATTCTGGAACTCTTTATCACCAGAATTACAAGCAAATGTTGAGCAAGCAATCAAAGAAGCTACTGAAAAAGAGAGAGAGTACGCAGAAGATTTAAATACAGAACAATTCAACTTAATTAAAGAGTATGCTAAAGAAACTGGAAAATTAGAAATCTTTACATTAACACAAGAGCAAAGAGATGCTTGGAAAAATGCAGTAAGCAAAATTTATCCAGACTTCTATGACAAAGATGTTATTGGTGAAGATCTAATTAAGAAAACGTTAGCAACGGAATAGTTTATTATGACTTTATTTAATGTTATTAGCAAAATAATAGGTCATATAAATCAAAAAATCGCAGTAATGGGAATCATTACTGGGGTTACTGTAGCATTTGTCAATGTTATAGCTAGGTATTTATTTGATGCTTCATTTTCTTGGGCAACAGAATTAACAATTTTTTCATTTTTATGGAGTGTGTTTTTTGCAGCCGCTTACTGCTTCAAAAAAGATGCGCATATTGCTGTTACTATTGTTTTAGATGTTGTACCATCAAGAATTGCAAAAATTATGCTTGTAATATCACATTTTATAACATTTGTCTTTTTATGTGCAGTATCATATTTTGGATATAAATATCTATTACTTGTAATTGAATTAGATGAAAAATCTATTGATTTATGGGATATGCCAATGTGGATAGTATATTTGGTTATACCAGTATCTTTTGCATTTGGTGCATATAGAGTTGCTGAGAGAATTCATGCAATTTTAAGTACAAGTCATGAAAAAATCTTAAAAGAGAGTGAAGCTGAACATGTACTAGCTGACATGGGTATGGGTGCAAAAGAGCATAAGGATAATGAAAACGTGAAGAACTTAAATAAAATGGTTAAAGAAGTTGAGAAAAAAACAGGAGGAATGCTATGAGTGTAGCTGTATTATTTGGTATATTTTTCTTCCTAGTTATTTTAGGTACTCCAATTGCTATTTGTTTAGGTGCTGCAACATTTGTTACATTAGTTTTATTTACACCAATTTCACCTATTGAAATTTCTTCAATGATGTTTGATAAGATTGAACATTATTCACTTATGGCAATACCAATGTTTATTTTTGCAGGTAACTTATTAAGTAAAGGTAGTGCTGCACAAAGAATTATTGAATTTGCAAAATCAATTGTAGGACACTTACCAGGTGGTTTACCAATCTCTGCAATTTTTGCATCAATTATTTTTGCAGCGGTATCAGGAAGTTCACCAGCAACAGTTGTTGCTATTGGTTCTATTATGTTTGGTGCAATTATGCAAGCTGGATATCCTAAAAGATATGCAGTTGGTACTATTGCAACAGCAGGTTCATTAGGGATTTTAATTCCACCATCAATTGTACTAATTGTATATGGTGTAACAGCAGAAGTTTCTATTGGGAAACTATTTATGGCAGGTGTTGTTCCTGGGGTTATGCTTGGTATTATGATGATGGTTGTAACTTATATTGGTGCTAGAAGATTAGGCTTTAAAAGAGAAGAGCCACAACCTTTTAGAGTGCGATTAAGTAAAATGAAAGATGCTGCATGGGGTCTTATGACAATTGTTATTGTAATAGGTGGTATCTATGGAGGTATCTTTACACCAACAGAAGCAGCAGCAGTTGCTTGTATGTGGGCATTTTTTGTATCTGTATTTATTTATAGAGATATAAAAATCAGCGAACTTTATATGACAGCATTAGAATCAGCAAAAACTACTGCTATGATTATGTTTATTATTGCCAATGCTATGTTATTTGCACATTTTTTAACAATTGAGAATATTCCTCAAGCAATTACAGAAGCATTAATTGAAGCAAATGTAAACAAATATATGTTCTTACTTATGGTTAACTTATTACTAATTTTAGCAGGTTCATTTATGGAACCAAGTGCAATTATTATGATTATGGTACCACTTTTACTTCCAGTAGCAGTTGCTCTTGGAATTGATCCAATTCATTTTGGTATTGTAATTACTATTAATATGGAATTAGGTATGGTGTCCCCACCAGTTGGGTTAAACCTGTTTGTTACTAGTGGACTTACAGGTATGTCAATCAAAGATGTAATTGTTGCAGCTTTCCCTTGGACTTTAACAATCTTAGTGGGACTGATAATTACTACATATATTCCTCAAGTTGCATTATGGCTACCAAACCTAATGTTTGGATAATAGTAAACTTATATTTAAATAACATTAAAAAAAAGCAAGAGTTATCTCTTGCTTTTTTTATTTAGAAAAGGCAAATTAAATGGAAACATTTTTAAATGAAGCAATAAGCTTTAGTGTTATTGCTTTAGTTGTATTATTACTTGCATATTTAACAAAGAAAAAAGAAGATCAATTAAAAAATAAAGATAAAGAATAGATCTATTTTTTAGGAACAACTATTTCAAATCTTGCCCCATCATTTATATTTTCAACTTTTAACTTACCTTTTATATTTTTTTCTATAATGATTTTTGACATATAAAGTCCTATTCCTGTTCCATCACTATCACTTTTTGTAGTAAAATAAGGCTCAAAGATTTTTTCAATTGGTTCTACTTTTATACCTTTTCCATTATCATGAATAAAAAGACTTATATCATTTTCATTCTCTCTTGCAAAAATCTTTATATTTGGTTTATCTATTTTATTTAAAATAAGTACATCTTTTGCATTTGAAAGTAGATTTAATACTACTTGCTCAAACTCATTTAAATATGTATTAATTTTTAGATTTTTATCTATGTTTATAGTTATTTTTATTTTATTACTACTTAAAGCACTTGATAAAATCGTAATAACAGACTCCACTGCACTATTTAGTAAAAAAGTCTCTTTATCTTTTTTAGGCATAAAAAAGTTTCTAAAATCATCAATAGTATGAGACATATAATCAATAACTTTTTCAGCTTCTTGTGATTTTTGTTGCATTGTTTTTTCATCTAAACCATTCATGCTATATTTAAACTTTATAAACATCAAAATAGATGATAACTCTGAAAGTGGTTGTCTCCATTGATGTGCTATATTTGAAATCATCTCACCTAAAGCAATAAATCTTGATTTTTGAACAAGAAGTTGCTCATGTTCTCTATTTTTATTTACCTCTTCTTTTACTTTCTTTTCTAAGTTTTGATTTAATTGCATTAGCTCTTTAGATTTAGCTTTTACTTTATTTTGATAGTTTTGTAAAACATCATCTATTTTTTCTGAAACTAAAATTGATAAGACTATTGCTATAGTAAGAAAGAGTAAAAAAACTAATATATTTTGTACTACTTGTGTTTTTACTCTTTGCTTTAAATCTTTTCTTTTTAATGCAATCTCTTTTTCTATATCATCTGTATAAACTCCTATTGAAATAACCCAATTCCAATGATTATATAATTTAAAGTAAGATACTTTTTGCTTTATTTCATTTGATTTTGGTTTTTTATATGCATATTGATTAAAAGAGTCACCTTTTTTCCTAATGCTATTCATGAACTCTTCTCTAAACTTTTTTCCATCAGCATCTTCATATTTTGTAGAGATTAACTTTCCTAATAAATCAGGTCTATTTGGATTAACAATCATTTTTGCAAAACCATCTCCACCATTCATATTTTGTATTTCATATACAAAAAAATAATCACTTCTTTTTTCTTGGAAAGAGATATTATTTAATAATCTAATTGCTTCTTTTTTAATAGCTTCTTCTGTTTTGTTCTCTTGTGTGATATTATAATTTAAAATATCAATAACAGTTTCAACTTGTTTTTTTAATATCGCTTTTTGATTATTATAATACTCATTTACATATTTATCCATTTGCAATTCAAAATTTTTATTTGTATTTTTTACATAAAAATATGAAATCATAAAAATCATTGAAGACATGATTATTATAAAAACATAAATAATCATTTTTGATATATTTTTTTCTGTTATTAGTTGCAAGACAATTTCCACTCTTAATTTTATATTTCAATACTTTAAGTTTATGCATTGATTAGGCTTTTTTTGATATGATACCATATCTTTTCTAATAAGGATTTTACTATGAACCAAGACTTAATTAAGCAATTAAGTAGTTTTAATTTATTATATGTTGAAGACGAAGATGGAATTAGAAATAATATTTTTGAGATTTTAAGACATATGTTTAAGAATTTATATTTAGCAAAAAATGCAAAAGATGCTTATAAATTATATCAAGATAAAAAACCTGATTTAATTATTACTGATATTAGAATGCCAAAAGAATCAGGAATTGATTTAATAAAAAAAATTAGAAAAACTGATTCAAAAGTCAGAGTTATAATTACATCTGCGCATACTGATTTAGAGTATATGCTAGAAGCAACAGAACTACACCTTGTAAAATATATTATAAAACCAATTACAGAAGCTAAATTAACAGAAGCACTTGAGGCTTTTATAAAAAGTTATGCAGCAGCACCTGTTTATAATCTTATTCCAAAATGGATTTATGATGAAAGTAAATCATGTGTAACAGGTCCAGATGTAGAACACATCTTAACAAAAAAAGAGAATGCTTTTTTAAAGTTACTAATAAATAAAAATAGAATCATTACATACCAAGAGATGGAAACACAAATTTGGGATGATGCAAATGTCATGACTCCAAATGCAATGAGACTATTTATAAAAAACTTTAGAAAAAAACTACCTAAAGGTATTTTAAAAAATATTCAAGGTACAGGGTATAGGCTAGTTACTTAAGTTCTAAAAACTTATCAATAGCACTTGCCTCACCCTCTTTTAACTTTCTTAACTCTATAAAGTATCCATGACCTAAATAAATTATAAAGAAAACCGCGGAAAACAGTGTAATAAAAGGAATCATTGATAACATATAAAGTAAGAAAGTTCTTATTCTAAAACTGTTTTTCTCTTTTTTATGTATTAAAAAATAATCTTCATCACTTAAAATTGTTGATGCAACATCATGATTTAATAGTTTATGGAAAAAATAGTAAAATGGTATATTAAAAGCAATAATATTAACTAATGGTATAAAATATAAAGGAATAAATAAAATAAATAAAAATATCATCATAAAAGTACTTTTTGCTAAAATAAAAAGTGGCGTTAATATTGTTCCATGTCCATCCATTTTTAAATCACTATAATGTCTTTTATGTAAAGCTTTTAAAATAAAAGGTGTTAAAAAACCAATAATTGCAAGAGTTAAAAATACAGAAAACATCATAACAAATATAATTCCAATTGTATAAACTAAAAAAGCAACAATCCAAGCAGTAACTGAATATTGAAGTAAAAAAGTAGCCCAATCAAAATAAAATGGTGCATTTTCAGGTGCTGTTATTTCTTGTCCATTTTGTGCTTGTGTTATAACTATTTGTAAAGAATCCATTCCATAACCAGCTGCACTAAAAAATAGTATATACATAATAAACAAAGTAAATATTAAAGGTAAAATTGCAAACTTTAACATCTTTTTTGTAAAAAAATCTCTAATACTTACTTTAACTAAATCCAATTCATTCATTAATTTTCCTTATCAAATCTTTTTCTATAATCACACTTTTGACATAATTCTTCAATTAAAATATTTTTTTTAAACCCTTTTTGTATATCTAAAACTCTTTTACTTTTCAATATATCATCAAGTTTTGAACTGTTTATATTTCCTAAATTTATCACTGCATTTTGATCTAAGCAACAAGGCACAACTTCACCACTACTTAATATTCCAAAATGAGAATCTAAACCATAGCAAAATCCTTTTGTTGAAATAACTTTTTCATCCAAACTTGGCCACTTAAAATAATCATCAAAATTGAAAAATATTTTTCTTGCAATTCTTATATTTTTAGGTCTATTTTTATAAACATCATCAATATTTATATTAGAATCAAAATCACTATTTATTTTGTCAAAAACTTTTTTATTAAACTCTTTTGCACTTTTTGTATCATCTAAATTCCAAATTCTTAAATTTATAAAGTATTCATGATTGATTGATTGTGCATATTTTATAAAATCAATAATAGCTTGTAAATATTCATTTAAACTTTTTTTATGAGAGTTCGCATTATAAGAGTTTATTGAAAAGTTTATTTGTTTTAAAATAGTATTACTCAAAGCTTCATAATGTTTTTTATTTATGTTATTTGCAGTTGTTGTAATATTTACTTTTAAGTCATGCTTTTTGCTTATATTTAAATAATCATTTAAATTTGACAAAACTAAAGGATCACCTACTATATGATACGCTAACTCTTTTGTATATGATTTCAACTCACAATTTAACTCATCAAACTTTTCTAAACTCATAGTTGCATTTGGTTTTATTTTTGGAGGACAAAAAGAGCACTTTAAATTACAAATATTTGTTATTTCAATATGTACTTTTCTAAACTTTTTAATAATTAGCCTTTTATTTTTTTGTATTATAACAAATTTTTACAATAAAAAAACCTCCATAGAAACTATGGAGGCAAATAAGGTATATATATAGTGTCTAACTGTAAGTTTGCTTACTTTAAGCACCTTAAGCTTTTATAATAATCTATCTTAGTTAAAAGATTATAATTTTTTACCATATAAATGGTGGGGTTGTTTGTAATATTTTACAAAATCAACTAAAGTTTCAAATATCTTTTAAACCTTTAGCATTATCACAAAAAGCTTCTGTTGTATTATTTGTCAATAGTACCTCCTTGCAATTTAATTACTCTAATTGTAACCCGTAAAATATTAAAGTTTGAAAAAAAATTTAACTAATTTAAAAACTTAATGTTTAAACTTTTTTAGTTTTTTTTTGCTATAACTTCATTTAATAAAAAAAGGATTTTAATGATAGAGTTTATAAACAAAATACCAAAAGCTGAACTTCATTTACATATTGAGGGAACATTAGAGCCAAAATTGATGTTTGAACTAGCAAAAAGAAATAATATAAAGCTTGAATATAAATCAATTGAAGAGATTAAAGAAGCTTATAACTTTACCAATTTACAGTCTTTTCTTGATATATATTATAGTGGTGCAAAAGTTTTAATTACAGAGCAAGACTTTTATGATTTAACTTTTGAATATTTATTACGATGCAAAGAAAATAGTATAATTCACACTGAAATCTTTTTTGACCCACAAACACATACAAGTAGAAATATTGAATTTAAAACAATAATCAATGGAATTACTAATGCTTTAGAAGATGGAAAAAATGAGTTAGGCATAAGTTCAAAATTAATAATGTGCTTTTTAAGACACCTAAGTCAAGAAGATGCTTTTAAAACTTTAGAGCAAGCTAGCAAATTTAAAGAAAAAATCATTGGAATTGGACTAGATTCTTCTGAAATTGGAAATCCACCTAGCAAATTTAAAGAAGTATATGAAGAGGCAAAAAGATTAGGTTTTATGCTTGTTGCTCATGCAGGGGAAGAGGGTTCGTATAAATTTATAATTGATGCACTTGATATTTTAAAAGTAAATAGAATAGATCATGGAGTACAAGCTTTTTATAACAATGAATTAATGCAAAGATTAAAAGAAGAACAAATAGCACTTACAGTTTGTCCTTTATCAAATACAAAACTAAAAGTATTTGAAAACATGAAACAACATACAATTAAACAAATGCTTGATTTTGGACTAAATGTCACAGTAAACTCAGATGATCCTGCATATTTTGGTGGATATTTAAATGATAATTTTCACGCAATATATAAAAACTTAGACTTATCAAAAGAAGATATTATCACATTAGTTAAAAACTCTTTTAACTCTTCTTTTATATCAAAAGAGTTAAAAAAAGAGTATTTAAAAAAAGTTGATAATTTTATAGCAAAGCATACAAGTTAAGATATACTCTTAACTTGCAGTTAAAGTTTTATACTCATCTAAAGCAAAATCATCAGTCATTCCAGAAACATAATCAATTATTAATCTTGCTCTATAATACCACTCTAAAAGATTATATCTTTGTTTATCTTCACTATTTAACTCTTCTATTGCTTTTGAATAAGCAACAATATGTTTTGAAGATAATCTTCCAATAAGTCGTGATGATACAAAACAATCAATTTTTTGTTTTAATACAAGCTTTTTAAAATCACAACTGCTTAACTCTAAAAGAGGTTTATAACAATTTAATAAACCATGTAAAATTGTATGTCCTTTTAGTTCTAAAGCCTGTTTTTCTCTATTGTTATAGATATATTTTATAGATATATTCTGTAATACTTCAATTGCTAAAGAGTATTTATTTGCCTTATCAAAATCTAATAGTGCTTTATTAAATGAACCATCAAAAATTTCTTGATGATTTTGTAAATATACATCTGCAACATATTTTACTAAATAATTAATCAAATTTGCTCTTGTAAGTGTTAAAAAGAGATTAAACTGATAAGGTTCTTCTTCTTGTTCTTTTGCTTTTTTATAATACTTATTAATTAAATCAAGTAAAAAAGTTTCATCTTTTTTATATTTCTCATTTACTTTTTTGCACTCTTCATTTATATATCTATATAAATCATCAAGTGTAAACACACCTTTATCAACTGCATCTTCAATATCTGCTGTTAAATAAGAGATATCATCAGCTGCTTCCATAATATATGTCAAAGGAAATCTGCAACCTTGTTTTATCTCTAAAGCATCACAAACTTTTTTAACAAACTCTTTTTCAGAATAATAAAATCCTGGCTTTTTTTTCAAATAGTTTAATTTATCATTGCTTTCAGGCTTTTTTTCAAATGCTCCTCTTGTATATTTTAAAACAGAAGCTGTTTGAGAGTATGAAAGATTTAATCTTTGAAGGTATTTGATTATTCTAATTGCTTGTGCATTACCATCAAAGTTTGTAATATCTGCTACTAACATCTGCTTTAAATTTGAATTTTTTTCACTAATATTTTCATAAAGTTTATCTAAACACTTTACTCCAATATTTTTCATCCAATCATTTATTGATAATTCTGCAAAATGCCCAAAAGGAGGATTTCCTATATCATGTACCAAACTTGACATCTCAGCAGTTGAAATAAAAGCATTTTCCAAATCTTCAAGATGATAAGTTTTTATTTTATTCTCTTTTTTGATTTTATCTAAAATTGTTCTTGCTATATATCGTGAGTTTTGTTGAACTTCAATTGAATGAGTTAACCTACTTCTAACAGCTGCATTTAACTCTAAAGGAAAAACTTGTGTTCTTTTTTGAAGTCTTCTAAAAGCTGGTGTTGAAATAATTCTACCCCTATCACTTTCTACTGAAATTTCTATATCATCTATTGGATAAATTTCTCTGCTTGTATTTAACTTCTTTGTATAATCTATCATAATTAAAACTCTTTTTATTTTTTTTAAAACAAATTATAACTTATTTGCAGTTATAATTGCATTTTGGTTAAAGGAAAGATTATGGAAATGCTCTTAAATGAATATGATATGGTTGTTGGTGCAAAATTTGAAGATGGCACAATACAAGATTATGTAGATGATAAAAATACATTTGGACTTATTAGAATTGAAAATCATACTGCAAACTGGTTTTTATATAATGATTTAGATAGTGATGATGAAAGTAAAAAATTATATAATGAAGTTATTAAAAAAGAGCACTTTATTCATGATGAATATGGTGAAAAAATAGTAATATTTAATAAAACTGGTAAAAAAACTTATGAAGATTTTTTAAAAAGAATAAATGCTTATATCGATGATGGCTTAGGACAAATTATATAAAAGCTTAGAAAATCTAAGCTTTTATTTTTCGTATATTACTAACTGTTTCTCCACCAATTGCATAATTATCAGTACTAACTTCTTCAATTATTACAACTGCATTATTTGTTTTTCTATTAAAAACTTCTTGAAAACTTTGTGTTAACTTCTTTGATAACATCTCTTTTTGCTCTTTTGTAGCTCCACCATCTTCATGGGTCATTTTTACACTAATTATTGGCATATTTTTTCTCCTTATTTTTATTTAAGTATAAAACGATTACACCCATAAGCATTATAAATGCAGTAAGATATAAAGTACTATCATAATTATGATACTTTTTAATTAAAGCAATAGAATACAAAGGTGCAGTAATTTGCCCAATTCCATATGAACTAGTTAAAGCTCCCATTAAAAAAACTGGATTTGAACTTGCTATTTTTCCACCTAAATTTAAAAACAAGCCCACTAGTGCAATAAATGTAGCTCCATATAAAAATGCACTTATTAAATTAAAAAATAGACTTGATGTAATTGTAGGTATTAAAATGCTTACTATTAAAAGAATCATACAAACAAGTATTATATTTACACTTCCATAACAAGAGGCAAGCCTCATCCAAATTATGCAAGATGGAACTCCAGCAACTCCTACTAAAAGCCATGAGTTTGAACCAATACCCTCTAATCCTTCAATACTATTAATAATATCAGGTAAAAAAGTTCCTTGAACAACAAAACCTATTCCAACAGTAAAATATGTAAAAATCAATACTACAACAAAAGAGTCTATTTTAAAGGGGTTTGATTTTATTTTTAGGAAATTTTTATTTTCTTGTTCATCTAAAATATAAAATGAGTATGCACCTAAAATAATAGATAAGATACTTAATGCTATCCATGCATTTTCCCATGAAGAGTAGTTTAAAACAGTTCTACTTAAAATATCAGTTACAACTATTGAAAATCCTATTCCTGAAAAATGTATTCCCATAGCTTTTGTTTTATCTTCAAAATTCAAACGACTCATAACCAAAGATGAACCAACTACCATAAGCATTGCAGAACCAAAACCTGCTACAAACCTTGATACTATCCAAACAAAATCATTTGTTTGCATACCTAAAACAATAGTAGAAAAAAAAGATATAAAAAGCCCTATTCTAAAGAATTTAACTTTTAAAGAAACTTCTTTTATAAAAATTGCAAAGATTGCCCCAAGTAAATAGCCAAAATAATTAATAGAAGCAAGTAATCCAGCAAAACTAATATCAAGTTTGTTTTCTAACATTGATGGTAAAAGTGAGGTAAAAGCAAACCTTGCAATACCCATACCAATAATAAGTGCAAATATGCCCGCAATAATAATATTTGCATTGCTCTTTTTATTTAAAATAGTTTTCATTGCCTAGCCTAAATTTTTGTGTTATAATATCACTTATAATGATTCAAAGTCAAATAATCAATAACTATAAGTGATATAAGGATTAGTGATGGATTCTAATTTATTAAAAATATTTTTAAGTGTAGCTAACAAGCGTAGCTTTTCCAAAGCATCAATTGAATTAAATTGTGCTCAATCTAATGTAACAGCAAGAATAAAACAGCTTGAAAAGAGCATTGGACACACATTATTTCATAGGTTTTCAAAGGGTATTGTATTAACAGATGTGGGAGAAAAACTATATCCTTATGCAAAAGAAATTGTACAAAAAGTATATGAAACCCAACAGTTTATAATGCACTTAAAACATGAAGAGACACTAAAAATTGCTTCAACAGAATCAAATGCAGCAACAAGAATAGTAACTTTACTTTCAAAAATAGATAAAAAATATCCAAATATGAAACTCGAACTTTCAACAGGTCCAAGTCAAGAATTAATTGATATGTTACTTGATTATAAAGTTGATATTGCATTTGTTAGTGGAAAACCTACAAATAAAGAGTTTATGATAATAAAAGAGTTTAAAGAAGAGTTAGTATTACTAAAACCATTACATAAAAATGCTGCAAATAATATATTAACTTTTAAAAAAGGTTGTACTTATAAAAAACATTTAGACGAGTATATGAAAAAACAGAATAAACCTTATAAAAATATAGAGTTTGGAAGTTTAGAAACAATAATTGGATGTGTAAAAATGGGAATGGGTATAACAGTACTTCCTATTTTTGTAGTAAATCACTTAAACTTTAAAAATGAAGTAAAAATAGAGACTCTTCCAAATGAATTTAAAAATATTCATACTTACATGATTTGTAGAAAAGATAATCAACCTTTGATAACTTCTTATTTAAAAAAGTTAAAATTATAAAGAAGTTATGCTATAATTTCTTCAAAAAATGACTATTCAAAGGAATTATTATCGAAAAATTTGGCTCAATTCAATTATCAAAAGAGTTAATTAAAGCATTAAAAGAAGAAGGTTATGAAAGTCCAACAGCTATTCAAAAACAAGCAATACCTATTTTATTAAATAAAAAAGATTTAATTGCTGCTGCTAAAAGTGGTACAGGAAAAACTGCTGCTTTTTTACTACCTATGTTAGAACAACTAAAAGAAGAGATTGATTACAATAAAAAAAGAGTTCCAAGAGTTCTTATAATTGTACCAACAAGGGAACTTGTAAATCAAATTGCTAGAAATATATCAAACTATTCAAGACATTTAAATATAAAACATGCAGTTTCATATGGTGGTGTTAGCAATAAACTTCAAGCAGAAAAAATCAAAAAAGGTGTTGATATTATAGTTGCAACACCAGGAAGATTACTAGATCATGTAGAAAATAAGATATTAAGTATTTCAAGTATAAATAGAGTTATATTAGATGAAGCAGATACAATCTTAGAAATGGGATTTATTGAGGAAGTAAAAAGAATACTTGCACAAGTTAGCCAATATAGACAAATTTCAATGTTTTCTGCAACTATTTCACAAAATGTAAAAAAACTTGCAAAAGAGTTTTTAAATAAACCAACAGTTGTTGAATTAACAAATGTAAGACAAAGAGTAGATTCAATAGAACACACTGCATACAAAATAGATAGTTTTAAGAAAATAGAGATGCTTTCATTTTTAATTGGTTCAAAAAACTATCATAAAGTTTTAGTTTTCGTAAATACAAAAAAAATAGCAGATGAAATCACACAACAGTTTAATTTAGATGGCTTATCAACACTTTGTATTCATGGAGATATCAAGCAACCTGCAAGAGCAAGAGCTTTAAGAGATTTCAAAAGTGATAAAATCAGAGTTCTAGTAGCAACTGATATTGCAGGAAGAGGTATTGATATAGAAGATTTACCTTATGTTGTAAATTTTGAGTTACCTTTAAGCACTGATGATTTTACACACAGAGTAGGAAGAACAGCAAGAGCTGGTAAAACAGGTCAAGCTATTACTTTAGTTTGTGCAAATGAGTATAAACAACTTGAAAAAATAGAAAAAGATTTAATGATTACAATCAAAAGATTAGTTCTAGATGAATATGAATTAACAGAGAAACAACCAAGACTTTTCAAAAAGAAAAAAAAGAAATTAACAGAAAAGAAAAATATTACAAAGCCAGTAAAAAAAGTAGCTTCTAAAAAAACTACAAAAAGAGATTCAAATAGAAACTTTAGAGGAAAATAGTTAATGAATACATTAAATATAGCGATTACTACTCCAGCATTACTATTTCCAGCTATATCTTTACTTTTATTAGCTTATACTAATAGATTTTTAACAACAGGACAACTAATTAGAGGCTTAAGTGCAAATGCACGAGATGGCAAAGTTCCCAAAGCCTCTAAACAAATTAGAAGTTTAAAAAAAAGAGTCTCATTAATAAAACAGATGCAAATTTATGGAGTAGTTTCTTTAATACTTTGCACAATTTCTATGTTTTTTCTTTTTTTAGAATTAAACTTTTTAGGTGAAGTACTTTTTGGACTTAGTTTAATCTCTATGACTTTATCTTTATTTATTGCACTTGTTGAGATTTCAATATCTGTAAATGCAATAAATTATGAATTAGAAGGAATAAAGAAATTCTCACGTTCTCATAAAAAAGATGAGAAAAACCAAAATGATGAAAATCATGATGAAGATGAAGATAAAATAAATATCAATAAAGAAAAGAAGAGTTCTTAAAAATTAATTTTATTATATTCATGCATACATTTTAATATTTCATATGTTTTTGTAACATCATATGTTGCAGTGTGATGCTTGTTTTCATCAAACTCTATTCCATAAAAATGGCAAGTTTCGTTTAATCTTGGATTCTTGATATTGCCATTTTTATTTCTTGCATTTACAATATGTTTATTCTCTTTCATTGTACAAATTTGATTTTGAAAATATACTTTTTTATTTAAATGCCTTAACTCAAAAGAGATATTATGCGCAATTAGCGTATCACTATTTTCACAAAACTCATAAAAGTCTTCATCTTCTGTAAAATATGAAGAATAATCTTTATCTTTTCTATACTCCATAATCATCTCAGGAGTTAATCTATGAACTGCAAAAGAGTAAGGATTTAAACTATATCTTGATAAATAATATCTATGGAATTTATCTAAAATATTAAATGAAGTATCAATTTTTACAGCTGCAACTTCTATTACATCCCCTACACTTTTACTATTTGTTTCAAAATCAAGTATTATCATTTTCACTCTTTTTTAATAAAATATGTTTTAATTCTTGCACTTGCTCTTTTAAAAGTTCTATCTCTTGTAATTCTTTAGACTTTTCTTCTTTTTGCTCACCTTTTATTGTAAAAATAGCATCTACAATAAGTCCAATAAATAAATTTACCATTACAAAAGTTACAATTAATATATAAATTACAAAAAATATCCAAGCATAAGGATATAGTTCCATTATTGGTCTTACTATTCCCATTGACCAACTCTCTAAGGTCATTACTTGAAAAAGTGTGTACATACTCTCACCTAAAGTTCCAAACCATTGGGGAAAACTATCTCCATAAAGATTAGTTGCCATAATAGCAAATACATAAAAAAACAACATTAAAACCATTGAAACAGAAGCAATTCCAGGAATTACACCAAGTAATGCTGCTATTATTGTTCTCATTTGAGGAATTACAGTTAATAATCTAAAAAGCCTTAATACTCTAAGTACTCTTAAGATTGATAAACCTTCATTTGCAGGAACTAAAGATATTGCAACTACAAAAAAATCAAATAAACTCCAAGGATCTTTAAAAAAGCTCAATCTATGCACATATATACGAAGAATTATCTCAATTGTAAAAATAGCAATAATAGTATTATCTAAAAAAGTAAGAATACTTGAATACTCTTGAACAATTTGCTTTGAAGTGGCTAAACCTAAAATAATTCCATTGATTACAATCAATGTAGCAATAAAGTTTTGGAACTTTTTTGATGAAATAAATAACTTAATCAAACTTACCTCTTAATATAAAATTTTTAAGCAATTTTATATTATTTATGTTAATAATTTCATTAGTTTTAATCACTTATAAATTTATTTTCTAAATAAATAGTTTTTTATTTTTTTATTTGATTGTATAATCTTTTCATAAGCTATATTTCCTTTTTCTACTTCTTCATAAATAGTATTTATAATATCAGTTGTTTTATATTTTGCTAATTGATTGCCAAATAATAGTATATTTACACCTGAATTTATAGTAAGTCTTACAACTTCATTTAAACTATAGTGTTTTGATATTGCTTTCATTTGTAAATCATCACTTATAATAACTCCTTGAAATCCCAATTTCTGTCTTAATAATTTTGTATTGACTTTGTATGATAAAGTCGCAGGATAATTCTCATCAAGATTTTTATTAAAAACATGTGCTGTCATTATCATATCTACACTATTTTGTTTAATTAATTTTTTGTATGGTTCTAACTCAATTTTGTTCCAACTACTACTAATATCAACAAAACCATTGTGAGAATCTTCTAAAGAAGATCCATGTCCAGGAAAATGTTTAAGAACACTAGTTACTTTATTTTTTTCTTGTTCTTGTATTAATATTTTTGCATATTTTACTACTTCATTTACATTAGTTGAATATGCTCTATTTAATTTTGTTATAACTTTATTATTTGGATTAATTGCCAAATCAACTACTGGTGCAAAATTTACATTTATTCCTAATTCATTTAGTTGTGAAGCTAAACTTTTATACTCTTGTCTTACTTTATTTAATGGCAGTTTTGAAATATCTTTTGCACTTAAAGTTTCTATGAAGCCATACTCTTTTTTTAATCTTTGAACTTTTCCACCCTCTTGATCAATACTAATAATAAGCTCATAATCTACTAAATTTTGTAAGCTTTGAGTTAATTTCTTTACTTGTTCAAAAGAGATAATATTTTTAGATTTACTCTTATCTTGTAAATTTTTATCAAATAGTATCACTCCACCAAGTTGATACTTTTTTATATCTTTAACTATTTGAGAAGAATTATCTATTTTTGCCTTATCAAAACCAACAATTAACATCTTGGCAATTTGTTTTTTAACTAAGTTTTCATCCAAAGAGTTTGCAAAAACATTTAAATTAAATAAAAAGAAGAAAAATAGAAAAATATTTCTCATTTTATCTTCTTATCATCAAAATAGAGTTTATATAATCAACTTCAAAACTATCTTCTTTTTCATTGATACTTAAAGATTGAATATTTAATTTATACTCTATATTTTTATTTTTTCTTATAAAAATGGCTTCTTTATAGTTTGAGTTATCTATTTTTTTAATATTATTTTTAGCCCAGTTCTTTACTATTTCTTTTAAATCAAAGCTTATAGTATTATTATCAATCTTAAGATTTAAAATAGAATCTTTTAAGACTATTTTCAATTTTGCATCATCTAGTTTATACTCTTTTTCATTATTATTACTACTAGCTAAATTTAATACATAATCATATCCCTTTGAATCATATGCTAGATTATATAAATTAAACTCCTGTGCATACTTACTTTTTTCTCTTTTTAAATTATAAGAGTAAGCTTCTTTCATATTTATATATTTAAATACTTCAAATTTTGTTTTAAAGTTTTTATTAAAAAACTCATTTAAAAATTGCATTCCTTTTTTACTTCTTGATAAATAACTAATAATCGAAGTTAATTCAACTCGTTTTTTTAAACTCAAATCTTTTAAGTTATATTTTGTTTTATCATTAGAAACTTCATATTTTTCAATAACTATTTTAAATCTATTAAATTGAGAATTTAAAGATATATTTGATGAACTCAAAGGCGTAATAGAAGCAACTAATAAAAGTAAAAACATTGATACTAAACTACTTTTTATACAAAATTGCTTTTTTATAAACTCTAAAACAATTAAAAAACTAAACCAAATAGATAAAATAATTAAACAATATCTTAATTGTGTGACTCCATATTCACTAACTCTTATATAAATTGCAATATCTAAAAATATTATTGGAGCTATCATTAAATAAATAAAATATTTATCAATAAAATTTGTAAAAATAGATTGTTCTTTTATAGATTTCAAAAAAGCTTTTACTAAAATTGATAAACTTAAAAATATACAAATCATCCAAGACAAATCACCTTTTGGCAACTCTTGAATTATGATAATTTTTATAAAATATGCATATAAAATAATAGTATATATTAAAATTAAAGGTGTTAAAATATTTTTTATTAAAAGTTCTACTGCTTTTTTTAATTTTAAACTATTTTTTAAAGGCTCAATATTTTTGGGAATATTTGCTAAAACTAAAGTAGGAAATATAATTATACTTATAAAAATCATCATTTCATCACTAATTAAATCAAAAAAAGTAAGTGAAAATAGATACTTTAATGTTAAAAGTATCACCTTTATTCCTATACCTAAAATAAAAGAGCTAAAAAAAGCAAAAACTACACTATTAGTAACTTGCATATTAAAAGATAATATTGAATAGTTTGAGTTTTTTATATTTGAAAAGTTTGAAAAAGTAATACTTAAATAAGCTGCAAAAATAAGATATAAAAGTGAATCTTCATATGTAAAAACGCCTAAATATACAATAAGTAAAGATACTAAGAAAAATGAGATTTTCTTTATCTTATCTAAATTTTTCCTTTCTAAATATAAATAAGTTGCTAAAGTAAATCCAATAAGAATAAAACTACTCAAAAATAGTTTACCTTGAAGTTTTTGTTCTAATAAATAGATTTGATTATTCTCAAATACTGCAAGGAAAAAACATAAAATCATAAATATGAAAACAAGAGGAAATCTAAAAAATAACTCTTTAGATATAGAGTTAGTAAAGCTTTTTATATTAAGCATAATATACCTTTTTAAAAATATATAAAGTAAAAGTGAATTTTTTATGTGTAAAACCTAAGAAAAAACTTTCTTAGGTTTTAAAGTGAAAGATTACTATAAAGTAACTGTATTAGTGTTTAGAAGTGTTGCTATTGTGTCCATTGCATTACCAGCAATTCCAACTTTTAATTCATCTCTTTTTTCATAAAAGTCAAGACAAGTTCCACAAGAGAAAATCTCTACACCTTTTGATTCTAAATCCTTTAAAGCAATTAGTGCATCATCATTTTCATCATTTGTAGTAGTTAATAAAACTGCACTATTTACGCATATAATTTTACTTGGTAATTTTTCTTGCTCAGCCATTGCTTTTAAAAAACCTCTTATTAGCATTGAGCCTAATTCACCCTCACCAATTTTATCTGATTTTAAAAATACTGTTTTATCTTTTGTTTCTTGTAGCATAATAGTTTGCCTTTTTTCATAAGTTTTGTTTGAAAAAAGCTTTAAGTGTAGCTTTCTCTTCTATACTAGAAGCTTGAAGTTTATTATATGATTTGTTTACTAAATATTACTTTTTACAAAAAAGAGGAAAACCCTCTTTTTTTAATATTCTATTTTATTTTTTCATATCAGTTTTATGAGACATAAAACCAACAACTCCAACAAAAAACAATCCTCCAACTATATTTCCAAGTGTTACAGGAAGAAGATTATTTGGAATGATGTTTAAAAATGTAAACTCTTCTAATTTAGCTGCTGCTATATGTGAATGTTCTGCTAGTGCTTGAATAGTACCTCCTGCTTCATGAAGATAATAAGCTTTTGCTAATAATGCTTCTGTAAAAATGAACATATTTGCAACAACGTGTTCATAACCAGAACCAACAAATGCTGCAATAATTAAAATAATTGATAAAACTTTACCTGCTGCATCAGAAGCACCAGTTGCTGCCCAAACGGCCATACATACAAATACATTACAAAAAATTCCTCTAATAAATGCAGCTTCAAAAGAAAGATTATTCTTTGCTACACCCATTTCAAGAAAGTGATGCAATATTTGACCATCATATTTTAAAGGCAATTGTGCTTTATAATACATATATGCTACTATGGCTGCTCCAACAAAGTTAAAAATCCAAACAACTACCCAGTAAAAAATCATTTTTGAAAATGATAATTTATGATCAAGTGTTGAAACCCCTGACATTAATGAACTAGTAAATAAGTGTCCTCCAAAGAAAACTACCATTACAAGACCCACTGAAAAGGCAACTCCTCCTAAAAAGTTTGCAATTCCAGGAGATGATGCCTCAGCAACTCCAACTGTAGAATGGGCCCAAAAAATATCACCCATTCCTATTGATCCACCTGCCATAATTGATAAGAAAATAATACTTACTATTGGCATTTTAACCTTGTGTTCTAAACCTTTAACTAATGATTGCGCTGTATCTGCTGGTGATAACATAATTTATCCTTCCCTTTAATTATTATCATCAAAAATTGAATCTATTTCTTTTACTTTTTCAAAAGCACTTTTTGCTGTTTGTTTAGCTTCATCTGAAACTTCTTCATTTACTTCTAATACATTCTCAATATCAACTGTTAATCCTAAAAAAAGAACTCTTTGACAAAATCCTTTTAAATAACTTATTAATATTGGTGTTGGTAAGTTATGAGTTGAGTACATATAATCTCTATCATCACTTAAATCCATAACTTCAACACTTCCTATTTTCATTCCAGTCATTGCATCTGCTACAATGATTAAATCAGGTGCATACTCTCTTATTTTATGAAATTCACTCTCAGGAGTATCTTCTCCATAAAATATCTGCCAATCTAAAGAGTCATCTTTTTCAATTAAACTCCCTAAATAAGCAGTTACTCCATCATCTCCTCTTAAAGTATTTCCTATTGTTAAAATTGCTTTTTTCATATGCTTTTCCTTATCACAATAAATCCTTCTTCTAAAGAAGAAAAAAGAGTTTTTAAGTAACAATCAGGCATTTCTGGCACTAACAGTTGTGCATGTTCTGGGAAAACTTCTACTTCAAAGTATTTAGTTAAGTTTCCTAGTTTAAATTGTGCATATTCTCCACAATTTTCAACTACTTTTAAATACTCTTCTTCAGATATTTTTTTTATACACTCCATAAAATCTACAGTTCCTACACCATGACCAACAGCCATTGAAAAAATCTTTACTTGTTTATATTTTTCAGGTAAATCTGGTGATGTAGGATCTACTCTTCTTTTAGTTAATTTACATATTTCTATCATTTTTAACTTCTTTAAATTATAAATTTATCCTCATCGTTAATGAATACAAACTGTTTCATATACTTTAAGTAAACATTATTATGAAGTTTTTTCATACACTCTTCATACCTTGAATCTTCTTCTTCACTACTATATATTTCTATAACTTTTTTAGTTTTTTGAATATCTTTTATATCACTTGTATTTTTTAAAGCAGTAATATATTTGTCATAAAGTTTTCTACCAAAGTAATAACTCATAAGTCTTTTAGCTTCAACTAATACATCTCTTTCAAAAAGAATATTTCCCAATAAAGAGTCTTCAAGTATTGGAGAATCATTAGAACCATCTTTATGTTCTTTATATTCAAGTTTTTGTTCTAAAATTCCAAGAGCTGATGCTAATCCATGAACAATAGTAGCTGGATGAGGAGGACATCCTGGAATATATACATCCACAGGAACAACCTTATCAATTCCACCCCACACACTATATGCATCATGAAAAATACCTCCACTTGAACCACAAGCACCAATTGCTACTACTACTTTTGGATCTGGAGTTGCTTCATATGCTCTTAATAAAGGATAATACATCTGTCTAGTAACTGGTCCTGAGCATATTAATATATCTGCATGTCTTGGACTTGCAACAAGTTTAAAACCCAATCTCTCAGGATCCCACATTGGTGTAATTGCTGCAAAAATCTCAATTTCACAACCATTACAAGAACCACAATCAACTCTAAAAACATTAAAACTTCTTTTAATATTTTTAAGATGTTCTAATTTTGCTTCAAGTGTGTTTGCATCTTTTATATCTTCTGGTACTACATATGTTTTACTCATTTTGTACCCCTTTTAAAATTACTTGTTAAATTTTCAACTTCATGATTTCTTTTACAATCTGTACAAGTTCTTATATATTTAGCTTTTTTATCTAAACTATTCTTATCCCATCCAGCTTTATGTAATCTGTTTAAATTGTATGAAATAAGTTTTTTTGTTGTAAAAGGTTTATTGCAAACTTCGCAATATTGAACATCAAGTTCACCTCTTTCTTTTAAACTATTTTTATCAAATTTAACTGCTAATTCAAACTCTTTTGAAAGTACAATAGCACTAGTTGGGCATACCTCATCACATCTACCACAAAAAATACATCTTGCAGCATCAAACTCCCATACTAGTTTTGTATTCTCTTTATTTAGTTTTACATTTATAGCATTTGATGGACAAGCAACTCCACAAGCAGTACACCCAATACAATTTTCATATGTATATGATGGTTTCCCTCTAAAACCATCAAATACTTCATATGGTTCTAAAGGGTATTTATGTGTTGCACTTCCATACTTTTTTGTCATATCAAGTAGTTTCATCTCTTACTCCTACATATTTTTCAATGGATGACTTTTTAAAGATTGTGAATATCTTTTTAAGTCTTTTTGTGTTAATACTTTTGTTTTTTTACTATTAACATCAACAATCGTAACTCTTTCTGTGCATGAAAAGCATGGGTCTAAAGAACAAACTATCAATGCAGCATCTGCTATTGTATTTCCTCTAAATTGATATCTTAAAGATGGCCAGTTATTATAAGTTGCTGCTCTACATCTCCATCTATATACTTTTTGTGCATTTCCATGCATAATCCAGTGAATATTTTCACCTCTTGGTGCTTCATCATTTCCTAATGCATATGCTTCTGGTTTAATCATAGTTTGAGGAGTAATGATAGTTTGCCCACCTGGCATCATTTCAAAACATTGTCTAATAATAGAAATAGACTCAATTAACTCTTTGTATCTTACAGTTTCCCTTGCAAATACATCACAACCATCTTCTGTTGGAATTTTAAAATCTAATTGATCTAAAAAGTCATAAGGATGGTCATATCTTGAATCTCTTTTAAAACCACTTCCTCTTACATTTGGACCAACAGGAGAAAAATCTCTTGCAACTTGTTTGTCTAAAATACCAACGCCTTTCCATCTAGCAATTTGGTTTTTATCATCCATAACAGCGTCCCAAACTTCATTTAACTGAGTTTCAATAGTTTTTAGAAGTTCTAAACTTTTTTTAATCTCTTTACCTGTCATATCTCTTCTTAATCCACCCATAACAACATTTCCGTAGGTTTTTCTCCCACCTGTTACTAATTGGGCTAATTCCATAGAGAACTCTCTAATTCTAAAAATATGCATAAAGGCATTCATATTTCCAGTAACTTCACAAGCAAGACCTATATTTAAAAGATGTGAGTGAAGTCTTTCAATCTCTAGACAAATAACTCTCATAGCTTGAGCTCTTAAAGGTATTTCAAGTCCTATTGCTTTTTCTGCTGATTCTATACAAGCAATTGCATGTGCATAACCACAAATACCACAAACTCTTTCAGCTAAATATCCCATTTGGTCATAATTCATTCTATTTTCAGCAAGCTTTTCCATACCTCTGTGTTGGTAAAAAAGTCTATAATCTGCATCAATAATTGTATCACCATCACAATATAATCTAAAATGTCCTGGCTCATCACTTGTAATATGTAAAGGTCCTAAAGGCACATCTAAAACTCCTGCACCTTTTGGTTTCATAAACTCATAATCAGGCTCATCTTTATGATCAACTGGATCTGGTCTATGTCTATAATCCATAGAATCTTTTCTTAATGGGAAAAGTCCCTCAGGCCAATCATCTGAAACCATAAGTCTTCTTGGATCTGGAAGTCCAACCGCTGTTAGTCCAAACATATCGTATGCTTCTCTTTCATACCAAACAGCTGCTGGAACTTTTAATGTAACTGATGGATAAGTTAAATCAGATGCTGGAAGATAAGTTTTTACAGTAATCCAACATTTTTGATCTTGTGGTAACTCATCTCCTTCAAACATCTTATTACCTTCCATAGAAAGTACATAATATAAAGCATAGTTACCATTTAACTGTCTCTCATCGTTTGGAATCATTGTTGATAACCAACCACCTAAATCATAATATAAAATTCTTACTGCTTCTGGAAGATCATTTCTATCAACTGTAATTGTTATTTGATCTTCTGGTTGTCTATAAACATCTCTTATTGCTATTGTTTCTTTTACTTTATCAATAAAGTTTTGACCTACTTTCATAACCTATCTCCTTATATACCCATAATAATATTTACTGCATTTTGTAATAGTGCAAACCAAGGCTTAATAGTAAATAGCCCAAAAATCATAATCAATGAAGCAAGACCAATTAATGGTAAGTTTGCACTTAAAGGTAACTCATTTCTTAAAACTTTTGAATTACTTTTTCCAAATGTTGCAAGATTAAAGTGTGAAAAGTCAGCAATAAAGATTATAATCAGACCAATAATAAATAATATAACTTCTAAATTTAGTCCATTTACGATTGATTGTTTTATCATTAAAAATTCACTTACAAAAATTGCAAATCCTGGAACACCAACTAAAGAACAAACAGCAATACCAAATAAAATTGCTGTAATTGGAGCTATTTTTATTAGCCCACCCATTTTAGTCATATCTCTTGTTCCATAAATTTGAATCATATTTCCTGTAACACAAAAAGCTAAAGCTTTTGTAACTGAGTGAGCTAAAACATGGAATAGTGCTGCAAATAATCCAACTGCTCCTCCAATACCTAAACCAAATGCAATTACACCCATATGTGCAATTGAGTGATAAGCAAACATTCTTTTAACATCATGTTGCATAAGTAAGAAAAATGATGCAATAAAAATTGTAACTAAACCACTTATTATCATTAGTGATTGAACATACTCAAACCCTGCAAGTGAATTACCCACAACAGCGTAGTATCTAATTAAAGCTAAAATTGCACATTTTAAAAGTATCCCTGATAACATAGCTGATGATGGAGCTGGACCTTCTGAGTGTACATCTGGTAACCAAGTATGAGTTGGTGCAAGTCCTGCTTTTGTTCCAAAACCAATCAATGCAAATACAAAAATAAGTTTTAATGCATCTGGATCAATCTCTTTTGAGTGTGCCATTAATGTAGTCCAAAGCATTGCACTGTGACTATCATTTATGATATTAAAACCTGCACTATAAAGTAATACTGTTGCATATAAAGCAAAAGCTAAACCAATACTACAAATAATAATATATTTCCAACCTGTTTCTGTTGATTTTTTACTCTTATGAATAGCAACCATAAATACAGAAGATAATGTAGTAGCTTCAATACCAACCCACATTAAAGCAATATTATTTGCAAGAACTGAAAAAGTCATTGTAAAAACAAATAAATGAAAAAGAGTAAAAAATAGTTTAGTATCTTTTACAGTTAATTCACCTTTTTCAACTTCCCATTGCATATATTTAACTGAATAAAGATTAACTAAAAGTCCAGTTACTGCAATTAATGAAATAAAAACTGCTCCTAATGAATCTAGAAAAAACATCTCATCAAAGATAAAATATGTTTGTCCATCAATTACTTTTGATACAGCTAATAAGCCTATAATACTAGTTGCCATAGAACCAAGTATGTGAAAAGTACTAAGTACTTTATAATTTTTTGGTAAAAACCATATTATTACTGATGCAATAACAGGTAAAACCATTAATAAGTATAATAATTGTTGAATATCCATACCTTATCCTTTCAACTCAGTTGCTTTTGAAACATCTAAAGAACCAAAATATTTAAAGAATCTAGTTGCAAAAATAGATGTAATAATTACTGCAAATAAAGCATCAGTTAAAATTCCTAACTCCACAATCTCTGGTGAGTTATATGCCATTAATGCTAAAGATAAATGTATTCCATTTTCAAAAGTACAATAAGCAAGAATTTGTTTAATTGCTGAATTTCTTAATACAAATCCAAAAATTCCAATCATAAAAATTGTAATTGATGCAATTAAAGGTATATGCTCTTTTATTAATGAAAATTTCAAATATATTGGATATAAAGCCATTGCAATAGCTAATGAAAATGCAATAGCAACAATTGGACTTACATAAAATCCAAGTACGGGTTCATCTTCATGTTCAACTTTTAACTTTTTAATAAGTCTTAGTAAAATAACTGGAACGAAAATAACTTTTGTAAAAAATGCAATTATTGCCCAACTACCTAACTCATCTGCTGAATATGTATTATAAAGATAAAGAAAAATCATCACTAATATAAACGTTTGAAAAGAGTACGCATATGTAGCAAGTTTATAATTTCTTATTCCAAAAACACAAAGTGAACTAATAATTAAAATTATTGATAATATACTTAATAAATCAATCATCTTACACTCCTACCACATATAAAATTAGTGCTATTATAGATATAATTAGTGGTGGAATTGCACTATTTTTTAAACTTGTTAAAACTTTAAATCTAGGTCCAAAGTTATCTATAAATACAGCAGCTACATAAAAAATTCCAACTTTTAAAATAAATACAATCAATGCTAAAAATGGATTTTCAAAATTCCATGGTTCAAAAATAGTTAAAAAAAGTCCAATTATTGCAACTTGTTTTAATATTAATGCAGCATGTGCTATTGAAAAATCTGAGCCTGAATACTCACCTAAAACACCCTCTTGTAACTCTTGTTCTGCTTCTGCTAAGTCATAAGGTTTTCTACCAGTTTCAACATAAACAGCCCATAAAAAAGATATAGAAGCAATTGCAAAAGCTGGTGTGTGATATCCAATTTCTCCACTTCTTACTAAGTGTTGAATTTCAACTAAGTTTGTAGTTCCTGCTAATAAAATAACTACTAATAAACTTATCATCATTACAGGTTCAACAAAAATTCCTAAAATTTGTTCTCTTCCTCCACCAACACCTGCAAATGGATTTCCAGAATCAATTGATGTTGCACCAAATGCAAATCTTAATAATGCTCCTAAGTAAATAAATACTAATACATCAGCATAAGCTCCCGCAAAACTATTTGAACTATATGTAATAGGTATAGTTGCAAGTAATGCTGCCCCTGCTGCAAAAAGAGCAAAAGGTCCTGTTTTAAACACCCAATGGGCACACGAAGGTGCTGTTCTACTTCTTTTTAAAAGTTTACTAATATCTCTATATGTTTGAAAAAAGTCTGGTGCACCTTCTCTTGATTGCAATTTAGCTCTTAATTTTCTTGCCATTCCGTCAAACAAAGGTGCTATAAGAACAATTGAGATAACTTGTAAAATCATAAATAATATACTGTCCATAATGCACTCCTTTAAAGTAAATAACTAATTCCGACAAAAAGGCATAATGCGATTAATATATATAAAGAGTACATATTTACATTTCCATTTTGCATTTTTGATACTACTTTTGCAGTATTAACTGTAAGCTTGATAACTGGTTCGTATAATAAATTCCACCAAATATCTTTTGCATGTGTTTCATAAACTACAGGGGCAAAATAACCTTGGTCTTTTACTTTTGTTTCACTTTTATATAACCAATTAAGCAATCTTCTTAAATCACCTGTAAAAGGTGAAGCTGTCATTTGCATTCTACTATCATATTTAAAACCGCAAGCCCATGGATCAGTCTGTCTTGGTTTTGTTCTATTAGCTTTTGCTAATTTTAAAATTACAACTGGAATTAATACAGTTACAACTAAAACAGCTGCTATTAATAGTGGAGATACTGTTGATCCCATAGGTGAATTAATAACTGTTCCATTTACAGCTTCATAATTTCCAGAGAATGAAGAAACGACAAGCATAATATCTTTAACTACAATATTTGCACCAAGACCAAAAGCAATACATCCAGCTACAAGAACAAACATTCCAATTACCATAGTTACAGGAACTTCTCTTGCATTTTCAAATATTTTTTTATCTCTTGGAGTTCCACCAAAAATAACACTATATGCTTTTACAAAACACATAACTGCTAATGCTCCTGTTAATGCTAAAGCAACAATTGCTATACAAAAGACAACTCTACTACTTGCATATTCTGAAAGTGCTCCTTGAAACATACCTTGATATGTAACCCATTCACTAACAAAACCATTAAGTGGTGGAATTGCAGTAATTGCTAAAGAACCAATTAAAAAAGCAAATGCTGTTAAAGGCATTTTTCTTGCTAAACCACCTAGGCTATCCATCTCTTTAGTATGAGTTGTATATAAAACACTTCCCGCACCTAAGAATAGTAATCCTTTGAAAGTCGCATGATTTAAGATATGATATAAACCTGCAAGAAAACCTATAGCTGCTAATGTTGGCATATTTGCTGCAATTCCATAAACACCAGTTCCTAAACCTAAAAGAATTATTCCAATATTTTCAACTGAGTGATATGCTAATAATGCTTTATAATCATGTTGTACAAGAGCATAAAGTACTCCAAGTAATGCAGATAATGCACCAACAACAATAATTAAAAGTCCCCACCATTCCATCACAGGAAGCCATAAACAAAATTTAATTATCCCAAAAAGTGCAACTTTAATCATAACTCCACTCATAAGAGCAGATACATTTGTTGGAGCTGCTGGGTGAGCTTTTGGTAACCAAACATGCATAGGAAACATCCCTGCTTTTGAACCAAATCCAATAAATGCCAATAAAAAAACAATACTTGCCATTACAGGTGAAAGTTCAATATTTTCATAAGAACTAAACTCTAATGAACCAGTTTGTGCAGACATAATTAAAAATGCTGCTGTAATACACATTGCTCCTAAGTGAGCAATTCCTAAATAAATCATTATTGCTTTTAATGAACTTTTAGAATCATTAAAACAAATTAAGTATGCAGAAATTACTGTCATACATTCCCAAAATATGATAAACCAAAATACATCTGCTGAAGCAATTAATAAAAGCATTGATAAAATAAATGCATTAAATAATCCTGCCATCACAGCTAAACTTCCCTTTTTTTCATACTCACTAGAATACTGAATTGCATAAATTGATGAAGCTAGTGAAACTAAACTCACAACAAATGAAAAAAAGTTCCCTAAAGGGTTTAAAACAAGTTTAGGGCTATACAATAAGCTTTCAAACATATTAATACTAACTGTTTGCTCTAAATTTACTAAAAAATAAAACACTGCATAAGCTGAAGCAATAGCGGAAATTGAAAATCCCACTTTTGCTGCAATTTTGTTTTGTTTATATAATAGTAAAGATATAATACAACCTATAACATACAAAAAATATACTTGTGTCATTAGGTATCCTTTATTTATATTTCATTTTTTCTTTAGTAAAAGACTCAACAGTTTTTTGTGCTTTCTCTTCTATAAAGTTATTATTTAAATTGTCTCGAAAAGATAAGGCATTTGTAGGACAAACCTCAACACATGATGGTCCGTCTTCTCTTCCTACACATAAATCACATTTAACTGCTATAGATTTTACACCTACTTCAGATTGTATTGTTAAGTTATATTTAGGCTCCATTGTATAATCAACCGATGGCATTAACTCAGCTTCTGGTCTAATTGCACCAAAAGGACATGCAACTGTACACATTTTACAACCAATACAGATTTCTTCATGTAAAGCAATACAATCTTTTTCAAACTCTAAAGCACCAACAGGACAAACATTTGCACAAGGAGCATCATCACATTGTCGACATTGATTTGGCATTGTTCCACTATTTGTTCTAGTTACTATAAGTCTAGGAACTGCCAATTTCCCTCTTGCATAAGCAGACTCATAACAAGCTGCCATACAAGTTGCACAACCAATACATACATTTGGATCTGCTATTACATATTTATTTTTTAATGGTAAGCTCATTATTGTCTCCTTACTGCACGATATAACTCAGATGGGTGCATTTGAATATCTGTTTGATTACGAACTTCTAAAAACTCTTCTTCTGATATTCTTTTAATTTTTGCAATTGTCATTTTTAAAGGATTCATTCCAGATAAAGGATCTTTATCCTGTGCATTTGCAAGTACATTTCCATCTGCTTCTGCATAGTGGAATGTTGTAAAAATTGTTCCATGTCGTAAATCTCTATTGATATTTACTTTTGCAGCAATTTTTCCTCTTTTATTTTCAACTAAGGCATAACAACCCTCTTCTAGTTTTCTTTCTCTTGCAATATCTTCACTTACTTCAATTGTTGCACCCATAATATCTGAACCTAATTCTAGAGGTTTACACTCTCTTGTCATTGTTCCTGTATGATAATGGAATACTTTTCTTCCTGTTGTAAATAAACAAGGATATAATTCGTTTACTTTTTCACTCAATGCCCCTGAACCAATAGGGTAATCTTTTGGCATATTTGTTTTTTCCATAAACTCTTGTTCTAATTTAGCTCTTTGATCTTTATCTTCTGAATAAATTACAGGAACTAATTTAAACTTTCCATCAGGAAGCATAGATTTATTTCCTTCATATAAAACAGGTGTACCAGGATGATCTAAGTTTGGACAAGGCCAACTAATTCCATCATTTTTATCTATTCTTTCATAGCTAATACCACCAAAGAATTTTGGGTTAACTTTTCTTACTTCATTCCAAATATCCTCAGCACTTGTATAATCAAACCCTTTAAGACCAAGTTCTTTTGCAATATTTGCAACTACTTTCCAATCTGGATCTAAGTTATTTGGTGCATCAACTGCTTTTCTAATTAACTGAACTCTTCTTGAAGTATTTAAAAATGTTCCATCTTTTTCAGCCCATGAAGCAGCAGGTAAAACAACATCTGCTTTTTGTGCAGTTTCAGTTAAGAAGATATCTTGAACAATAAAAGTTTCTAAGTGTTCAACAGCATGAACAAAATGTTCTGTCCAAGGATCACTCATTACTGGATTTTCACCAAATACATATAATAATTTTAATTTTTCTTCTTCAATTTTATCAGGAGCTGTTGTTAGTGAATAACCAATTTTTTCACTAATTTCATATCCCCAAATATCTTTAATATGATCTCTTACTTCTTTACTTGTTACAGGTCCATTTGGTACAACATTTGGTAATGCACCCATATCACATGAACCTTGAACATTATTTTGTCCTCTTAAAGGATTAACACCCGCGCCTTTTTTACCAAGATTTCCTGTTAAGATTGCAAGATTTGAAAGTGAGAAAATATTTGATGTTCCATCAATAAATTGAGTCATTCCCATTGTGTAGCAAATTGCTGCTGCATTAGCTTTAGCATAAGTTCTAGCTGCTTGTTTTACAAGCTCTTGTGAAATTCCAGTCTCATCTTCAACTCTTTGTGGAGTAAACTCTTTAACTGCTTCTTTCACATACTCAAAACCATGTGAAAAATTTTCCACAAAATTTTTATCATATAAATCTTCTTGAATTATATAATTAATCATCGCATTTAAAAAAGGGATATTGTAACCAACTGGTGTTTGGATATATATATCAGCTTTTTTTGCCATGTCAGTTTTCTTAGGATCTATCACAATCATTTTTGCGCCTCTTTCAATCCCTCTTAACATTTGCATTGCAATAATTGGGTGGCACTCACTTGTATTTGTTCCTATTAAAACTAATACATCACTGTGTGTAGCAAACTCTACTAGATCATTTGTCATTGTTCCATTTCCAAGTGTTTTAGTCAGACCGACTACTGTTGGACCATGTCAAAGTCTAGCACAATGATCTATATTGTTTGTTCCTAAGATTCTAAATAGTTTTTGAAAAGAATAATTGTCTTCATTTGAGCATCTAGCAGATGAAAATCCCATGATACTATCAGAACCATATTTCTCAACTGTTGATTTCATTCTAGAAGCTACAAATTTATAAGCTTCATCAAAACTCACTTCTTCTAATTTACCTTCTTTTGAAAACACTCCATCTTTTTTTCTAATAAGTGGTTTAGTAAGTCTTCTTGGTGAGTGAACATACTCCCAACCATAAAGACCTTTCAAGCAAAGCTCCCCATCATTTACATGATGTCCTTTTGTGGGTGTTGCTTTTTTGATTTTATTGCCTTGTACATGCAAATCAAGATTACAACCAGTTCCACAATAAGGACAAGTATTTTGTACTTTTTTCATTACTTTTTCCTTATAATACTTAAATTATCAACTAATTAATTTTATTAATCAAAAATTAATAAACAAGAGAATCATAATAAAAAAATAATGTTTAGACTGTCATAGATATGACAAAATATATTTTTTGAAAAAAAGAATCAAATTATTTTATTCTAAAGAAGCAGGTAAGGACAAAATATTCAAAATGGACATATTATTATATGTCAGATTGGTGACATAAATTTCATTTTTCTAGGTAAAAAAAATAATTATATAAAGTTTTAATTTATTTTAAAATAATTATTTTTTTCTGGGATATTTTTGGTATTTTTTTTTATTTAGTATAATAAAAGTATAAAATAGTTAATATTTTGCTATTAGAGCTTAAATTAGTTTTTAAATTTTATAAAGGGAAGGATAAAAGTGGAATCTAATAGACTAAGGATTGACTCAATTGATTTGTCAAAGATATTATCTAAAGAGGATTTTTCCTCATTGAAAATAAAAAAATTCAAAAAAGGAAATTTAGAGTATGAAGATGGTTCATTAAGTCTTTATGTTTTTAAAAGTGGAAAAGCAAAGGCTATGATTTTTGAAGATGGGGAAGAGTTTGTATTATACTTTTTAAAAGCAAACAATATCATCATACCTGAAACATCTTGTGCAATTGAGTTTTTAGAAGATAGTGAAGTATACTTAATTGATGCGGAAAAATTTGCAAACCTTTTTGCAAACAAAGAGTTTTCAACTTCTGTAATTAGATCTTTAAAGCATAGAGCAGAGCTTGAAAGAAATATTATAAAAAATCTTGTTTTTAAAAGTTGCAAAAAGAAAATAGCGACTTTTTTAATTGAAATTGCTACAACTCAAGACCAAAAAAAAGATGGAAAATACCTTTTAGATTTAAATTTATCTATAAAGACTCTTTCAAGTTTTATTGGATCAAAAAGACAAACAGTATCTACAATAGTTAATAATTTAAAAAAGAAAAAGATTATTGAGAAAATCGATAAAAACAAATATATAATCCATAAACTTGATGAATTAGAGAATTTTGAATAGTTTAAAAAACTCTTCTAATTTCATCAACTATAAATATACTTTTCTCTAATGTTATCATGTGAGAAGAGCTATTTATTATATTAAAATTACAATTACTTTTATTTTTTAAGTTTTCAAACCATTTTTGATTTATCAAACTATCTTTATTGCTATAACAAAAATTCAAATTTAAATTAGAGCACACTATTTGTTCAGTTAAATCTTTTCTTTTTAAACTTGCATTCATATGAGTTAAAAAATAGTTTTCACCCATTTTTTCATACATATTTGAAATTAGAGTTATTAACTTTAAATCATCTTTGTTTTCAAGTAAACTTGATATTTTTTTTCTACTTAAAGGTTTAAACCCAAACTCTTTTACAAAAGAGATTGCTTTTTTTCTAAAGGCTATTTCACTTTTTGATAAAGAACAACATGAAGCTGAAAGAATAAGTAGATTATCTATTTTTTTAGGATATTTCAATGCAAAATAAGTAGCTAAATAAGCTCCCATAGAAAATCCTAAAAGATTTACTTTTTCTTCTTTAAAGTTTAAGTTTTCAATCATTTTATCAAAACTATCTTCTAAAGGAATATCCACATATATTAATTCATATTCATTTTCTAAATAAAAATATATATCTTTAAAGACTCTTTTATCACACATCAATCCAGGAAATAAATATATTTTTGTTTTTTTCAAAACACTACTTTAATTTTGAAGTTGCAAATCTTACTACTAAAAAAACTAAAACAGAAAAACCTATAATAACAGCAGCAACAGGTGCAGAAAAACTTAAACCATAACTATTAAATCTATCAAAAATTAAAACAGGCGTTGTCATAGGATGATAAACTAAAATAACAACTGCACCAAACTCTCCAAGCCCTCTACTCCACATCATCAATGCACCATTTATAATATCTTTTTTAGCATTTGGAATAGTGATTCTAAAAAATACAGATAAAGGACTAGCACCTAAAGTTCTAGCTACTTTTTCAAGTTTTACATCAACTTTTCTAAAACCATCTTTTGCACTGTTTATTAAAAAAGGAGCTGATAAAAACATCATTGCAATCATAATTCCATACTCAGTTCCAACAAACTCTATTCCAAAAAATTTAAAAAAATCTCCTAAAAAAGTATCTCCAAAAGTTGTTAAAAGAGCAATACCAGCAGCAGTGTGAGGAATCATAACAGGTATATCAATAATTGATTCTATTAAACTTCTTCCAGGGAAATTATATCTTGCAATAATATATGCAAGTGGTAAGCCTGTTATTAAAACAAACATCATAGCCCAAGCTGAAACTTTCATTGTAAGCCAAATAGAAGCTAAAACTTCTCCATCTTTTATTGTTTCAATTAATTTATCACTTCCAACACCAACAAACATCTTTAAAATAGGAACACTTAAGAAAAAAACTATTATAAATGCAAGGGTAATAAGTAAAACTGTAAACGATTTTTTTTGCATTAGATAAATCCTATATCTTTTTTATCAAAGCCAATAAATACTTTATTGCCACCATTTGCATAACACCCCTCATACTCTCTTTTAAGTATTTTTATAAAAAATTGATGATTTTGTACATTTACAAAAAGTTTATAATGATCAACAACTCCCATACAATCTTCTAATATTGCTTCAAAAGTATAATCACACTCTGGTCTTTTTTTATTTGATACATGTATAACATTTGGATCAACAGAAAAAAACTTTGAAGATGAAGTAAAACCTAGTAAAGAAGAAGGGAAAATATTTTTAAAACCTAAAAAAGTTGCAACTTCAATATTTGCAGGATGATTCAATACTGTCTCACTATTTCCCACTTGTTGTATTTTGCCATTCATAATAATAGCAATTTTATTAGCTAAATAAGAAGCTTCCCTAAAATTATGAGTTACATGAATAGTAGTTAAATCATATCTTTTATGAATATCTTTTAAACTTTTCATAATAGAGTTTCTAAAAGTTGGATCAATTGCACTTAAAGGTTCATCTAAAAGTAAAATTTTTGGTCTTGAAAACAAAGCTCTTGCTATTGCGACTCTTTGTTTTTCTCCTCCACTTAAATTTTCAATCTCTCTTTTTAGAAGTTTTCCAAGTTTTAAAAAATCTACTAAATCATCAAATAACTCATTTGCATTGTCTATTTTTTTATACTTTGATGCAAATTTAATATTTTGTTCCACATTTAAATTAGGAAATAATGCAAACTCTTGATATACAAAACCTATATCCCTTTGTTCTGGATGAAGTTGTGAAATATCATTATTTTTATATATTATTTTTCCAGTACTGTTATTTAAACCAGCAATTGTTTCTAAAAGTCTTGTTTTTCCGCTTCCACTTTGACCTAAAAGTACAAAATACTCATTTTTTTCAATCTCTAAATTTACATTATCAAGCACAAAACTATCTATTGTGCTTGATAAATTCTCTAGTTTTAAATAACTCATTATTTCCCTATAATAGAAGCATTACCAGTTATTTTTGCTGGACTAATAACTCCTTGACCATTTTTTTTCATAATATCTTGTCCTTTTTGTGATAAAACAAAATTTACAAACTTAATAGCACCTTCTTTATTTGCAGGTGATTTTTCATTTTCTGCAATTGTTATTCCATATATCATTGAAGCACCAGTTTTTGTTATAAATGTACCTGGTTTTTTACCATCAATTTTAATTGAAGCAGTTTTATAAAAATCTGCATTTTCATTATCTTTTAAAGAAACTTCTTTAGGTAAAGTAATATATTTTAAGCCATGTTGTTTTGCAACTGATTTATAAATATATAAATAATCATATGCATTTGCTTCAATAAGCCCTAATAAATCAGTCTCTTTTGGTCTTACAATAACTTTTTTCTTATTCTCTTCACCAACTTTATAAGACTCTCCATATCCTAATAATTTATTATAAAAATTTGGAATTTTATAAAAATCTTCTGCTAGTTTTGTAACTATTATACTTCTGTATCCACAAGGATCCATATTTGGATTAGAATGACCTACTTTTACACCATCTCTTAAAAAGATCTCTGGCCAATTTTTTGAATTAATTTCATCTGCATATTTAGAATTAGAAGTATATGCAATTGCCATCTCATTTGTTGCAAATTGTGCATTAAATTTAGCATTATTTGGAATTAATAAATTATCAATTACTTTAAAATCTGCACTTGCCATAACATCTGCTGCTTTTTTAATCTCTGATATTTTTCTAGCTGCTGCTCTACTTCCACTAGCTTCTCTTTGAACATCATATTGTGGATATTTTGTTTCAAACGCTTTTTCAATTTGTGAAAAAGGTACTGATAAACTTCCTGCATGAAATACAATAATTTTCTCTTTTGCCATTGCTGATGTTGCTGCCATTGCAGTAGCTAATACTGCTGATAATAAAATTTTCTTCATATTTTTTTCCTATAATAAATTTAAATCCAACAAGCTTTGCTTGTATCTATTGTTACATCTACTTCACTTCCTGGAAGTAGGCTTTTTTCTTCTATAATATTTTTTGAAAGTTTTGAATTTAAAGTAATACCTCCAATAACAAACTCAACTAACATTTGATTATCACAATTTTCTTTATATATTGAAGTTATTACAGCTTTTATGCTATTAGAACTTTTTTTATTTAAATAAATATCATCTGAGCTTATCATTACAATTGAGTCCCTTTTTTTTGAAATACTATTTTCAAATACCAACTTTTGACCACAAAAAAACTCTTTTGTTAAGTTTCCATTAGAATCTTTTTTCCAAGGTGCAAAAAGCAAATTTATACTTCCACTTTGAACTAATTCTCCTTGAAAAAGTGCAATCTTTTTATCACAAGTATGATTTAGCCAATTATGATCATGACTAGAAATAAATAAAGTAGTATCCCACTTTTGTTTTGCTAAAAATATAGCTTCTTTTATTAATTGAGCTGAATTTGTATCTACTCCTGAGGTTGGTTCATCTAAGATTAAAACCTTTGGTTTTAATATCAATCTTGCAGCTAATGCAACCCTTTGAGCTTCTCCACCTGAGAGTTGACTCCATTTTCTATTTTTAAAAGAGTCTTCTAATCCTACTTGATTAAGTGCTTGTGTAACTCTTTGGTTTAGATTTTTTGTATCATTTCTTAAGCTTAAACCATATATAACATTATCAAAAACACTTCTTTTTAATAAATAAGGATTTTGAGGAAGAATTACAATATCTTGTTTTACCTTATGCTCAAGCTTTTTACTATCAACTCCATTGAATAAAATTGTTCCAAAAGTAGGTTTTGATACAAAAGATAATATAGAAAATAGTGTAGATTTTCCACTTCCATTTGGTCCAAAAACACCTGTTATTTTACTCTGTTCTAATATCAATTTATCTATGTTTAAAACTCGTTTTTCATTGTGATAGTGTTCTACATTTTTTAATTCATATAAAGACTTCACTGTGTCCATTTCCTTTTTAACATAGATAAAACAATATTAACCATCAAAGCAACACAAAAAAGAACCAATCCAAGTGCAATACCTGTAATAAATTCACCTTTTCCTGTCTCAAGTGCAATTGCAGTTGTAACTGTTCTTGTATGATATTTAATATTTCCACCAACCATCATAGAAATACCAATTTCTGTGACAATTCTTCCATAAGCTGTCATTGCAGCTGTCATAAGTCCAAATCTAGCCTCAAGAAGTGTTGATAATAAAATCTGCCTTGAGTTAGCACCTAATCCTTTTAAAGATAAATAAAGTCTTTTATCTACAGCTTCTACTTGAGTTGCAGTTAAAGCAATAATAATAGGAAGACCCAAAACAATTTGTCCTATAATAATTGCTTTTTGAGTAAATAATAAACCAAACTCACCAAATACACCACTTCGTGAAAGCATTGTATAAGCTATTAAACCTATAACTACAGTTGGAAGTGCTAAAAGCGTATCCACAATAGTTCTTACAACGGTTTTGCCAGGGAAGTTATAATACCCTAGCAAAAAACCTAAAGGAAGGCCTATAATTAAGCTAATTAATAAAGACCAAGAAGATACTGTAATTGTTACAGCGATTGCTGAATATACACTATCATTTCCTGATACAAGCAATTGTATAGCTTCATTAAAGCCATCAGTAAAAAGATTCATCTAATATTATTACCTTATAAAAACTTTTTATTTATCTGCATTAGGAATAAATAATGATTTACCTAATAATCTAAAATCTGCAATAAATTTTTGAATCTCATCTTTTACAATCCAATTTGTAAACTGTTTTGCTAATTCTGGTTTTACATTTGAGCATTTTTGTTTATTAATTGTAATTACACTATATTGATTAAATAGTGATTTATCACCCTCAACAACAATTTTCATACTATTATTATCACCTTTTTGTGATTGATACTTAATCCAAGTTCCTCTATCTGTCATTGTATATCCATCTTTTTCAGATGCCATATTAATAGTTCTTAACATTCCTTGACCTGTTTGAACATACCATGATGCTTTTTCAGGAGCTTTTGATAAAGCTTTTTTCCATAAACTAATCTCTTTTTTATTAGTTCCAGAGTTATCACCTCTACTAAAAAAGTTTGCATTTGCTTCTTTGATTTTTGCTAAGGCTTTACTTGCAATCATACCATTAACTTTTGCAGGGTCATTTTTTGGTCCAATAATAACAAAGTCATTATACATAACTTGTTTTCTATTTACTCCATATCCACTTTCTACAAACTTTTTCTCACTTGCTGGAGCATGCACAAAAAGAATATCGACATCACAATTTTGTCCCATTTTTAAAGCTTTTCCAGTTCCTGTTGCAACCCATTTTAAAGTAGTACCAGTATCTTTTTGAAACTTAGGTGCTAAATAGTCTAATAAACCAGTATTATCTGTACTAGTAGTTGTAGCCATCATTAAATCTTTTGCCATTAAGTTTGTTGATACAAGCATTGAAACTGATGCTAAAAGCATTGCTAATTTATTGAATTTCATTGTTTTCCCTTTTTATAAAAAATTAAATTGTTTAATTAAAAATATCTATTTGTTTATTTAATAGTTTGTTATTAAATTTAATAACACCAACCTCTTGATTACACTCTATGTTTTTAGTATCACTATTTGTTACCAATAAAGCATTACTTTCATATAAAGCTGTAATCATCCCAGAACCATATTTATTATCTCTTGTTACCTTAAAACCTCCATTTTCGCAAGTTCCAAGTACTACATTTACTCTTCCTTGTTTTGTTTTAAAATCTTTTTTATTTGTTGCTTTTATCACATCATGATAAAAACAGTTACTTCCTTGAAGTTTTTTTAATACAGGAATAGCAAAAAGATGCATATTTACCATCGCAGTTAATGGATTCCCAGGAAGTGACATAACAGTAGTTTTACCCATTTTCCCCATCATTATAGGTCTTCCAGGTTTTACATTTACTCCATGAAATGAAGTTTCTAAACCATTTTCTAAAAATGCTTGTGCAACAAAATCAGCATCTCCCATAGAAATACCTCCTGTTGTTATAAGCACATCATAATTTTTTAAATTTGAAATAAACTTCTTTGAACTTTCTAAATTATCAGGGATAACTCCACTATATGTGGCATCAAAGCCTTTTTCTTTTAATAGTGCAACTAATGCATATGAGTTACAATTATATATCTCATCTTCACTAGAACTTTGCCATGGTTCTTTTAATTCATCACCTGTTGATAAAACAGCAATTGAAATATCCTTAAAAACTTCAAGCATTACAATACCTTGAGAAGCCAAAAGTGTAATATGAGAAGAATCAATTATTTCACCTTTTTTAAATAAAATATTTCCTTTTGTCTGCTCTTCACCTTTTAATCTTAAATTACTTCCTTTTTTAATATCAATAGGTAAAGTTACACTACTTTTTGTTACATCAATACAATTTTCAATTGGAACAATTGTATCAGCATCACTTGGAACTTGAGCTCCTGTCATAATCTTATAACATTCGCCCTCTTTTAAATCTGCTTGAACTTTTTTATCTTTATCTCCTGCATAAATTACTCTTTTAATATTTAATGTTTTTCCAATATCTTCATATTTAAAAGCAAAGCCATCCATAGCTGAATTATTAAAAGATGGAAGATTCTTTTGACATACTATATCTTGTGCAAGAACTTTTCCTAAAGAGTCCAATAAAGGAACCATTTGTGTTAATGTTGTGGCATTTACAAGTTCCAAACTTCTTTTTACTGCTTCATCAAAATCTAAATATGTTAATTTATTGCTCATTTAAAACCTTTATTTGTCTATATTTTTTATAAAAAAGTTTTGATATTTTTTGAATATCCTCTTTTGTGTACTCTTCATTAAAAGTTAAAGAGATTGCATTTCTACTAGTTAATTCATCATATCCCATACTTTGAATAATTCTTGAGGGCTTAGATAATCCTAAAGAACATCCCTCTCCATTTGTAATAAGTACATTTGATAATGATAGTGTTCTTATAAGTTCTCTTGCTTTAATTCCTTTTAATCCAAAGTGCAAAGAGTAATCTAAAGTTGTTTTATAATCTACAAAAAAGTATAAATCATCTTTAAAAACATCTTGTAGCTCTTTTATAAAAATCTCTTTATTACTTGTATTAAATTTTTGCTCTTTTAAAGCTTGTAAAGTTAGTTTCACTGCAATTGAATCTAAGTTTGCAATATTTTGTTCTTCAAACTCATCATTAAATAAAACTATTGCATTACTTGTATATCCACATATTTTATAAGAATCAAAGATTGCAATATCACAATCTTTATCAAAATTAGCACTACAATTTGAAATAATTTTTGCACTACTTAACTTTTTTATATCTTTTAGTTGTGTTTTAACAAAAGTATCCATTACATATGAAGATATAAATATATAATCAAATTTACTTTTTTCTAAAATACTTAAATCAACACTTCCATCTTTTTTTAATTCAAGCCAAGTTATTTCAAAACCTAACTTTTCATACTCTTGTGCTGCTTGAATAATCGCTTCTGATTCTCCTTTACTTACAGCAATTTTTCCTTTTAAATCTAAAAATAGACCTAATACCCCTGCTTTTGAAAAATCAATTGTTTTTAAATCATTAAAACTATACTTTGTTGTAAACTCTTTTTTTAAACTATTGAAGGTGTCATTATCACTTAAGACATTAAGTGAATCATCTTTTGTAATATGGTAATTTTGCACATTTGGGTACAATAAAAAATTTAACTTATACACTATTTATCCTCCTTTGGACTAAGTATTTCTTTCCCATTTTTATGGAATAATTCTTGAAATCTTTCTTCTGAATATCTCTTTATATCATCTTCTAAAACTTTATAAGTTTGAATAACTTCTCTAGCTTTTGGAGTAAGTGTTGTGCCACTATTTTCTCCTCTTCCTTTAAATCTTAGAACTAAATCTTCTTCAATATGTTTTTCTAAAATCTTAATATGAGTCCAAGCTTTTTTATAGTTCATTCCAACTTTCTTTGCTGCTTCTGCAATAGAGCCAGTAGTATCTATATTTTCTAAAACTTCTGTTTTTCCACTTCCAAATATTAGATTCTCTTCATCGTCTTCAATCCAAACTTTTATTTTTACTTTCATTTTTCTTACCTTTTTTTTCTCTAAAACACCCTAATTGACAATGTGTCACTTCAATATCAGAGTTTTTAACTGTTGAACCAACAGTTCTTAAAGTAGATTTTTGAGCTTCTTCCCATAAAACTTTGCATTTAAGTTCTTTATGACCCATATAGTTTTGCTTTAATCTATTATAAACTTCTATATAAGGATCATGAAATTTTAATTTTCCAAAAACACCCAATTCACAATTTGTGATTTTTATTCCTAAACTTTTAGTAATTGCAGACATCTCTTTTGGTTTTTTACCAATTAATCTTGCAACCTTAAAAGCTTTTAGACAAGATAGTTTACCATCTTCGTCTAAATTTGTTAAGATTAACTCTTTTTGTATATTATCAAGTTTTATGTCAATATTGTCATCAATACTAGACATCAATTCTTCCTTGATGAGTATATAAATTCATTCTTTTACCTCTTGCAAAACCTATTAGTGTAACTCCATGTTTATGTGCAGTTTGTACTCCAAGATATGTAGGTGCTGTTCTTGAAACTATAATAGGAACTTTATGCATAACTGCTTTTGTAACCATTTCAGATGATAATCTTCCACTTACAAATAAAACTGATTTAGTTGTATCTAAACCTTTAAGTTTGCACTTTCCTACAACTTTATCAATTGCATTGTGTCTTCCTATATCTTCAGAAGTCACTGTTGTTCCATCAAGTAAATAAATCATAGCTTTATGTACACACCCTGTTAACTTATAAAGTTCGCTCTCTTCATAAAACTTCTTTACTTCTGTTGATATTGTTTCAGGTTTAACTTGGAAAGATACTTGATTAAAAGGTATTTCAACATTACCTTCAACATTTCCAGTAACTCCTCCACCACAACCACTTACAAGAGTTTTTTCTGTATATAAATTCTCCAATGAACCTTCATTGATTTTTGCTTTAATATCAACTCTTAATCCATCTTCACTTAAAGTTAACTCTTCTACATCATCAATACTTGATATAACATTTTCACTCATTAAAAAACCAATTGCATGTGCATCTTGATCTATTGGAATACACATCATAGAGATAGCCTTTTCTCCATTTAAATATAAATTTAATCTTGATTCTTCAATTGTTACATCATCAAACTCAACGGCTTCATTTCCTGATACTTTATCTATTATTACTTTTCTTAAATATTTTTGATTATCCATTATTTCACTTTTACTAATATGTTTAAAAAGCATATTATAATAAAAAAAAACTGGGAAGAACTTAAATCTCCCCAGTTTTTTAATTTATATTTTATTTTTTAATCTAAACTTTATTTTGTTTTTTTAACTCTTTATAATAAGTGCTGTGAAGAATCTCAATCTCTTCTTCTTCTTTATCTCCTGTAATCATACTATGTATAGCACCTTTTATTGCAAACATTGACATATAAATATGTGTGAAAAATAATGCTGCTACTGCCATACCTAATATATTATGTACTATTGCACTTAACCTTAGAAAATCAATTTGTGTTAATCCCATTGATTTTATTATTGCTAATTCGAAGTCTTGGAAAAACATTACTGCACCTGTTAGAATCATTAAAATCCCTCCAAATGTACATACCCAAAACCACATCTTTTGTCCGGCGTTGAATTTACCTGCTGGAATTGGTCTTTTTACTTTACTTAAATATCCACCAAGTATCATCATCCATTTTACATCATCCATTGTTGGTAGCATCTCTTTAAACCACATTATTAACATTGGTACTACTGCTATACAAAACAGTACTGTTGATAAAGCATGTAAGTCTTTACATATTCTTACAAACTCTCCTCCTCCAAATGTTGTACCAAACACCATGATAAAACCTGTTGGTACTAGTACTAAAAACGATACTCCTGCAATCCAGTGAATTACCCTATGAAATATTGTAAATACTGGTATCTTTTTTCTATCATGTGAAAATACTTTTGGTCCAATAATTAAATAATGTATTAAAAATACTGCTGGTATTCCAAGAGCTACAACTAAGAACCCTATTGAAAAATATTTCCCTTGAAGTACTGTGAACCATTGACCTAAATGTAATGAACCCTCTTTTCCATAACCTAATATATTTGTTATTAACTCTTCACCATAAATAGCACTATCAGCAGCAAATGCTGCTGTAGTTAAAGCTAAAAAGATGATTATCATTTTTCGTTTCATCATAAGCCTTATTTTGCTCCGTATGCTCTACTCCAAGTCATTGGTGATGTTTGTACCCCATGACCTCTTGCTAGAACTCTTTCTCTATATATTGCGCTTACTTCTTGTGCATCTCCTACTAATAATGCTTTTGTTGAACACATTGCCGCACATACAGGTACTCTTCCTTCTGAGATTCTATTTTGTCCATAGATATGTCTCTCTTTCTCACTATTTGTTTCTAGTGGTCCTCCTGCACACATTGTACATTTATCCATTGCACCTTTTGCTCCAAAGGCACCTTCTCTTGGAAATTGTGGAGCTCCAAATGGGCAAGCATATAAACAATAAGCACAACCTATACAAGTCTCTTTATCATGAAGAACTATTCCATCTTCTCTGATATAAAAACAATCAACTGGGCATACTTGCTCACAAGGTGCATCATTACAATGCATACAAGCTATTGATAAAGAGTACTCTAATCCCTCTTTTCCTTCATTTAATGTTATTACTTTTCTTCTATTAATACCAGCTGGTAATTCATGAGCTTCAGCACATGCAATTGAACATCCATCACATTCAATACATCTACCTTCATCACAATAGAATTTTAATCTTGACATTTCACTCATACCTAAACTCCTACGCTCTTTCTATTCGGCATAATCCGCCTTTTGTCTCTGGAATTTGTGTAATAATGTCATAACCATAGTTAGTAACAGTATTTGCACTTTCACCAATAGCATAAGGTTTTGTTCCTTTTGGATACTTATGACTAATATCTTCCCCTTGGAAGTGTCCTGCAAAGTGGAAAGGTAAAAATACTCTATCTGGGCTAACAGAATATGAATATTTAGCTTTTACTTTAATTTTCGTTCCCTCAGGAGAGTGAATCCAGATCATACCACCATCTCTTACACCTAACTGACCTGCTAAATCTGGATTAATACTACAGAACATTTCAGGACTTAATGCTGCAAGATATTTAGATGCTCTATTTTCCATACCAGCACCATTCATATTTACAAGTCTTCCTGTAACTAAGTTAATAGGGAAGTCTTTTGACCAATCTTGTTCTGTTTGTTTAGAGATATACTTTGTATCAACTCTAAAGTGATTATCCTTATCTACATAAGCAGGATATTTTTTAGTTAAATCTTGTCTTGGAGAGTGTAATGGCTCTCTGTGCATTGGAATTTCATCAGGGAATGTCCATACTCTAGCTCTTGCTTTTGCATTTCCATATGGTGCAATTCCTGCTTCCATACATTTTTGTGCAATAATATTAGATCTATCAACTTTCCAGTTTTTACCAATTTTTTTCTTCTCTTCTTCTGTCAATTTGATTTTTAGAACTTCTTCAATATTATCTCTTGTAATTTCTGGATATCCTCCATCAACTTTAGATCCTTTTGGTGCACTACCTTTAGCAGCTAATTGAGAAACTCCATCATGTTCTAATCCAAATCTATTTCTAAATCCCATACCTCCATCTTTTACACTTAAATTTGTGTTATAAAGTACTGGGCTTCCGCTATGGTTTTCTGTCCAACAAGGCCATGGTAAACCATAATACTCGCCTTTCATCTCTCCATAACCTCTAAGTGATACTTGGTCAAACATATGCCAATTATCAGTATGTTTTTTAAGTCTTTCAGGAGTCCATCCTGTTAAACCAATAGTTTTAATAATTCTTGCAATCTCTCTTGTTGCATCTTCAGGCCATGTAAATTTACCACTACTATCTTTCATAGATGCAGTATATTGATCATAAAAACCTAATCTTTTAGATAATTCAAATAGAATTTCTTGGTCAGGTTTTGACTCATATAATGGCTCAACAACTTTTCTTCTCCATTGTGCAGATCTATTTGTAGCAGTTACAGAACCACTTGTTTCAAACTGAGTTGCTGCTGGTAATAAGAAAACATCATCTTGTTTATCAGTTAATACAGCTGCTTCATTTACAAAAGGATCAGCTAAAACTAATAACTCTAAGTTATCTAAACCTTCTTTGATTTTTGCTTGTTGCGCAACAGATGTAATACCATTACCCATAACAAAAAGAGCTTTTAGACCTGTTTTACCATTATGGATTTTATCATTTCCATTTTTACCATCAAGTACACCAGCCCACCATCTAGCAAGTGTAAATCCATTTTTATTCATCCATTCAGGAGATTGAAATTGTCCTTTTAGCCATTCATAATCAACATTCCACTGTTTTGCGAAATATTTCCATGAACCATCTGCTAAACCATAATAACCTGGAAGAGAATTAGATAGACAACCCATATCAGTAGCACCTTGAACATTATCGTGCCCTCTTAAAATGTTTGTTCCTCCACCAGCTTTACCCATGTTACCAAGAGCAAGTTGTACGATTGGTGCTAATCTTGTATTAGAAGAACCAATTGTGTGTTGAGTTAGACCCATAGCCCAGATTAATGTACCTGGAGAATTTTTAGCATAAACAGTTGTAATTTGAATTAATTTATCAGCAGGAACACCAGTTACATCAGCAACTTTTTCAGGAGTCCATTTTTTAGCTTCTTCTTTAATTAAATCCATTCCATAAACTCTATCATTGATAAAGCTTTCATCTGCCCAACCGTTTTTAAATATTATATTCAACATTCCATACATAAATGGAATATCAGTACCTGGTCTAATTTGACAAAAATGATCAGCTTTTGCAGCTGTTTTAGTATATACTGGATCTACTACAATTATTTGTGCATTATTTCTCTCTTTTGCTTTAAGAAAATGTGCAAATCCTACTGGGTGATTAACCGCTGGATTAGCTCCAAAAATAATTATTGATCTAGCATTTTGTATATCACCTAAAGAATTTGTCATAGCGCCATAACCCCATGTATTTGCCACACCGGCAACTGTTGCACTATGTCAGATTCTAGCTTGATGATCTATATTATTTGTTCCATACATTGCTGCAAACTTTCTAAAATAGTAAGCTTGCTCTGTATTCATTTTTGCTGATCCTAAAAACATTGTTGAATCAGGGCTTTCTTTTTCTCTTAATTCTTTCATTTTCTTAGAGATTCTTTCATATGCTTCATCCCAAGAAAGTCTTTTCCATTGCCCTTTTTCTTTTACCATTGGATGCTTAAGTCTAACTTCTGACCTAACCATATCAATCATATCAGCACCTTTACAACAATGACCTCCAAGAGAAACTGGATGATCTTGTGCAACTTCTTGTCTTACCCACACACCATTGTGTACTTCTGCAATAATACCACATCCTACAGAACATGCAGTACAGATAGTTTTTACTTTTTTCGAACCTGGAAAAGGATTTTTTACCTCTTCAGCAGTTGCTTTTCTAGTAACACCATCATTACTTGCAAAAGCGCTTACAGCACTAGAAGCCGTAGCAACAGCAGCCATTTTAATAAATGATCTTCTACCTACTTTAGCTTTTAATGCATCATATGTACTATTTGACATACTAACACCTTTTTATTTATTTTGCTTGTTTGTAATAATCTTCCCAAGCTTTTGTTTTTTTATAAAGAATCTCTTTTTTGTTAGAATTCCCTATAACAACACCATTAGAATCAGTTTCATAACCTCTTCCGCTCGCAGCTAGTGTAGTAGCACCAACAGCTACACTTGCACCAACAACCATTGCACTTTTTTTGACAAACTGTCTTCTTTCGTTTTGCATAGTTGATCCTTATTGTTTTTTCAGTCTCTAAGAGACAAAGAAAAAGTAAAACTTACTCTTTCTTTGTCCCTTAGAAGTTATTAATTAAATATCACTCTCTACATCATAAGTGATAAAAACATCATCTTGTTTTTTTGCTCCAGCCGCTTTTGCAGCTTTATTTCGTGCTCTTCTTTCCATCTCTTCTTTAGAAATAGTCTCTTCTTTATTAACTTCTTGTTTTTTTAACTCTTTTGGTTTTGCTCTTGAAACTTCTAAATACAATCTTTCAAACTCCATGAAAGATAATAATGCAACAATAACATCTTTAAAAATATTTGCTTTTTCATGTTCATATATAGTTCTTGAAATCTCATCAACAAACTCATTTAATACATCAGCAAATATACAGTGTTGAACTGTTTTATATTGTTCTTGTCCATCAGCTACTAAATTTGCCAATTCAGATAATACAGCAAAAACAAATCCGATGCTATCTTCATATTCAGAATAGTTTTTTTCATCTCTTCTTATTTTAGTTTTTGCTAAAAAATCAAGCATTTGAACTCTTTTTCTACCACTTTCAACTTGTTCATCATAAAATGATGCAGTTGTTCTAACTTGTGTAGTATGTGGATTATGAAAGATATCATCATACTCTTGTAATAAAGCCACATTTGAATCTTTTTGAAGTTTATTTGCAATATTAGTAAAAGCTTCACCTGAAGCATTATCTAATGGATTTGTTTTTACAATATCAAGTAAACTTAATAATTCAAAGTATCTACTTTGATCTGTAAGATAAACAAAAAAACCACTAAAAATTTTATAATATACTGCTCTTGCTTTATTAACTTCTTGTTCTTTCATTTTTTTTCCTTGCCAAATAAAAAGTAACATTTTCATGACTATTAAAACAGGACAATTATAGTCATATTTTTTACCAATTCTAATTGTCACTTTTTCGTTTTGGTAAATTTTTATTTACCTAATTGTATGACTATATACTTTAAATCTAACTTAGTTTGTGGTGAATAAACAGTTGATATAAAGGGTAATTGAAGAGTAATTGTAAAAAAAAGAAACACTTTTTTTTTAGTAAAATCATTACTATTTTTTGGTTACTTTTTATTTACTATTATTTAAAGATTTTTACTACTCCCACAGTATCATATTTTTCTAAATATGCCATTTTTGCATATTTAGAAATTGGAGATAAATTAAAATAATTTTTCATTCATTTTATATTGATTTAAATCAATTTTCCTAAAATTTCAAAAAGTTTTAAAATTTTTGAAAAATTCTTTTAAATTCTAAAAAGTTTTTCTAATTTTTATCCTATTAATTTAAATACTAGTACATTCATTAAAAATATTTATAATTAAATTTTATAAAATATAGAGAGATTAATATTTATTCTAATAATATTAAGTGAGAGATTTTAAATATGTATTATAAAATAAGACATAGAACAATCTTTTATAGATTGTTCTAATAATCTAATTTTAAACTCGTTGGTTCCTTACAACATCACTTCCTAGCATTACTTTTGGCTTACATGTTTCACAACAATATAGTGTTCTTTGTTTATTAGGGTCACTTGCAAAAATTGGTGCCATCATATTCGCAATTTTTTCAACTGCTTTTTTTGTAGCAAACTCTTTACCACACTCTACACATGCAAAAAGTTCATCTTTTGCTACTACTCTTTCAAGAAACCATGAAGAGTTTAACTCAATCACATCTTGTTCAATAGTAAGACAATCTTTTTCAGGGCATGTAAGTTCGCAATATCCACAACCTGTACAAATAGATGGATTTAATCTTAGTGTATTATCTTCAGGATACGCTTTAAGTGCATCCACATTACATGCTCCAACACATGATAAGCATAAAGTACAATTATCTTCGTTGATATTAACTTTTGCATAGTGAACATTTTCGCCAGTTTTTACTACACCTAAATCATCTTGGCCTACTAATGCAGAAAGTCGTACAGCAAAAATTTCTCTTTTTCTTTCATCTTCTTGATTGTAAGAAAATTGTGAATCTTCAATAAAATCAACTTCTTCTAATGCTTGAGATAACTCTTCTTCATTCATTGCTACATAAATAGCTTTTTTTCCATATTTTTTAGTATAAATTTCATTTAATATCCTAATTGCATCTTTACTTCCTTTTGATAAAAAGTCAGTATAAAAAACTAGTTGTGAACCACTTTCTTGAAGTATTGTTAAAAATGAAGTTTCATGTAAAAATTTTTCACCTTCAATTTTAAAAGGTAAAATATTCTCTTTTAAATCAATATTAAGTTCTGAAATATTCATTTTATCAGGAACTATTAAAGGTATATATCCCCTATACTCTTTTGCTATTTCATAAATTGAATCTCTAGGAATTGGTGCATAATCCAATGCACCTGATGGACAAATTGAGATACATCCACCACATCCATGACAATCAATTTGTGAAAACTCTAGATGTTTTTTATCATCGATTTTAATAATAGCAGTAGTAGGACAAACATCTTCACATCTACCACAAATCTCTTCTCTTCTTTCATGATATTGGCAGATATTTGCATCATAAGTAGTAAATTTTTTATACTCATACTCTTCAATATTTGCTTTTAAAGTACTTATAACCTCTTTTATAGAAGATTGCTTTGGATCAAAACTTCCACTTTGATTTAATCCCATTTGTTTTACATCAAACCATACAATCTGATCTACTTTTAAAACTACTTCTTTTCCATCATCATCTACAACAACACTTAAGTTTCCAATATGTCCTGAAATTGATTTAATTATATCTTCACTTACATGGAACATATCAAATTCATTAGGAGTAATATTTGAAATAAACTCTTTTGCATCATCACTATTAGCAACTAGAAGAAGTCTATTTCCTACTTTTTGTGTATATGTAATATCTTGTGCACAATCAAATTTGATTGCTGCTATTTCATAAAGCTTATAAACATTCTCAATTTTTTTTGAAATGGGATCTTTGCTATTTTTTATATAAAAGTCAATTTCATCAGCACTTACTTCACTATCAATTTCAGTACTATTTGAAACTAAGAAGTTAGCATCTTTTGTTTCCTCAATATTTGAAGCTATATAAATAGATTCATCTAAAGGAAAATCTAACCCACCTGGGTTATAATATACAAATTCTTGCATATTCCGCCTTTCTTTTTTTGGTAAATAAAATTTTACCTAATTTTATTCCTTATACTCTTAATCCATACTTAATATCAATCTTGCATTTAGCAAAAAGCTTGTAGTACTTAAAGAAGAGCCCTTAAAAGATTATTTTTTGCTAATTGTAGATATTAAACATTTTTTTTGTAAAATACTTTTATGACGAAAAAACTATTTATATTAGTATCAATTTTACTTACAATCTATTTTATATTTAAAGATAAAGAGTATAGAAACCCTTCTATAAAACTTGGTGGTTCAATTCCTAAAACAGGAGTAATCAAAGAGTGGGGAGAAGCTGTTACTACAGGGGCAAGCTCATATTTTAATTATTCAAATGAAAATAAGCTTCTTGGAAATAAAAAAATAGAGTATATTATTTATGATGACAAGTATGAACCAAAACTAACTATAAAAAATACAAATAAACTTCTTTATCAAGATGAAGTTTTTGCTCTTTTTGGTTATGTTGGTACACCAACAGTAAAAAGTGTTTTACCTACTGTTGAAATTGAAAATATTCCCTTTGTATCATCTTTTACAGGAGCTGGTTTCTTAAGAAATAAAAATCAAAATAATTTCTTGAACTTTAGAAGTTCTTATCAAGAAGAGATAGAAGTATTAATAAAATATTTACATTATGACAAAAAAATATCTAAATTTGCAGTATTTTATCAAAATGATGATTATGGAGAAGAGGGATATGTATCTGTTATAAACTCTTTAAAAAAAAGAAAATTAAAATTAGTAGCAGAGGGAAGTTATAAAAGAAATACCCTTTCAATAAGTCATGCATTCAATGAAATAAAAAATGCAAATCCCCAAGCAATTATAATGATAGGAGCAAATAAAGCAAATGCCCTATTTATAAAAAAAGCAAAAGAGAATCCAAAGTTTAAAGATACACTATTTTGTAATATCTCTTTTGGAGATGCTAATGCAATGATTAAAGAGTTAAAACAAAGCAATACTAATAATTTGATTTTTTCTCAAGTTGTTCCAAACTTTCAAGATAGAACAATTCCTGTAGTAAATGAATACTATGAAGTTTTAAATAAATACAATAAAAATTTCGAACCTGGTTTCATATCATTAGAAGCTTTTTTATCAGCTAAACTTGTAGTATCAGCACTAAAAGATATAAATGGTGCTTTAACTAAAGAAAAATTCATTAAAGCTTATGAAGAGCTTCCTAAAGATACTTTAAAAGGAATAAAAATAGATTTTAAAAATAAGCAATTATTAAATAAAATTTATCTTTTCACATATGAAAACAATAGATTTAAAGAGATTAATAAATAATGTTTAAAAAAATACTTTCATACTTTGATAATTTTAACTTTACACTAAAAACAAATATATTAATATTTATTATTTCAGGTGGAATGTTAAGTATTGTTGTTCTTTCACTTATGTCAACTTTTTCTATTAAATATGATTTTGATAAGTTATATGAACAAAGAACAAAACCTTTAATAAAATTAGAAAGCATTAAAGATACATACACAGTAAATATTCAAGATACTTTATATGATATAGAGAATAAAAATATCACATATACGCAAGCAAAAGAGGTTATTAATCTTGCACTACAATTAATACAAACAAACTGGAAAGAGTATAAAAAAGCTAAAGATATAAAACAACCTGCTATTTATATTGGTGATTTTATAAAAAAGTTCTTAGTTACACAACATCAATACTACAAAAATGAGACACTACATAAAAGTATTTCTAAAAATATTGATAAAAAGATGATTAATATAAATGCAAGACTTCATAATCTTGAAATTGCAAATCACAATAAAAATCTTGTAAAAGAGTTTGCCAAACTTCATCTTGAAATAAATGCAATAAATATCTATATTACAAGTTTGATAAATTATGATTTAACCTTAGCTTTAAATGAAAAAAGAGATACAGAAAAAGTTTTTGAAGTTATTATTACAGTATCAATGTTTTCAATAGTTTTAATATTTCTATTTTCAGTAATACTTTCTGTTTTATTAATTAATCACTTTAAAAGACTTCATAAACTTCTTGAAGCAAAAGTAGAGAGTAAAACAAAAGAATTAGTTGAATTGAATAACTCACTTGAAAAAAGAGTTGTTCAAGAAGTGAAAAATAATAGAAAAAAAGATATTATCATGTTTCAACAAGCAAGGCTTGCAAGTTTAGGAGAGATGCTTAATAATATAGCTCACCAATGGAGACAACCACTTGGTTCAATTACTATGATTATACAAAGCTTTCAAACAAAAATGCAACTTGGAAAACTAACAGATGAATTTATAGATGATAAAGTAAAAGATGCTTTATTTTTAGCTGAAAATATGTCTAACACCCTAGATGATTTTAAAAACTTTTTTTCACCTGATAAAACAAAAAAAGAGTTTAGTGTAAAAGAGTGTATTGAACACTCTTTTGAATTATCAAAATATGCTTTAGAAAAAGCTGGAATTAAAACTTACCTAACAATGAAAAAAGATATAAAAATAAATAGTTTTTACAATGAATTATCTCATGTTTTTTTAAATTTGATAAATAACTCTAAAGATGCTTTATACACAAATATAAATAAAAATGATAGAATTATAAAAGTAATTATAAAACAATATAAAGATGATGTAGTAATCAACTTTATTGATAATGGAGGAGGAATTCCTCAAGATATTGCTCCTAAAATTTTTGAACCATATTACACAACAAAATATAAAAGTGCTGGTACAGGAATTGGACTATATATGTCTAAACAAATAATCGAAAAACATATGTATGGTTCTATTTATCAAAAAAATATAATTCATAAAATCAACAAAGACAAAAACTATAACTGTAGTTTATTTATTATAAAAATACCAATATTAAAAGAGGAAAATAATGAAAAATAAAGATTTAAATATATTAAACAAATTTAATATTTTATATCTTGAAGATGATGAAGATTTATTAAGACATACAACAGATGTACTTGAAGATTTTGTAAATAATATATATGCAGCTAAAACATCAAAAGAAGCATTAGAGATATTAAAAAATAAAAAAATTGATGTTATTATCTCAGATATTTTACTTGAAAATGAAAATGGAATTGACTTTTTAAAATTGATAAAAGAACAAAAAGGTATATGTATTCCAACAATTTTGACAACAGCTCATACAGATACAAAATATCTTTTAGATGCAATTAAACTAAAAGTTGAAAATTATATAGTTAAACCTATTAATATAAAAGAGTTATTAAACTCATTGCATGATATATTACTTCCTGTTGTTCAAGAAAAAGAGATAAGAAGAAATACAAATGTTATTAGAACAATCTCAGCTATTACTGATAGTAAACAAGTTGATATAATCAAGTTTATTATAAATAACCTTGATAATAATAATCTATTTTCTGCTTCATATAGTGATATTATGGATCATATAAATATTTCAAAGCCTACATTAATTAAGCTTTTTAAAGAGTTAGCAGAAAAGAATATTTTAGTTAAAGTTCAACATAAAACATATAGATTTAATGAACTAGCATTAGAAGAAATTTAAGGTTTTATAAGCTTTCCTTCGTATGATGTGGTCTTTATAGCTTCTAAGATAGTTTTTATATCTGTCTTAGAGTCATCATAATTTACTGTAGCTTTTTTAGTATTTAATTTAACACTAACTTTATTTACCCCATCAACTTTTTTAATTGCTTTTTTTACCATTGTTGTACATAAAGGGCAATGCATTTTTTCAACTTCTATTTCAACTTCTTTAGCAAAAACACTTAAAGACAAAAATATAAACAATAATAATTTCTTCATAAAAAACCTTAATCTACAAAATAAACTAAAAACTCTGGATAAAATAGTAGTATAAAAAACAAAACTACAAATAAGCTTGTAATCAGTATAACTTTTCCTTTGTTTTCACAAGCACAACTTATATTTGTTTTACTTTTCTTATATGCTAAAAAAAGAAGCAATATAGTTAAAATTCCAAAAGGAATTCTTAGATATCCAAGTTCACTCAAAAATGATAAACTTCCAACACTTACTCCAAAAAAAAGAAATAAAAAAGCTGGTAAACAACAAAGTGTAGATAGTACAGCAGTTATTACTGCTGATACTATTAAACTTATACTTCTCATAAAACTTCTTGAGAAGTATAAGAGTATCCAAACTCTTTTGGATTATAATAATTTACTACATCCTCATCCATTTCTGCATATGGATAACCTAACATATTTAATGGATATTGAGCTGGTTTTGGATTTAATACAAAATCTCTTGCATAATTAAATGCTAGCCAATTCATTTCCCAATTTCCAAAGAAATATTTTCTTAAATCTTTAATCTTTTTGTCACTATTTGTAAGTTTTTCTTGTTTTCTAACTTTTGTAACATCAGCTGGATCTGCTGGAATCCATCCTGCACCATCAACATAAAATTCTGCTCTACAATGTTGACCACCTGTAATTTTTGCAAAACCTTTATCATTTGCTTTTCCGCAAGAGTTTGAAATTTTAGATTGACCTACTCTAACCCCAAAAATCTCCCTTGCTGGAATACCAGCATTTCTTAAAAGTGCCACAAAAACAGAACTTACATCTGTACATTTTCCACCAAATAATTTTTTCTCAATAATTCTTGTAGCATCACCAACACCACACCCTATAACACTTTCATCTCTATACATATTATCAACTGTCCAATCATAAATTGCTTGTGCTTTTTCTAATTGAGTTTTTGAATTTTTTGTAAGATTTGCTGCAAAATCTGTTAAAGTTTTATTTACAGGAGTATGAGAAGTTCCCTTTAAAAATAGTTTTACATCTTCAGAGAAATTTGTACTATTTGTAGCTTTTGAAAGATTTGATGTTCGCTCTTGCATTATAACATCAAACTTAACAACTAATTTTCTTGATTTAGAATTTTTATTCCATTTTGCATATAAAAGTTTTGTATTATACTCGTTGTTGTTTGAAATAAATGCTTCATCAAAATCACCATCATATGATATTTTCAATACTTTTTGATAACTTGAATCTAAAGGAAGTGGAACCCAAAGTCTAGCAACTTGATCATTTGTTTGTAAATCATAACTATTTGTAACTGTAAATTTTCTTGGTTTTTTTGTAATTCCAAATGGATTTGTTGTTGTATTAGATAATACAATTGAAGGTGTAACTGCCATAGTAGTTCCAAGCACTGCAGCACTTTTTAAAAATCTTCTTCTTTGCATATTTTATGCCTCTTTTTAATGAACAGTTCATTATAAGAGATAAAGCAAGTTCTACTTTAAATCAACCATAACCTATGGCCTTGAACTTTTGTTTATTTTAAAATAATATTATAGTGTATATGAAATCTACCTTAATAGAGAATTTTTACTTGCTTATACTTAATTTAAGTTTAACATGATTAAAAGTAAAATAATTTTTACAATTAAATATCAATAATTATTTTAGAATTAAGGAAAAGAATGAATAACCAATATCAACTAACAAAGTTCGTAAGAGCTGCTGGTTGAGCTGCAAAGATGGGTCCGGGGGATCTAAAACAAACTATTTGCAACTTACAACCAAATGATAGCAGAATCTTAGTAGGCTTTGATACAAGTGAAGATGCTAGTGTATATCAAATAAATGAAACACAAGCAATAGTACAAACACTTGATTTTATTACACCTGTTGTTGATGACCCATATATTTATGGACAAATTGCTGCTGCAAATGCATTAAGTGATGTATTTGCAATGGGAGCAGAAGTTAAAACAGCTTTAAATATAGTAGGATTTGATAAAAAAAATCTTTCAACAGAGGCTTTAGGTGAAATACTAAATGGTGGAAATGAAAAAATAAAAGAGTGTGGAGGTGTTTTACTTGGTGGACATACAATTGAATCACCAGAGATGTATTATGGACTAAGTGTTACAGGAATGGTACATCCAAATGAAATAATTAGAAATAATACAGCAAAAATTGGAGATGTACTAGTTCTTACAAAACCTATAGGAATGGGAATTTTAACAACAGCTATTAAAAGAGATCTATTACCAATGGATATGATGAAAAAATGTAGTGAAATAATGGCTGCATTAAACTATTTACCATCAAAAATTATGAAAAAATATAGGGTGAGTTCTTGTACTGATATTACTGGATTTGGATTATTAGGTCATGCATTAGAGTGTGTAAATGATTTAGTAACTTTTAGTTTAGATTGTAAAAGCATACCTGTATTAAATGAAGTAATCGAATTATCAGAAAAAGATGTAGTTCCAGGAGGAACTAAGAAAAATTTAAAATATATAGAAGATAAAGTAACTTTTATGAGTAGTGTTGCAAACTACTGCAAACTAGTATTAAGTGATGCACAAACATCAGGTGGATTATTAATAGCTATGAATAAAGATGATGCTAAAGAGTATATAAAAGAAATAGAAGAATTAACTTTAGGTCACGCTTGTATAATAGGAGAAGTGATACCAAAAGGAACTAAAGATATTATTGTTCATTAAAAGTGCATCTTGCACTTTTAATCTTTCAAACTAGTAAAATCATGTTTACCTAAATTAAGCTTTATAGTATTGAGTATAAGATATAATCTTTCAAAATATTTATAATAATTTTTTAGTAAAATTTCAAATTAACTTTAAAAATAGTTGATTTTTTGGGAAGTTTTGGCGAGAAGGTGTAGGAATCGAACCTACCTCCAGACTAACACTAGCCCAGACATCGGGGTTGAAGCCCGTGGTGTCCACCAGGATCACATACCTCCCAAAAGATTTGAAATTGTACTATATATTAATTTAAAAGATTCTAAAGGCAAAAAATGGATTTACTAAAATCAATTCCGAAAGTTGATAAGTTTATCAAAAACAAAACTTTCGAGAATTACTCTTTAAAACTTATAACAAAAATTGCAAAAGAGCAAATAAACCAATTAAGAGAAGATATACTTTCAAATAAAACTAACAATTTCAATGAAGAACAGTTAATAAAAAACACAATCAATGAATATGAAAAAATAACAAAACCTTCACTTCAAAACCTAATAAATGCAACAGGTATTATTGTACATACAAATTTAGGAAGAAGCCTAATAAGTCAAGAAAGTTTTGATAAAGTAAAAAAAGTTGCAAGCTCTTACAATAACTTAGAGTATGATTTACAAGCTGGTAAAAGAGGTGAAAGATACTCTCATATAGTAAAAGCATTACAAAATCTTACAGCTTGTGAAGATGCAATTGTTGTAAACAATAATGCAAGTGCAGTTTTTTTGATATTAAATACTTTTTCAAAAAATAAAGAGACTGTTGTAAGCAGAGGTGAACTTGTTGAAATTGGTGGGAGTTTTAGAGTTCCTGAAGTTATGACTCAAAGTGGAGCAATATTAAAAGAAATAGGAACTACAAATAAAACTCACAAAAAAGATTATGAAAATGCAATAAATGAAAATACTTCAATTCTTATGAAAGTTCACAAATCAAACTATTCAATTGAGGGCTTTACAAGTGAAGTTGAATTAAAAGATATTATTGAAGTTGCAAATAAAAACAATGTAATTGATTATTTTGATATGGGTAGTGGTCATATGATTGACTTACCATATAATCTTGACTCAAAAGAGCCATCAATTTTAAAGATTATGGAAAATAATCCTTCACTTTTAAGTTTTTCAGGAGATAAACTTCTAGGAAGTGTACAAGCTGGTGTAATAATTGGTAAAAAAGAACTTATTGAAAAAATTAAAAAAAATCAACTATTAAGAATGTTAAGGGTTGATAAAATAACTCTATGTTTATTAGAAGAGCATTTAAACTCTTACTTAAAAGATGAGTTAAATAATATCCCTACTTTAAAGATGCTTCATACTTCAATAGATGAGTTAGAAAAAAGAGCAAGTTATGTAAAAAACTCTTTAGAAGATATTTGTAAATGTGAAGTAATAAAAACTCAAACACTAATAGGAGGAGGAACTACACCAAATAAAAAAATTCCTTCTATTGCAATTACAATTGAATATAAAGATTATAAACCAAACAAAATAGAAAAACTTTTAAGAGAAAATGGAGTAATTTCAAGAATTGAAAATGAAAAAGTTTTATTTGATTTTAGAAGTATTCAAGAGTGTGAATTAGATGAAATTATAGCAATAGTAAGAAAGGTTTTTAAATGAGTAATATTATTATAGGAACAGCTGGACATATTGACCATGGTAAAACTTCGCTTATTAAAGCACTAAATGGTTATGAAGGTGATGAAACAAAAGAAGAGAAACAAAGAGGTATTACAATTGACTTATCTTTTTCAAATTTAAAAAGAGCACAACAAAATATTGCATTTATTGATGTTCCAGGTCATGAAAAACTTGTAAAAAATATGATTGCAGGAGCTTTCTCTTTTGATTGTGTTATGCTTGTAGTTGCTGCAAATGAGGGTATTATGCCACAAACAGTTGAACACATAGAGATTATGAGTTTACTTGGGGTAAAAGAGTTAATTGTAGCAATAACTAAAAAAGATTTAGTTTCAAAAGAAGAACTTGACTTGCAAAAAAATAGAATCAAAGAGTTTTTAGAAGATTTTGATTTTGATTTAAAGTTTATATCTTGCGTTTCAACACATGATGAAAAATCAATTGAGTCATTAAAAGAGAAACTATTTACTTTAAAAAATACAAATAAAACTCAAGAAAACTTTTTTAGATACTATGTAGATAGAGTCTTTTCAGTAAAAGGTATTGGTACAGTTGTAACAGGAACAGTTTTAGGGAATAAATGTGAACTTGATGAAAAAGTTTTTATTCCACACCTAAATAAAGAAACAAGAATAAAAAATATTCAAGTGCACAATCAAAATGCAATTGAAGCAAATATTTCAAATCGTGCAGCATTAAACCTTCAAAATATAAAAGCTGTAGATTTAAAAAGAGGTGATTTGATCTCTAAAAAAGGTTTCTTAAGAGGCTTTGATACTTTAGATATTAGTTTTAAATGCTTAAAAGGAAAGCAACTTCATCATAATAGAACTTACTCTTTATTTATAGGTTCAAAAAAAGTTGAAGTTAAAGTTTTACTATTTGATTCAATTGCTAGTTTAGAAAGTGGCTTTGCAACAATAAAAGCAAAAGAGCCTTTTTTTAGTATTTATAAAGAAAAAATTATATTAAGAGAATCAAATCATACAATAGCAGGTGGTATTGTATTAAACTGTGTAAATGATCCAATGAAAAAATCACAAAAGAAATTTCTTTTAAAATCTTTAGATGAAGCTGATTATAAACAATCATACAAAATATTACTAGATGCTCATAAAAAAGGCTTAGGATTAATCTCATCAGCACAAAGATTTGCACTAAGCCATGATCAAGCAGTAGAGTTTGGTAAAAATTTAGAAAATGTATTTTGTGATGAAAAAGAATTAGTTATTTATCCAATAGAAACAAAAGAGTATATAAAAAAACAAATAAAAGATATTTATACTAAAAATAAATATGCTTTGCTTTCAAATGCTGCTATTAAACTTAGAATCAAGTGGGCAAGTAGTTCTTTTATACAAACTGTTCTTGATGAATTAGAAGAAGAAAACTTTTTAGTAAAAGAGAGAAGTTTATATAAAAATGCAAATATTAAAGAAGATTTTTCAAAAAACTTAGAAGATGTTGTAAGTAAAAGATTGGAAGAAGAAAATTTATCTCCAACAGCTCCTTATAATATCTATGATGATTTAGATATTGATAGAAAACTAGGAGATACAATATTAAAGTCTCTTTGTTCAAAAAAACAAGTTTTTAGAATGCAACATAATCTATTTATTCATGCAAATAGCTTAACAAAGATTGTTCAAGAAATGAAAAATATAATAAAAGAAGATGGATATATTGATATAAAAAACTTTAAAGAAAGATACCCTTTAAGTAGAAAATATCTTATTGCATATCTTGATTATCTTGATAACTTTTCACAAATAAAAAAAGTTGATAATAAAAGAGTATTTTTAAGTGAGTTTGTATAAACTCACCTACTCTTCACACTGTGCAACTACATTTGAATCTTTTGCATAGTAAATAGTAAAAGCTTTTAAGTATGGAACTATTTCCTCAAATTTTGCTGTTTTCATAAACTCTTTCATTTGTCTATTATTTGAAAACTTTTCTTTAAACTTCTTACTATTGTTTGAAAAAAGCTCTCTCCATTGCTTTTGTGTATAAAGTTTGGTAAACTCTTCACCACTTATATTAAGTTTTTCATAGAGTATAAACTTATAATATGTTTGCCCCTTATCTACATCGGCTTCATTTATTGCATACACAAAAATAGGTAATAAAAACAATAAGACTATTTTTTTTATCATTTGATTTCCTTATTATAAAAATAATTATAGCAAATTTTACTTTTTGTGTTATTAAGATGTAACCAAGCAAGATTACAATTATTTTATGAAAGAAAAAATATATGTACTAGACACTAATATTATCTTACAAAACATTCAAAATCTAAATAGAATTTCAGATAATAAAAGCAATAAAATTGTAATTCCTGAAACCGTTTTATTAGAGCTTGAAGATAAGAAAAAATTAGTTAATGAATTGGGTTTTTATGCAAGAGAGTTTGCTAGATTACTAGCTAAAATGAAAATCAAAGAAGTTGATTATAAAACTGGATATAAAGTAGTAAAACTTTTCAATAAAGAGATTAGTTTAGATATTATTTCAAAAAATATCTATGAATCACAAATTGAACAAGCACACATAAGTGAAAGCAATGACAAAAGAATCATTGAAATAGCTGCTTTAGCCCAAGAGTATTATAAAGGAGCCCAAACTATTTTTGTCTCACTTGATGTTTATGCTAGAACATTTGCTCTTTTTAAAGGTTTAAAAGCTGAAACATTACATGATGATAAATCAACAGTTCCCACTTTTGAATTTATTAAATATATAAACTTGGATTCTTCCTTCTTTAATAGCTTAGAACAAGTAGATATAAAAACTATTGATGAAAATTACACCAATGAAAACTTTTCTTACTGCTTTGAAAGTAATGATGGAAATAAAGTATTTGCACTTATAATAAATGAAAAAATAAACCTTTTAAATGAGTCTGATTTTAAAGCTTTAAATGTTAAACCTGTAAACTTAAAGCAAAAACTTTTTATGAAGGCTATTTTATCAAACATGTATGATTTGCTTGTAATTGATGCAAAAGCAGGAAGTGGTAAAACACTAATATCAGTAGTATCAGCAATGAGACTAATAGATTTAGGTTTTTATGACAAGATAGTTTATGTAAGAAACTCTATTGAATCCCTAGATAAAGGTGCAGATATAGGATATTTAGCAGGAAATGATGAAAAATTTAGAATATATAATATGGCATTATCAGATACATTAGAGTTTATTGCAAAAAAACAGCTAAGAAAAAATGAGAATAAAGAGAATAAAGAATCAATTGAATCAAAAATAAGTGAACTTACTTCAAAATATTGCATAGAAACATTATGGCCTGGAGAAGCAAGAGGAAGAACTTTAAATAGTTCAATAGTAATCATGGATGAATGGCAAAATTCAAGTGAAAAAACAAGTCAATTGATTTTAAGTAGATTAGATGAATCTTGTATGGCAATAGTCATTGGTTCTAATAGACAAATAGATAATTTATATTTAAATAAATATAATAATGGACTTACCACATTATTAAAACAAACATCAAAAAAACATGAAGAGATAAATATGTTTGCAATAGAATTAGACAAAGCAGTAAGAGGGAAATTCGCAGAATTTACAGAAAGAATTTTTGAAAAAAATAAAAAATAGAGTATAAAACTCTATTTTTTACTTGAGCAGTTTCCACCACCGCCACAACCACAATCACCTTTTTTCTTAAAAGTTTTTCTGTATAAATAAAATAAGCAAGCAATTGCAATACCAATAATAATATAATCTTCTGTTGTCATTTAATATCCTTATTAATAATCATTATTAAAATAATACTCTTTTTTAACTTTAGTAATTATAATGCAATAAATTTTTGTAATAATATATAATTAAGCAATTTTATTGTTAGATAAAAATATAATAATAAAAAACAAAAGGGATTTATAATAATACACAATAGATTAATAAATGATACTATATACAATCATATAGAATATACTAAATTAGAAGATAAACTATTACAAACTAAAATAGTTAACAGGTTACAATTTATTACACAAAATGCATTAGCATACTTTTCTTATCCATCAATAACAACAAAAAGATTTATTCACTCTTTAGGAACAATGCATTTAAGTTCATTTATGTTTAAAAACTCACTTTTAAATGCAGATAAAGATACCAAAGATGAGTTTTTAAAACAAGCAAAAGCAGTAATAAAAAGTATAATAAAAGAGAATAAATTAGATTTACAAATAAAAGATTTAGAGTATTTTGATAATAAAGCACTATATCAATTTACAATTCCTACAAAATCAAAATCACAAAGAGCAGTGTATACAATACTACTTCAAACAATGAGAATTGTTGGATTACTTCATGATGTAGGACACTTACCCTTTTCTCACCAAGTAGAACATGCTTTAAAAAAAGTCTATATAAAGATTTTAGAAAAAGATACTTTACTTGAAAAAGAAAAAGAGTTTAAAAGAGTTTATGAAGATATTACTAATAACTCAACTTTAGTTTTACATGAAGCAATAGGAAAAAAACTTTTAGATTTACTTTTTGACTTTGAACTTACAAAACTTGTAAAAAAAAGTTCAAATAAAGATTATATACAACTTCTAAAAATAGTTGCAAAATATATACTTGAAGATAAAAATTATAATGGTTTTGATTTTGCTGTATTACATAAATATATTGATGGAACTGTTGATTCTGATAGATTAGATTACATAAATAGAGATATGTTATCAAGTGGTTATATAACTGGTCCAATTGATCATATTAGAATTACAAAACAGACAATCTTAGTAAAAAAATATGATAAATTTGTACTTAGTTTTTTAGATATGTCATTGATTGATATCGAACATATGCTAGAACTTAGATTCAATCTTTATAAAAAAGTAATCTATAACCATGGCATTGCAAAAACAGATGCAGTTTTAGAAAATGTTGTACAATATTTATCAGATAATTACTTTAATAGTGAGCAAAAGATTGAAAAACTTTCACACTCTATTTCTATGCTTTGGAAATTTTTAGATGAAAAAGAGATATCAAATAGCTTAGATACAGTAAGTTTACTTGATGAAAATTGGTTAATTAGTCTTTTTAAAGATGAATACTTTAAAATCAAAAATAGTAAAAACTTAACAAGAAGAGATCAAAAATATTTATACTGTTTTGAAGAGGTTCTTTTTGGCAAAAGAGTATTTTCAAGTCCTTGGAAAAACTTAAATGAATTTTATAAAGTATTGGATTTTACAACAGTAGAAAGATACAAATTTAGAGAAAGTTTTGGATATATAACAGATTTTAGAATGAAAAAACTACAAAAAGCTCTTGATTGTTTTGTAAATAAATGGGAAGTTGAAAAAAAAGAAGCCTTTTTAACATATAAAATTGTATCTTTTAGTTTAGGAGTTGAAAAAGATTTTTGTTTTTATGATGGTGATGAATTAGTAAATATAGATGAAGTATCTACACTTAGAAAAAGACTTAAACACTCTATGAGAAATACTGTTCCATTTTATATTTATATCAATAAAAAATATTTAACTAAACAGATGAAAGAAGAATTAAAATCAATTTTATTTAATATCTTTAGCGAATAAAATAGACTTCTTTTGAAGTCTATTTTATTATTTAAAAGCTAAATCTCTTAAAAAAAGTGCAATTTGAGGGAAAAAGATAAGTAATGCAGTTACAAAAAATAGTATCAATACAAAAGGTAAAGTACCTCTAATAACTTCAATATAAGGTCTTTTAAATACAGCAATTGCTGTAAAAATATCACAACCAAAAGGTGGGGTTGCAGAACCTATTGCTACTTGCAGAGTAACTAAAGTACCAACTAAAACAGGGTCAAGTCCTACTTCTTTTACAACTGGTGCAAAAATTGGTACAAGAATTAGTATTACAACAATAGGATCAACAAACATACACCCTACAAAAAATGCAAGTGAAATTACAAATAAAATCTGCTTAGGTCCCATTTCACTAATTCCTATTGAAGCTAATAACTCTTGAGGAATTTGAGCAAATGATATAACCCATGAAAATGCAGCTCCAGCTGCAACTAATATAAATACAACTCCTGTAATAAGTCCTGTTGATTTTGCAGTATCAAAAATATCTTTAAAGCCCATTGTTTTAAATACTAAACCTTCTAAAATTAAAGCATATAAAACACAAACAGAAGCTGCTTCTGTTGGACTAAAAATACCACCATAAATACCACCAACTATAATAACAGGAAATCCAAGTGGCCAAAGAGCATCTCTTACAGCTTTTAACCTCTGGGCAGCACTTGCCTTTGGTTCTGTTGGAACATCATTTATAACAGCATAGATTACACTATAAATTGAGAAAAGTACAAGTATTAAAAGTCCAGGACCAATTCCTGCAATAAATAACTCTGCAATTGAAGTTTCTGAAATAACTCCATAAATAATCATTCCAATACTAGGAGGAATTAAAAAAGCAATATCACTAGAATTAATAATTAAAGCTAGAATAAATGAGTCTTTATATCCAGATTTTAACATCTTAGGTCGTAAAGGAGAACCAACAGCTACAACAGTAGCTTGTGTTGAGCCTGATACTGCACCAAAAAGAGTACATGCTGTTGATGTACTAACAGCTAAACCACCTTTTATATGTCCAATAAACTTCATAACCATATCAATCAATCTATTTGCTGATTGACCTCTTGTCATAATATCAGCTGCAAAAATAAACATAGGAACAGCAACTAAAGAAGCTGGCTTAATACCTGCTAGAAACTGCTGTATTACAAACTCCATTTTGCTAACATCCCCAAAAATTTCTAAAAATCCAACAAAAGTTCCAGCAACTAAAGGTACAATCATTGGAAAACCAAGTAGTAGAAGAACCAACATAACTGAAAAAATTAATAAAGCCATTTTATTCTCCCACTTCTAATCAACATCATGATATTCATCAATTACTTCTGTTGATAAATATACATCATCTTTTTGTATCAAATTTTTTATTGTTGTTAAAAAATATTGAACGCCCGTAACAAAAAAACCTACTGGAACCCAAACATATGTTATATATACAGGTATTTGTAAAGCAGGTAAAATTCTTCCTGAATCCATTAGTTTATCAATATATCCCAATGAAAAATAAAAAAGTCCAAACATAACTATTGAAGTACAAAGTGTAATAAAAATCATAAACACTTTTCGAAGTTTCTTTGGTAAAGCGTCGTAAAGAGCAGACATTCTAATATGTCTTCCTTTTCTTGCAGCATATCCAATACCTGCAAAAGTAATCAGAACAATTAAAATTCTATTTAATTCACCACTAAAGAAAAAACTGTGGTCAAAAACAAATCTTCCAATAACATTAATAATCGTATTAGCTGCCATTAAAAGAACACCTGTGCCAAGCAAGATAGATTCTATCTTACTTAAGCTATTATCTACTAAATCAAGTAGATTTTGAAAGGTTTTAGAAGCTTTCCTATAATAATCCATAATATTACTTAGAAGCCTCTTTTAAATCTTCAAGCATTTGATTTAATATTTTTTCACCACTTTTTCCAGTTAACTCAACAAATTTTTTATAAACATTTTGAGCACCTTTTCTAAATGGCTCTCTTTGTTTATCTGTTAAAGTTACAAATTTAATTGATGGTTTATCTTTTTTGATTTTTTCTTTTGCTTTTTTGATTATACTTTTTTGATAATCTAAAATATAATTAAATGCATATTCACTTGCATTTTTAACTAACTTTTTATTCTCTTTAGAAAGTGAATCAAAAAATCTCTTGTTTGCCATTACAGCTGTTGTAAAGATATTATGTCCTATATCAGTTATAACTTCTGATACTTCATAAAGTTTTGCAGACTCAATCCAAAACATTGGATTTTCTTGACCATCAATAATCTTTGTTTGTAGTGAACCATAAACCTCACCCCAAGCCAAAGGCGTTGGAACTGCACCAAACTCTTTATAAGTTTCAACTAATAATGGTGAAGTCATTACACGAATTTTTTTACCATTTAAGTCCTCAGGTTTAGTAAAAGGTTCTTGTGTTGTAATAGAAACAGCACCCTCTGGAAACATTTTTAAAAGTTCTAAACCTTGTTTTGCATAAAGCTTAGGAAACATCTCATTAATAGCTTTTGAATTTTTAAAAAAGTTATCAATTGCTTTACTATTTTCAGGGAAAACATAAGGAAGTAAAAATGCTTGTGCTTCTGGAATTAGTGTTCCTGTAAAACCAGGTGATTGATCAACAAACTCTAAAATACCAGCTTGAGCTTGTTCCATTACATCTACAGACTCACCAAGTGTTCCATAAGGATAAATTTTGATCTTATTATCAGAATTTTTTTCAATGTATTCTTTGAATTTAGTTGCATAAACTCCTTGTACATCAGTTATACTCTCTTCAATAGCATACTTCCATGTAGCAGCTTGTGTAGATACGGCTAAGATACTACTAACTAATAGCCCTTTAATAAACTTGTTTTTCATTGTATTTCTCCTAAATTTATCTTAAATGATTTTAAAGTAAACAATAAAATTCACTAAATACAAGATACAACACTTATTGCATATTATATCAATCTTATAAAAATTTAACATGTTTATGATAACTTTTTTCTTAATTACAAATCATTTTTTACACATTTTGTGTAATTTTTACACGCATTGAGTACCAAAAATTGCACTTTATAGTAAAAAAATGACAGTAAAATTGTAAATTTTTAAATTTATAAAAAAAGTAACATAAAAATAGGATATTTAGTAGATAATTTAAATTATTTAGAAATTATCCCTTTAGGTTAGAACCTAAAGAGATATAATATTTTTAGTTAAAATCAGGTCTTGGAGTATCAAGAGTTGATTCAGGTAATTGTGGATAAGTAACTACAGGTTTTCTTCCTTTTAATGCTTTTAAGAAAGTCACAATCTCTTTTGCTTCACTATCTGAGATTTTTACTCCTAATTGAGTAGAACCCATCTCTTTAACTGCTTTACTTAAAGACCAAACTTGTCCATTATGAAAATATGGAGCTGTTTCTGTAACATTTCTTAAAGTAGGAGTTTTTGCCATTCCATTTTTATCACCTTTAAAATCTCCAGCTTTTGCAAATGAATACTTAGCTACAGTTTCAAATGGTTGCATTGTCCCACCAAGTGCTATTCCATTGTGACAAGAAGCACAACCTTTATCAATAAAAGTATTTAAACCTTTTTTCTCAGCTTTACTTAATGCATCTGATTTTCCATTCATAAAGTCATCAAATCTTGAAGGAGTTACTAAAATCTTCTCAAAGATTGCAATTGTTGATGTGATTTTTTCAAAATCAATTTTTACATTATCTCCATATGCTTTTTTAAACTCTTCTATATATTCAGGTATTGAATTGATTCTTTTTTCAACTAAACCTTTTGGAGCTGCCATTTCTGGACCTGCTTGAACTGGACCTTGAGCTTGATCAGCTAGATGTGCACTTCTTCCATCCCAAAATTGTGCATCAAAAAATACTGAGTTATAAACTGTTGGAGAGTTTAAGTGGTGAGGATTTGCAGTCCATTTATGACCAACAGCAGCTGGAACACCATCAGCACCACCTAATCCTAGGTTATGACATGTATTACATGAAATAATTCCACTTTTCGAAATTCGTGGATCAAAATATAGTTTTTTACCCAACTCTACTTTTTCATCAGTAATTGGATCATTTTTATCATCAATTAGCTTTAATAATTCTAATTGACTTTGTGGTATTGCTTTTAAACCACTATTTTGTGCTTTTGTTACTAAAGAACTACTTGCAAACATAACACTTGCACTTAATGCAAAGATACTTAAAGTCTTACTTAACTTCATCTCATTCCCCTTATATTAAAATAATTTTAATTATAGGATAATTATTATTAATTGAAAATTAATTGTATAAATTTTTTGTACTATTTTATTTTATTAAATATTTTTTAAGTCTAATAAATATTTTTTGCTACAATTTCATCTTTTCCCTCAAAAAGTTTATCATCAGTTGCTTTTAATGCTTTGATTGCTAGTTTATTTGTTTTTTGCGCTATTATATTTGTATTTTCTGCTGTTTTTGCATTTTCTTGAGTATTTCTATCTAATTCTGACATTGTTGAATTAATTTGTACCATAACTTCACTTTGCTCTTTTGATGTTTTTGAAACATCTTCAACTAATTGTGTTGTTTCAGATATTTTTAATTCAAGTTTTTCAAAATCTTTAATCATTTCATTACTAATAGTTTTCCCATCATTTGTTTTTAAAGTTGCATTTTCAACTAATTCTTTAATCTCTTTAGCAGCTTGTGCACTTCTACTAGCAAGATTTCGTACTTCTTGAGCAACAACTGCAAATCCTTTTCCAGCTTCACCAGCAGTTGCAGCTTCTACTGCTGCATTTAAACTTAGAATATTTGTTTGAAATGCTATTTGATCTATTACAGTTATTGCTTCATTTATATTAGTTACTGTTTCATTTATATCTTCCATAGATTTAACTGTTTTAGATGCCATATTTTTACCATTTAAGGCTGCTTGTTTAGTTTCATTTGAGATTTTTGACATTTTTATTGATTGTTTTGTTGTATTTTCGATATTTGTAGTAACTTCTTCTATTGCAGCAGCTGTCTCTTCTAAACTAGCAGCTTGTTGAGTTGAAATTTGTGATAATGCATTTACATATTGTGTTAAAGAATTAGAATCATTTTCTAAATAAATTCCTGTTTTTCTACTATCTTTTAGCATTTGAGTTATTGTATGCCCTACACTATTTACATCTTGTGCTAATTTTTCCATACTTCCTTGCATTTTCGAAGAATCAACAAATTTAGTATAATCATAATCTCTATAACTACCAAGAACATTCATTATTGTTAAAATATTTTGTCTCATATTTTCTAACATTTGATTAATTACATCTTTTAGCTCATTTAATGTTTCATTATTTGAACTAACAGATATTTTCTTACTTAAATGTCCTTGTTTTATCATATTTGCAACATTTGTTGTATCAGCAATTAATTCTGATTCTTTTTTTATATTCTCTTTTGTATTTTGAATATTTTCATTAATAATCCTAGCCATACTTCCAAATTCATCATTTGAATCAATCTTTATTTCATCAACACTTTTATTTTGATGATTATTTAAAAAACTGAAAAATCCAACTAAACCTTTATGAAATTTATTAATATTAGAAATAACTTGATTAGCAATATAATAAGAAGAGAAAAGGCAAAGTATTATCATAACAGAAGCTAATACAAAAGCAAAAGTTTTAAGTTTATTAACCTTTGATTTAGATTGAGTCAAAACTTCATTTACAGCTGTTTTAAGTATTTCTTCACTTTTTAAAACTATATCTTTCATATCTTTTAAAAGTCCTTCATTATTAGAAAGTCCTTTAATCTCTTCAGCTTGAACCAATGCTAAAAAATCTTCTCTATATTTTTTTAAGCTTGAATATATCTGTTTTTTTTGTTCTTTATTAATGTGTGTTTTATTACTTCTTACAACAAATCTTAATTTTCTAATTGTTAAATTAAACTTATCCACATAAGATTTATCTTTTCTTAACATAAAATCTTTTTCATGTCTTCTTAATTCAAGAAGTTTAACATTCATAGTTTGATAACCTACCTCATCACCAATTTTTTGAACTTTATGAACTGTATTCCTTAAACTTCCATACAAGCCATCTTTGTGATTTAGTCCAATCTCTTTTTGTTTGCTTACTACTTTTTCAAAAATAGTTTTATACTCTTTTAAAGATTCTAAAAAATTATCAATTTGTTTTGTGCTAATAGAATTTGAAACAAGCAAACTATTAAGATTATTTGTATGATTAACTAATTCCTTATAATCTTTTAATAACTCTTGCGCAAAATTTATATTTAAACTATTTAAAAAGTTTTTCTCATTAATTCTTAATTTTAACATTTTTGATTGAAGAATTTCTATATCTTGGGAAGCTTTATTAATATTACTTACATTAGAAATTGCTAAAAACATCAACAAAGTAATAGCAGTAAGTCCAACCACTGCTATAATTGTTGATATTGATAGCTTTAATTTAACAGAAAGATTTTTCATTTTTTTCCTTGACATTAATATTGGCAGATTTTGCCAAAATATTATTACAAGTTGATTACAATATAATCATAAAAAATGCCCAAAATACTCCTTCTTTGTATTTAAATAATTTTCATTGTATACATTTGATTTTGTTATTGCTGATATTCTTTGGGTAATTTTTACACCTAAAGATTCAACATACTCTATTTTCTTAGGATTATTTGTTATTAATTTTATTGATTTAATATTTAAATCTTTAAAAATAAAATCAACAACACTATAATCTCTTTCATCTTCTTTAAAACCAAGTTCTAAGTTTGCTTGAACGGTATCTCTTCCTTTATCTTGTAAAGCATAAGCATTTACTTTATTTAATAAACCAATATTTCTACCCTCTTGTCTATGATAAATAATCAAGCCACCCTTTTCACCTATAAATTTCAATGCTAACTCAAGTTGATTTTGACAATCACACTTTAAACTACCTAAGGTATCCCCAGTTAAGCATTCTGAATGTATTCTTACATAAGGAGACTCTATTTTTTCAAAATCTCTTGACATAATTACAAGATGTTCTTGATTGTCTTGTTTATAAGCTTTTATTCTAAATTTTCCATGTTTGCTAGGTAAATTTGCTATATTTGATGTTTTTATATCCATAATAATCTTCTTTATATTTATAATAGTTTTTTTTGAATTATATAACTTTTTTCTTAAGTGCAACTAAGTTGCATAATTAATATTTTATTCTTTAGTTTAAACTTTTTTGCTAATATGTCAAATAGACAAAATTTTTAGATTATTAGTATATAATTAAAAAAAGGATTATTGATGTATGCACATGGGTTTATGCACTCTAGTTATTATTTAGCTGTGTTTTTTATTTTTTTAGTAATATTTATTATTGTTTTTTCAAAAAAAAGAAAAAAGAAACAAGAAAATCTAGAAAAATTAAAACAAAGATATATAAAAGGTGAAATAAGCAAAGAAGAGTATGAAGACTTAAAAAAATCAAGCTATAAAAAGTAATTACCTTTTATAGACTTGATATTTTTTACCTTTGATTTTATTGTTATTTAATTCTTTTAAGACTTTTAATTCATACTCTTTTTTTATTGCAACATAAGAGTGAAATGTAAAAATATCAATATTACCAATATCCTCACTTTTTAAACCTACTTGATGAATCAATGCACCAACAATATCACCAGCTCTTAATTTATTTTTTTTGCCACCACTAATATATAAAGTTCTATATTCTGGCATTAAATTATAAGATAAATCATCTTCTAAATTTTGTATTGAACTAAATTCAATATCATTATAAAGCTCTTTTATTTCTTCAATTTCATATTCATTGGTATATAAAGTAATTGCTTTACCCTTTGCTTGTGCTCTAGCAGTTCTTCCAATTCTATGGGTATGGACCTTTTCATCTTTTGCTACATCATAGTTTATAACTAAATCAATATCATCAATATTTAATCCCCTTGAAGCAACATCTGTTGCAATCATAATAGGATAAGATTTATTTGAAAAAAGTACAATAGTTTCATCTCTTTGCTTTTGATCTAAATCACTGTTTAAAACAACACAATCAAAGCCTAATTCAAATATTTCATCTGCTAACTCTTCACAAGTTACTTTTCTATTACAAAAAATCAAAACAGAACTTGCTTTATTTGATGAGATTAAAGAAGGAATAAGTGAAGTTTTTGAAGCTTGTGCAATCTTATAAAAAACTTGCGTAATTTTTTGATTTGAGTGTATATCATCATCTTGTATAAATATTGGATTATTTAAAATGTCTTTTGCTAAAACTTTTATATTTTCTTCAAAAGTTGCAGAAAATAATGAAGTTTGTCTATTATCTTTTGGCAATTCATTAACTATTGAAATCACATCTTCATAAAATCCCATATCAAGCATTTTGTCAGCTTCATCTAAAACTAATGTCTTAATATTTTCTAATTCTATATTATTTTCACTAATATGTTTTAATAATCTTCCAGGAGTTCCAACTACAATATGCGCTTTATGTTTTAATGAAGCTGCTTGTGGCTTAAAAGGAACTCCTCCACATAAAGTTAAAACTTTTACATTATGAATATGCCTACAAAGTTTTTTAATCTCTTGTGCAACTTGATTTGCTAGCTCTCTTGTTGGGCAAATCACCATTGATTGAATTGTAAACTTTTTTACTTCTAACTTTTCAACAAGAGGAATACTAAAAGATATGGTTTTTCCACTACCTGTTTTTGCTTGTGCTATTACATCACTATTATTAAGTAATAAAGGAAGAGTTTTTTCTTGAATTTTAGTCATATTTTTAAACTCTAAAGAGTTAAGATTTTCTAAAAGTTCTTTAGAAATATTAAGAGAATTAAATGTTGAGATAATGAAACCTTTTTAATTAGTATTATAACATATTTTGCAAAATAGTAAACAAAAAATTAAAAAGCTATTAAGCAATATTTATATATTCTAATTAATAATAAAAGAATAGGCAACATTAAAAAAACAATAAAGTGTCAAAAAGGGGTCACAATGCTTTCTAAAATGTCGATAAAGCAAAAGCTTATATTAATAATGTCAATACCTTTATGCGTAGTTATTCTACTAGCAGCAAAATTAGGTTATGACTCATATAAATATAATGATAACTTAAAGCAATTAGATAAAGTTATTATACTTTCTACAAAAATAGGTGCTTTAGTACATGAAACTCAAAAAGAGAGAGGTATGACAGCTGGTTATTTAGGAAGTAAAGGAACAAAGTTTCAAAATAAGCTTCCAAGTCAACGAAATCTAACAGATAATAAGCTTCAAGATATAAAAGCTTTTTTATCAAACTTTAATGAAAATAACTACTCTGAAGAGTTTAGAAGTAATCTTGAAAATAGTTTACAAAATCTTACAAGATTATCAAAGATTAGATCAGAAGTTACAAATTTACAAATAAAAACTTCTGATGCAATAGGCTATTATACAAACACAAATGCCATGCTTTTAAATACTATTAGTAGTATTACAAAACTTTCAAGCAATGCCAAAGTTTCACAAGACTTGATTGCATACATGAACTTTTTACTTTCAAAAGAGAGAGCTGGGATTGAAAGGGCTGTTGGAACAAATACTTTTGCAAGGGACAATTTTGGACCTGGAATGAAAGCAAAGTTTTACAATCTTATAGCAGCACAAAACTCTTACATGGATTCATTTTTAAAAGTTTCTGACACCTTAGCAAAAAACTTTTATGCACAAACTGTAAGAGGAGAAGCTGTTGAAGAAGTAAATAAGATGAGGAATACTGCACTTTATAGTCAAAAAGATTCAAATTTTGGAGTAGATGCAGCCTATTGGTTTGATACAATTACTAAAAAAATTAATTTATTAAAAAAAGTAGAAAATTTCTTAGCTGAACATTTAATTGAAACAATTAATAATGAGATGAGTGATGCTAAATATGAAATGATACTTTTTGGTATTTTAAGTGCAATTGGTGTTTTACTTACTCTAATTTTAGCAAGAACTATTGCATTTACAATATTAATAGATGTTGATCTAGTAAGAAAAGGATTAACAGACTTTTTTGCTTTTATTAACTTTGAAAAAGATGATATAAATCTTGAAGTTGTTGATTCAAAAGATGAGTTAGGAATGATGTCTAAGCTTATCAATGAAAATATCAATAAAACAAAAGCAAATATTCAAGCTGATAAAAGATTGATTGCAAATACAATTGAAGTTGCAAATAAGATTAATAAAGGTCATTTAGATACAAGAATTTCAGAAGACTCGAACAATCCTGCATTAAGTGAATTAAAAAATATTATAAATCAGATGCTTGAAACATTAAATTCTAACTTTGAAAATATTATGACAGTTCTTAATTCATATTCAAAATTAGATTTTAAACCAAAACTTGAAGATAATAATCTTGAGGGTATAATAAAAGAGCTTGAAGATGATGTAAATATTTTAAGAGATGTAATTACAGAGACATTAATAGAGAATAAAAAAACAGGCTTAATTCTTAATCAAAGTGCAAATACACTAACTTTAAACATGGATCAAATTGCAAATGCTGCAAATAGCCAAGCAACATCACTTGAAGAAACAGCAGCAAGTTTAGAAGAGATAACATCAAATATTAAAAATAACACAGAAACAACTGTTCAAATGGCTAGTTATGGTGAAAAAGTTAAATACTCTGTATCTTCTGGAAGAGAATTAGCAAACAGCACAGCTAGCTCTATGGAAGATATAAATAATCAAACGAATGCAATTACAGAAGCAATTACAGTAATTGATCAAATCTCATTTCAAACAAATATTCTATCTTTAAATGCTGCTGTTGAAGCTTCAACAGCAGGTGAAGCTGGAAAAGGATTTGCAGTTGTTGCTCAAGAAGTAAGAAATCTTGCAAACAGAAGTGCAGAAGCAGCAAAACAAATTAAAGATTTAGTTGAACAAGCACAACAAAAAACAACTGAAGGTAAAAAAGTTGCTGATAATATGATTACAGGTTATGAAGAGTTAAATGAGAATATTACTAAAACTTTAGACTTAATAGATAATGTTACAACTGCTAGTAAAGAGCAATCAACAGGTATGATTCAAATAAATGATGCAGTAAATAACTTAGATAAGATAACACAAGAGAATGCTCAAAATGCTTCACAAGCTGATGTTATTGCTAAAAAAACTCTTGAAATATCAAATATGATTATTGAACATGCAGATGCAAAAGATTTTGATGGAAAAAATAGTATCAAAATAGAAAAAGAAGAAAATAGAACAAATCACAACTTTCAAACTAAAGAAAACTCTAAAACAAAAAAGAGAATAAAAAACAATAACCAATTTTCAGATAATACATCAAATGATGATTGGGAAAGTTTCTAATGCTTCCTATAGAAGTAGATTATCTACTTCTATAGTTCAATTAATCTTTCAAACATCTCTTTAATTTCTGTTTCATGACTGATTAAAAATATCTGTCTATATTGCTCTTTTATTGTATGAAAAGCCTCAAGTATTTCCAATCTTCTAGTTTCATCTTGACTTCCAAAAACTTCATCAAATGCTAAAAATCCAATTTGAGAGCTTCCATTTAACTCCATTAATGTTTTTGAAATTGCAATTCGTAAAACTAAATTTGCTAAATCAACCTCTCCACCACTAAATCTTTCAATTGGGTATTTTTTCCCATCATCATAAATATAAAAATCAAAATCATTTGAAACTTCTATAAATTGATATTTACCTTTTGTAATTTTAGAATACATATTTGATGCAATTTGAGATATTTTTGGAGCAATTTTTGAATTAATATTTGTTTTAAACTCAGCCATTGATAGTTTTAATTTTGTATAATCATTTAAATCTTCAATCTTAACTTGAAGTTTTATTTTTTGCTCTTCATTCTCTTTTAATCTGTTATTTATACTATTTATCTCACCATTAATCTTTGATTCTTGAAGTTTTTTATTATAAAGCAATTCTGTTAAATCATCTTTTTTTCTAAGAGTTTCATCTAAATTTTTTTTCAATAAAATATGAGTATTCTCATCATATAATATCTCTTTTTCATCATTTTTCAATTGACTTATTTTTAAAACTAAAGACTCTTTTTCTTTTGATGTCTCTTTTAAAGAGATTAGTAGTTTATTTTCACCTTGCATTTGTGCTTCTAAACTTATTAAATATTCATATTCAACTTTTAAATTTTGAAACTTTTCAATCATATCTTCATGTAGTTTTTTATCATATACATATTCTTGAAGTCTTTCAATAGCTTCGTTATTTCCTTTTCCTCTTGTTTCTATATCATTTAAATATGATTTACTTTTTAATAAATCTTTTTTTCTTTCATTTAAAATATTTAATTTTGAATGAATCTCTTTCTCTTTTAATACAGCTTTGTCATACTCATCTTGTTTTATTTCAATTCTTTTATTTAATTCTTCTAATTTAGATTCATAAATATAAATATTTTTTTCATAAGTTTTTTCTATTAGCTCATATAATGAATTTAAAACCTTATCATAATCATCTAATAGTTCTCTAGTACAAGTAGGACATTTAGAGTTTTTACCTAAACTTTGAATAGTTTGAATCTTTGATTTAGTATCTTTAATTAGATTTTGTTCTCCTGCTATTTTATCCCTAAGCTCTCGTTCATCAATCTTTTTATCTTGTAGCTGTTTTTGATACAACTTTATTTTATCTTTTAGCTCTTTTTGTTCTAATTGCACAGAATTAACATTTACTATTTCTTCTTCTAAAAACTTAATCTCATCTTTTTGTTTTTTATATGCAAGTCTTAACTCATCTCTTTCTTTTATAAGTCCGATTTTTTTTAAATATTTTTCTTTTAAATTATCTTGTTGTTTTAAGTTATTTACTATTTTTTCATACTCATTTTTCACAATTTTTTTTATTTTATACTCTTCTTTTTTTGCTTCTAATTGAGTTTTTTGAGTTTGCAGTTCATTTATATTTTTTATTATTGATTCTAATTTTGATTCAAATAGTTTAATTTTATTTTGATAATCATTTTTTTGTTCTTTTATCTTCTCAAAACGAATTAGCTGTTCTTTAATTGATTTCTCTTCATCTATAAGTTTTTGTTTTTGTTCTTCTCTTAAATTGATTTTCTCTTTTAGTATTTTTAATGACTCTTGATAACTTTTAATATGTGTTTCATATTCATCTACTTGCTCAATATTTAATAAAAAAGAAGAAAAACTCTTTATCTCTTTATTTAAATCTGAAATGCTTTCTTTTAAAAACTTCTCAATTTGATCAATTTTTTCTAATCCTAAAAGCTTTCTTATCATCTTTTTGCGATGTTCATTATCTAAACTACTAAGACTTGTTAACTCTTTTTGTGAAGCAAATAGTGTATTTAAAAATGCATCTTTTGTCATTTTTGTCATATTAATAATATACCTAGTTACATCTTTTGCACCATTTACAATTAATTCATCATTTTTATAAAGTTTTGCAATTGCATTTAAATTTTTTCCTCTAAACTCTCTTACTACCTTATAATCAAGATTATCAAACTCAAATTCAAGTAAAACAATTAATTCATCTTTACTATTTGCTCTTACATTTTTAATTAGCTCTTTTGAACCTTTTGATTTAAGCTCCCCATACAATGCAAATAATATTGCTTCAAAAATAGTTGATTTTCCGCTTCCATTTTTTCCAATTATTCCAGTAAGTCCATCATAAATGTCTATTTCAAAATTTTTATATTTCTTGAAGTTTTTCAAACTAAGTTTAGTTAATATCATCATAACTTTCCTCATACTTGGCAAAAAGTTCATCTGATTTAGATTTCAATCTTTCATATTCATCTTTTGCACAATACTCTTCTAAAAACTCAGTAAAATACTCTTTTAAAGATATTGCTTGTATATCATCAACTTTGAAATTTTCTTCTTTTATAAACTCTCTTTTGACAAGAACTTGTAAACAATTAGTAAAATACTCTTTTATTTGAAGATTTGAGATATCTATTGATTTTAAAGCTGTTAGATTTTTTATTATAACTTGTATAATTGCTCCACTAAGATTTGATTTATCAATTAAGTTTAGCTCTTTCTCAAAATCATTTCCATCAATCTCAAAGCTATAAAAAGGTCTAATTGAAATATGTTTAAAATCAACCTCTAAACTATTATTTAACTTTACTAAAATAAATCCCTTATTATTTCTTTTATCATTTAAAGAAGTCCTTTCACTACTTCCACTATAAAATACATTCTCATATTTTCCAACTTTTGAAAATCCATGCCAATGTCCAAGAGCAACATAATCCATTTTCTGAAAAATATACTCTTTATCTTTAGGATAAACAAACTCTCCAAACTCACTCATCAAATATGATGCTCCAACACTACAATGTAACATCATAATATTTTTTTTATACTTGTTAATAGAAGATTCTAACTTATCAAGTTCATTATAAATGGCATTTTCCTCATTTAAATGAGGAATAGTATGAAATATAATATTATCAAATTCAAAAGATTCATATTTACATGAGTAAGCACAGTAAATATTGGTAAAATTATCAAATATTGAAAGAATAGGTTTTGAGCTTATAGTTCTTGGAGTAGAATGGTTTCCTGCAATTAAAATTATAGGTATATTCAAATTATTTAAGTATGCAAATTTATCTAGTGCAAACGCAATTGCTCTATTACTTGGACTACTTCTATGAAATAAATCCCCTGTATGAATAATATAATCAGGTTTAATCTTAATAATACTTTGAACTATATCATCAAATGCTTTATAAAAATCAGCTTCACGTTGATTTATACCATCACTATTTAATATATCTAAATCATTAAAACCTAAATGGGTATCACTAAAATGTATAATCTTCAAAATTTATCCATTCAATATAAAATTAAAGTAAAAAGTCACAATAATTTTACTTATTAAAAATATAATATACCTTTTAAATAAAAAGGTATATTATGTTAAGTTTTTCAGCTTTATTAGTAATAGTTATTGGACTATACCTAGCTTTAATAGCAACATTGCTTATATAAGTATTATTTCAATAAATAAGGCAAATCTCTTTTTAAACTCTCAAGTAAACCTTCATTTAAAAATAGTTTTGCATACTTCTTATTTTGATTTTTATAAGCATATGAACAAACATATCTATTCTTTTGAATAACAGAAATAGCATGTTCTAAATTGGCTTTATTCTCTTCATTTGAATTATAGTATTTATACATCTGCTCTAAAGGTTTTTCAAAATTTGTATCTTTTAAAAAAACAATGCTTTCATCTAGAAACTCAATAACATTTTCTTTTCCAGACTTTATATTACAAAATGCAGCTTGAACATCATCCATTTTTATATCAAACTTATAGCCTGCTAAAAGCAATTTTTTCACATTTTCTATATCATTTTCTTGAAAATAATATTGTAATAAAAGTTTACAATAATGATTTAATAAATCTTCCTCTTCATTTGCTAGTTCATCTAATATAATATCAACATCTTTAATCTTATTACTTTTAATAAATTCATTATGAAATATACCAATTTGACCAATAATTTCATGTAGTCTATCACTCATTATTTTTCCTTATAAAATATTAGATATTATATCTACTAAATTTTAATATGATGTTAATCGTTCAATAATATAAGAATAAAGGCAAGTCTATAAGAAAATTATAAAGGAATAAAATAAGTAAATGTATAAAGTAAAAAAAAGGCAAAAAAAAAGCCCATAACTAAGATAACTTAAATAAGTTAAAATAGATAAGGGCTTGTAAAAACTCAAGAGCTGGCAGAGGCCTACGTTTCCACACCTGAAAGGTGCAGTATTATCAGCGCAGAAGTGCTTGACTTCCAGGTTCGGTATGGATCTGGGTATTTCCACTTCGCTATATCCACCAGCAATATGAGTATACAATGAATTTTATTATTCACTCTATACTCATATTTTGAGTATATTAATGTTAAAGTCTCTTTGAACACAACTTTAGTAAACTTAATAAGATAGTAAACCAAGTATAATAATAAGCCGAACGATCTATTAGTACTAGTCAGCTAAACATATCTCTATGCTTACACATCTAGCCTATCAACCAGTTAGTCTTACTGGGATCTTCAGGGAAAGTTCATCTTGAAGTTGGCTTCGAGCTTAGATGCTTTCAGCTCTTATCTCATCCGTACGTAGCTACCCAACGATGCTCTTGGCAGAACAATTGGTACACCAGTGGTACGTTCATCCCGGTCCTCTCGTACTAGGGACAAATCTTCTCAACTTTCCTACGCCCACGGAAGATAGGGACCGAACTGTCTCACGACGTTCTGAACCCAGCTCGCGTACCGCTTTAAATGGCGAACAGCCATACCCTTGGGACCTGCTCCAGCCCCAGGATGCGATGAGCCGACATCGAGGTGCCAAACCTCCCCGTCGATGTGAGCTCTTGGGGGAGATCAGCCTGTTATCCCCGGCGTACCTTTTATCCTTTGAGCGATGGCCCTTCCACTCAGAACCACCGGATCACTATGACCGACTTTCGTCTCTGCTCGAGTTGTCTCTCTCACAGTCAAGCTAGTTTATGCCATTATACTCATCAGGCGATTTCCATCCGCCTTGAACTAACCTTTGTAAGCCTCCGTTACTTTTTAGGAGGCGACCGCCCCAGTCAAACTACCCACCAGACATTGTCCTGATACAAGTTTATTGTACGCAGTTAGTAACTCAAATATTCAAGGGTGGTATCTCAAGGATGGCTCATACTCTACTTGCGTCTAGTAATCAAAGCCTCCCACCTATCCTGCACATGAATATCCAAGCTACAGTGTCAAGCTGTAGTAAAGGTGCACGGGGTCTTTCCGTCTTTCCGCGGGTAGGAGGAATTTTCACCTCCACTACAATTTCACTGGATCCCTGGTTGAGACAGCTCCCATCTCGTTACGCCATTCATGCAGGTCGGTATTTAACCGACAAGGAATTTCGCTACCTTAGGACCGTTATAGTTACGGCCGCCGTTTACTCGGGCTTCGATCAAATGCTTCGCTTACGCTTACATCATCAATTAACCTTCGAGCACCGGGCAGGCGTCACACCTTATACATCCACTTACGTGTTAGCAAAGTGCTGTGTTTTTGGTAAACAGTCGGGAGGGACTCTTTGTTGCAACCTCTTAGGCTTTTGAGAGTAAATCTCTATACCAAAGTAGGCACACCTTATACCGAAGATACGGTGCTAGTTTGCAGAGTTCCTTAACCAGGGTTCTTCCACGCGCCTTAGAATACTCATCCCACCTACCTGTGTCGGTTTACGGTACGGGCAACAATTAATATACTTAGTGGCTTTTCTTGGCACGACAGTATCATCGATTCTAAACGCTCTCCGAAGAGATTGTTCAGCCTATCAGATCTCGGTCTCTTGTAATCCGGATTTACCTAAATTACAACCTACGTCCTTCGACCCACTATTCCATCAGTGAGCTCGATTAACTCTATGCGTCCCCACATCGCGCTTAATTGTTGGTATTGGAATATTAACCAATTTCCCATCGTCTACCCCTTTCGGACTCGACTTAGGACCCGACTAACCCTACGATGACGAGCATCGCGTAGGAAACCTTGGGTTTTCGGCGTTAAGGATTCTCACCTTAATTATCGCTACTCATGCCTGCATGCTCACTTCTATCCGCTCCACTGCTCCTTACCGGTACAGCTTCGACGCTGAATAGAACGCTCTCCTACCACTCATAATAAATTATGAATCTAAAGCTTCGGTGTACATCTTAGCCCCGTTATATTTTCCGCGCAGAATCACTAGACCAGTGAGCTGTTACGCTTTCTTTAAAGGATGGCTGCTTCTAAGCCAACCTCCTGGTTGTCACAGTAACTCCACATCGTTTTCCACTTAGATGTAACTTTGGGACCTTAGCTGTTAGTCTGGGTTGTTCCCCTCTCGACATAGGATTTTATCACCCTACGCCTGACTCCCTAGCTTACACATGTAGTATTCGAAGTTTGATAGGGTTTGGTACCGCGGTAAGCAGCCCTAGCCCATTCAGTGCTCTACCCCTACATGCTACTACTAGAGGCTATACCTAAATATATTTCGGAGAGAACCAGCTATCACGAAGTTTGATTGGCCTTTCACCCCTATCCACAGGTCATCCGGGGGCTTTTCAACGCCCATCGGTTCGGTCCTCCACTGGCTCTTACACCAGCTTCAACCTGCCCATGGATAGATCACTTCGTTTCGGGTCTGCAGCATCTGACTAATTCGCCTTTTAAGACTCGCTTTCGCTACGGCTTCGTACTTGACTTAACCTTGCCAGATACCACAACTCGCAGGCTCATTATGCAAAAGGCAGTCCATCACCCTGTGAATAAATTCACATAGGGCTCTGAATGATTGTAAGCTAATGGTTTCAGGTTCTATTTCACTCTCCTCGCTGGAGTACTTTTCACCTTTCCCTCACGGTACTTGTTCACTATCGATCTGTAAGTAGTATTTAGGGTTGGAGGGTGGTCCCCCCGGATTCAGACAAAATATCACGTGTTCCGTCCTACTCAGGATACCATTAGAGCTATTGATAATTTCGTATACAGGAGTTTCACCCTCTTTGCTATACCTTTCCAGATATTTCTACTATTATCTTTAGTCTCATATTATGGTCCTTCAACCCCCTATGCAAGCATAGGGTTTGCCCTTCTCCCATTTCGCTCGCCGCTACTTTGGGAATCTCTTTTGATTTCTCTTCCTATGGTTACTGAGATGTTTCACTTCACCACGTTAGCCCCCATTTCTGGGTAATATATATCTCTATATATTGGGTTGTCCCATTCGGATATTCACGAATCAATGCTTCTTGACAGCTCCTCGTGACTTTTCGCAGTCTAGTACGTCCTTCTTCGCCTCTTACAGTCTAGGCATCCACCATTAGCCCTTAATAGCTTATTTTTTTAATTAGATCTTACTCTAACCTTTTTTGATAATTATTCCTTGGCTACTATCTTATTAAATTTAATAAAATAGTTGTGTTCTTCTTTTCTTTCTTGAAATTGCTTTCTTTTCTTAGAAAAATTTTTGACTTTAACATTATATTTTTAAATAACTTCTTTAATCTTCTCATCTCTGAAAAAATTAAATATAAATCCAATATTTATTGAACTTATATTTAACTTCTTCTTGTTTGTTGGTGGAGAATAGCGGGATCGAACCGCTGACCTCCTGCGTGCAAGGCAGGCGCTCTCCCAGCTGAGCTAATTCCCCAACTTTTTAATCTCTTCTTTTAAGATTATTTAATCATGGTGGGCCTACCAGGACTTGAACCTGGGACCTCACGATTATCAGTCGAGCGCTCTAGCCAGCTGAGCTATAGGCCCTCTCACCTATCTTTTAAATAACCTTTATAAACTGAATATATATTGACTTTGATTAAGAGTTTTGACTCTCTTAATCTTTTCTCTGAAAGGAGGTGATCCAACCGCAGGTTCTCCTACGGTTACCTTGTTACGACTTCACCCCAGTCGCTAATTCCACTGTGGAGGGTAGCTATCTTAGCATCCCCGCTTCGAGTGAAATCAACTCCCATGGTGTGACGGGCGGTGAGTACAAGACCCGGGAACGTATTCACCGTAGCATTGCTGATCTACGATTACTAGCGATTCCAACTTCATGTAGTCGAGTTGCAGACTACAATCCGAACTGGGAGGTATTTTTTAGATTTGCTCCACATCACTGTATCGCTGCTCTTTGTATACCCCATTGTAGCACGTGTGTAGCCCTGGTCGTAAGGGCCATGATGACTTGACGTCGTCCTCACCTTCCTCCTACTTGCGTAGGCAGTCTCATTAGAGTTCTCACCCGAAGTGTTAGCAACTAATGACGAGGGTTGCGCTCGTTGCGGGACTTAACCCAACATCTCACGACACGAGCTGACGACAGCCGTGCAGCACCTGTATATAAGTTTCTGCAAGCAGACACCCATCTATCTCTAAATGGTTCTTACTATGTCAAGACCAGGTAAGGTTCTTCGCGTATCGTCGAATTAAACCACATGCTCCACCGCTTGTGCGGGTCCCCGTCTATTCCTTTGAGTTTTAATCTTGCGACCGTACTCCCCAGGCGGTACACTTAATGTGTTAACTGCATTACTGCTATGTCGAGCATAGCAACAACTAGTGTACATCGTTTAGGGCGTGGACTACCAGGGTATCTAATCCTGTTTGCTCCCCACGCTTTCGCGTCTCAGCGTCAGTTATGTTCCAGTAGATCGCCTTCGCAATCGGTATTCCTTCTGATCTCTACGGATTTTACCCCTACACCAGAAATTCCATCTACCTCTCCCATACTCTAGATAGACAGTTTCAAAAGCAGTTCAATAGTTAAGCTATTGGATTTCACTTCTGACTTATCTATCCGCCTACACGCTCTTTACGCCCAGTGATTCCGAGTAACGCTTGCACCCTCCGTATTACCGCGGCTGCTGGCACGGAGTTAGCCGGTGCTTATTCATATAATACCGTCATTATCTTCTTATATAAAAGGAGTTTACGCACCGAAATGTGTCATCCTCCACGCGGCGTTGCTGCATCAGGGTTTCCCCCATTGTGCAATATTCCCCACTGCTGCCTCCCGTAGGAGTCTGGACCGTGTCTCAGTTCCAGTGTGACTGATCATCCTCTCAAACCAGTTAAGCGTCATTGACTTGGTGAGCTATTACCTCACCAACTATCTGATACTGTACAGGCCGATCTTCAAGCTATAAATATTTCCCTTGCATACTTTCGCATTAAAGGCATATGGGGTTTTAGCAGACGTTTCCATCTGTTATCCCCCTCTTGAAGGCACGTTACCTATATATTACTCACCCGTGCGCCACTTAGCTGACAGATTAGCAAGCTAATCCCGTTCTCGTTCGACTTGCATGTGTTAAGCACGCCGCCAGCGTTCACTCTGAGCCAGGATCAAACTCTCCATAAAGTGTTTGTTCTCTGACTAATTATGTATTTCTATACAAAATTAATTACTCATTGTTTTATCATACTTTATGTATGATATTATAGACGAAGAATTTGTATTCTTCTTATTTTTTTGTCATATATATATTCAGTTTATAAAAGTTACTTCTCTTACAAACTTACTTTGTGTTAAAGAACTCAATCTCATCTTTAGCTCTCAATCTCTTGTTTGCCTCAGCGAATTTGGACGGGAATTATAGACAAATCTTGCCCCTTTGTCAAGGGTTTAAACTTAATGCAGGCTTAAATTTTGGAAAATACTTTCTTCTTTACTCTCTTCTCTATATTTTATGGGGTTTTTATAAAGTTTTGGATTTTGTCAATGTTAGTAATTATCTGTTTTTAAGATAAAAAGAAAAGAAGCATAACTTCTTTTCTTTTTTATTTATTTAGTTTTTTAACTATTTTTAGAATATAATCAGCCGAAATTTCTGCACTTGATTTTAAAAATTCATCAAAATCAAAATTTGCTTCCATATCTGCACTATCAGAAATTGATCTTAATATAAAAAATGGAACATTTAATGAGTCACATATTACAGCAACACTAGCACCTTCCATTTCAAGTGCATCTGCTTTAAATGTATTTTGAATAAAATCTTTTCTTTCATTTGAGTGAACAAACTGATCGCCTGTTGCAATAGTTCCTTCTAAAACTTTTAAAGAGTTCTCTTTTGCTACTTCTTTAGCAATATCTCTTAATTCTTGTGAAGTTTCAACAAAAACTTTTCCTCCTGGAACAAAACCATGAGGGTGTCCAAAAGCTGTAATATCTAAATCATGTTGACAAAGTTTATCAGCAATTATAAGATCACCTATTTTTAACTTACTATTTACAGCACCTGCAACACCTGAAAAAAGTAGTGTATCACAAGAAAATTTTTCTATCATAGTAGTTGCAGTTAAACTTGCAAATACTTTTCCTATTTTTGAGTGCGCTATTACAATATCTAATCCATCTAATGAAACTTCATAATATTTATTATCTGCATATTCAGTAACTTTTATATCTTCAAAGTTTGCTAAAAGAGGTTCAATCTCTTCTTGCATAGCACCCATTATTGCTAATTTATTCATTTAACGCCTCTATAGTTTTTTCTAAAGAACTCATATCGCTTACATTTAGAGTTGCTTTTTTTGTAATTTTTCTATTTAAACCTTTTAAAACAATTCCATTACCAAATTCAATAAATAGATCAACATCTGACTCTTTTGATAAAATAGAATGTTTATATTTTACAGGATTAATTAGTTGTTCTGATAATAAATCTATTGCTTCTTCTTTTGTATTATAAGCTTGTGCTGTAACGTTTGAAATAGTATCAACATCAAATGTGTCTAATAAATACTCTTCTAAATATGGTCTTAAATTTTCTACTGCACTTTCTAACAATTCACAATGACTTGCAACAGACATATCTAAAACAATAGCTCTTTTTGCTCCAGCTTCTTTAAAAGTATCAACTAAACTTTCTAAATCATCTTTTAATCCAGCAAGAACCAATTGTCCATCCATATTATAATTTGCTGGCCAAACTTTTAAGCCACTTTTTCTTTGATTTTCACATATTTCTTCAACTTTTGTATCGTCTAAACCAACAAGAGCCATCATACCAGCACCTGAACCTGAACATGCATCATTCATAAATTTACCTCTTTTATGAACTAGTTCAATTGCATCTAAATAATCAATTGCACCAGCGCTTACAAGTGCTGAAAATTCACCTAGTGAATGTCCTAGTACAAATTCAGGTTTAACATTGCATTTATCTTTAAAAATTGCATTTGCAATTGATGAAACTAATAATATTGCAGGTTGAGTATATTCAGTCTTACCTAGCATCTCATTCTCTTCAAAAAGTAATTCTTTAAAATCTATACCTAATCTATCACTTGCTTTTGAAATCATCTCTTTTGCAATATCACTATTATCAAAAAAATCTTTTCCCATACCAACTTTTTGACTTCCTTGACCTGGAAAAATAAAAGCAACTTTTTTCATATTTTTACCTTATTTTAAATTTAACTCTAGTTTAAAACTATTTTTTAAAAGTAATTATTACTTCTAAAAAATAGTTTTGCCCAAAAGTGGAACACTTTTGGGCAAATAATTCTTAATATAAAAAGGTTTTTAGTGACAACCGCAACCACCACCTGATTGACCTTGTGGCTCAGAACTACAACAACCACCTTCAGAACCATGGTCATGGTGTCCACCACCACAACAACCGCCACCCATAGCAGCCATTCCACCTACAACTCCAGTTTCAATTTCTTCATCAGTTGCATCTCTTAAAGAAACAATAGAAACTGAGAACATTAAGCTTTTTCCAGCCATTGGATGATTGTAATCAATTGTTACATCACTATCTGTAAATGATTTAACAGTAACTTGAACAGTCTCACCATTTTCACCAGTTCCATATAAACTCATTCCTTCTTGTAACTCAATACCTGCAAATTGCTCTTTTGGTAATGATTGAACAGCTTCTTCATTATACTCACCATAAGCTTCTTTTGGTTCAACTAAAACATCAGCTTCATCATTTAAATTCATTTCAACTAATTTTTCTTCTAAACCTGGAATAATTTGACCTTTTCCTGAAACAAACTCTAATGGAGCAGCTCCAACATTTGTATCTAAATGCTCACCTGAGTTTGCATCTTTTAATGAATATTCTATTCCTATAACTTTTGACATAATTTCTCCTATAAATTTATAATTTTGATATATTTTTAGTTGCTATTTTTGCTTCTTTTGAACTTGGATAAACATCAATTAATGTACTATAAAATTTAGTAGCATTTTTATAATCTTTAATATTTTCAAAAGATATAGCGCTATGTAGCAACAACCTTGGCATCCAAGAAGCTTTATCATATAAAACTGCAGATTTTTTGAAATAATCAATTGCCTTTTCAAACTTATCCCTGTAATACCACATCTCACCAAGATAGTAGTTACTCTCAGCAGGCTTAAAGTTTAATTCAACTAATTCTTCAAAAATTGGTATAGCTTTTGTAAAATAATCCTTCTTGAATAACTCTTTTGCTTCATTAAGCATCTCTTCTTTTTGCGCGTATGATAACTTTTTTGTTTTAGTAGTTGATTTTGTTTTTACACTAGTTTTTTTACCTAAAGTTTCTTTAAATGCATTAAACTCTTCAACAGTTACAAACTGTTTCATGTTTTTTTTCATTTCACTAAAAGATACATATTCTTTATTAATTTTAATTAACTGTTTTGATAATTTATCTATTGCTTCTTTTAAAGTATCTAGGTTTTTTCTATTTTCTGAAGAAATTTCTTCTTGCATTGTTAATAATTGATTTGTAACATTCTTTAAATTTTCAATATCTGTTTTATTTTTTGAAGTAGTATTTTGTATCTCTTCTATTTGTTTAACTATTTTATTTAAAGTAATAACTGTTTTATTTAATTTTTGTGAATCGCCCTCATAAATAGACTCTAATCCATCAATACGCTCACTTACTGTTTCTAAAGTTGTTTTTACACCTTTAAATTTAGTATCGATTTTTCCTAATTCATTCTTATTTTTTAAAATGTATTTTTCTGTAGAATTCAAACCATAAGGTTCATTTGAATTTAAATCTCCAGCTCCAAATACTGAAACTTCATTAGCAAAAGCTAATGAAGACAGCATTATCGTTAGGGTTATTTTTTTCATGTTTTATAATACTAATCAATTCAATTATGGTAAAAGCTTATGTTCAGCTCTTCTATTTTTTTGCCAACAATTTTTATTTTTTTCATTACAAACTGGATTACTCTCACCAAAACTTACAAGTGAAATTGAGTCTTCATTTATACCTTCTGAAATAAGTGCATCTTTAGTAGCCTTAGCTCTTTTTAAACCTAATGCATAATTATATTCATCAGTTCCCCACTCATCACAATTACCTTCAATCTTTATTTTTGTAGTTTCTTTAATACCTGAAAGTTTTTGAGCATTGTCTTTAGCTTTCTCGATCATGTTAGAGTCTAATTTATATTTATCAAATCCAAAATAGATATTTTCAATAAATACTTTCTCTCCATTAATCATATAATAGTAACCATTTTCTGCTTTTTCAGACAAAGTATCATTTGAAACTTCTTCTTGAATATTACTATTATCAATATTATCTAAAGTTGCTTCAGAGTTATTAATTTCACTTTGGTTCTCTTGGCTTGCAGAACTTCCATCCATTTCAACATTTTTTTGACTACAACCAGTAAATAAAACTGCTGCAACTAAAAAAGAGTAAATACCAATCTTTTTCATAACATTTCCCTTATTTAAAATTTAACTGATTTTACAAAAATAAAACTTAATTATAAATTACAATAATTACATATATTATATATACTATATATATTATATAGAGTAATTAAAACTTATTACCAATCAATTGATTGTATTTTTCCACTTCTTAGTGCAAATGTAAATGATTTTTCATAATTTAATCTAATAATACCTAAATAACTTTTTCCATTTATAGTTTTTGTATGTAAAATAGATTCACCATCTGATGAAAATTTAGGAAATTGGTTAACTCCTGTTGCTGTTAATCTTCTTAAAGAATCGCTTTTTGTTGATACTAAATATAAATTAAAAGTTCTTAAGCCAAACTCATTTGCTTTATCTCTACTTGAATATACCACATAATTTTTATGTGTAGTAACTGCTGAGTTATTAGTTCCATGGTAAACCAATCTTTGAACACCCCTTTGTCCAATTTTTTTAGCAAAAATATTTGGATAATTTAACCTATCAGATACAAAAACTATTTTAGTATCATTTTCAACAAAGTGTGCACCAACATCAATTCCTTTATATGTTGTTAATCTCTGTTTAGTCTTTGTTTTTGTGTCAAATAAATAAATATCAGCTTGACCATATGGAGATGCAGTTACTAATATTTTTGATTCATCACTACTAATGTCAGAAGCAATAACCATTCCCTCACTTCTCATTATTGTTTCTTTTTTACCAGTATAAAGATTTGCTTTTACTAATGTTGGAACACTATTTACATATGTAGTATAATAGTAGCTATCTTGCTTTTTACTAGCCCACTTAGGGAAAATATTTAAGCCTCCACTAACTATTCTTTTTTGATATGTTAAAGTATAATCACCTATATAAATATCAGCTTTTTTTGATTTTTTATATACTGAAAAAATAACAAATTTATCCATCCAATCAATTGATGGAGCATTTAAATATTTATTAATTGAGATTGCCACTCTATGTGATAAAAAAGGGTACCTATTCTCTTGTTTTGTTGAGAATGTTTTATTTAAAACTAATGATTTACTATTTATATCAAAAAGCTTAGTATTTAATATAAATCCACCAAAACCACTAATTTGTGAATCAATATTTAAATATAAATCAACCCCTTCTTTTTGAAGTTTATATAAATCAGGTCTTTGATTATAGTTTGTTTTTACATTACTAGAAAGTACTTCAAAGTGTCCACTAACTTTTAAATCTTTTTCAATTACTCTTTTAACTTTAGATAAAAAATTAATATCATTACTATTTTCAGAAATAGAAATAACAATTTTAGGTAGACTTTTAGATTTTTTTACAATCTCTAATTTTGCATCAACCGCAAATGCAATATTAAAAAAACACAATAGTACAACTATCATTTTTTTCATGTTAATTATCCTTTAGATTTAAATGTTACCTCAATATTTGTTTTAGAACCTTTATTATGAGGTGGGTATAAAAGAGCTTTCTGCTGCTGTAAAAACTCTTTTAAAAGAGTATCAAATTTTTCATTAGTAGAATATTTTAAAAATTTATAATCAAAAACTCCATCATTAGAAATTATAACCAAAACCTTAGCTTCTAAGCCATCTTCAATTAATATAGGATTCCATCTTTGTGCTAATATTTCATATATTTTAGAGTAATAAGGATCATTTTCATGATTTGAAGAGGTAGAAATAGATAAATTTCTTTTTTCTGCTTTTACTTCGCCTAACATACTAGATACACTTAAATCACTATTTGTTCTTTTTTCTCTTTCAAATTTTGATTTAAATCTACTTGATACATTTGACGATTTTACATTGTTAACTTCTTTTTTTACAACTTTTGTTTCTGTTGTTTTAACATTTGCAAAAAGAGACTTTAAGTCTGATTTTTGTTCTGAACTTTTAGATGTTGATTTTTTAATAATTTTTTCTTGGGTTTTTTTCTCAATTTTCATTTTAGGTTTATTTTTCACTTCACTATCAGCTAAAACTACATCTAATTTAAATACTGTAGCTTTTTTTGATGAGTCAAATGTTTTAGCATTATTTGAGTCTAAATAAAGTAAAAACAGAACAAATACAAAAATATATATAAATAAAGCTAAAAGGCCAGATAAATAAAAATTTCCTTTATCATAATCTGAAAAAAAGTTAATCATTTAAATCCTAACCATCAGTAATAAGAGAAACTTTAAAAAATCCAGCTTCTTTAATAGTTCTTAATACAAAAATTATATCATCATATACTAAACTTTTATCTGCTCTTATATGTATTGGAGTATTTCTGTCTTTTGATTTTGCATATAAAATAAAACTATCTGCAAAATCTTTTATATCATATTTATTTTTATTTACTTTTACTTCTCTTTTTTCATTAATAAAAACTGTGATCTTTTTTACATCTTGAACTTGTACTGATTTACTTCCACTAGGAAGATTGATCTGCTCTTCAAACTCTAATACTGGTGCTGTAACCATAAGTATTGCTAAAAGAACTAGCATGATATCAACTAGTGGAGTAATATTTAAATCAGGCTTTTGGTTAAAATCATACATTTATTAACCTTTTGCTATTAAAATTTCAGCTTGTGCCTTTATATAAGTATTTAGTTCATAAACTTTTCTTACTAAAATTTGATGAAAAGTATATGCAAAAATTGCAACAAATATACCAGCAGCAGTTGCTACTAAAGCTTCACTAATAGCTGGTGCTATAATTGAAAAACCAACTTTAGAGTGACTAGAAAATTTGGCAAATGATTCTAAAATACCAACAACTGTTCCAAATAAACCTACAAATGGTGCAGTTGAAGAGATAATTGAAAGCCAAGAGATTCCAAAACTAGCATCTTTTATTATTGATATTTCACAAGCTTTTAATATATGCTTTGAAGTTGAACCATTTGAACATTTATATAAAGAGGATAGCGGATTTACTGTTGTATTTCGTGATGTTAAAGACTCAAGTGATTTTTTTTCATTTACAATAAATGAATTTAATGAAAGAAGTCTATATATAAAAATCCAAAAAACTGTTACCAAATAAATAGATAGCAGCACTAACACAAGAATTGCGATAGCGCTACTATTACTTAGATAATCTAATATCGAGTCAATCATATGATATTTCTATGCAAATGAGTTGATTTTTGCTTCAACAGAAGCAAGCGAAACATTTGAGTCTTTTACAGAACTAACCAAATCTTTAGCTGCTTCAATATTTTTAGCAATATTAGAATCTTCACCTTGTGTTAATGCAATAGCACCATCTGCTAATACATCAACTGTACTTTCACTTACTTTAACGTGTCCCCAGTTTATAGCAACAGCCTCAGTAGAATTTGCTTTTTCAATAACAATTACACCAACTGTTAAAGAAGAAACTAATAATGAGTGACCTGGTAAAACACCAAACTCTCCCTCTTTTCCAGGAAGAGTCACTGTTTTAACATCATCATTAAAGATTTCTCCATTTGGCGTAACTATTGATAATCTAATTGTCTCCATAGGCTAACCTTATTTTGATTTCATTTCCTCAGCTTTAGCTAAAGCTTCATCCATTCCACCAACCATATAGAATGCCATTTCAGGAATATCGTCGTACTTACCTTCTAAGATACCTTTGAATCCTTCAATTGTATCTTTAAGTTCAACATATTTACCTGGGCTTCCTGTAAATACTTCTGCAACGAAGAATGGTTGAGATAGGAATTTTTCAATTTTTCTTGCTCTATCAACTACAAGTTTGTCAGCTTCAGATAATTCATCCATACCTAAAATTGCAATAATATCTTGTAAGTCTTTATATTTTTGTAATACTGATTGAACACCTCTTGCTGTTGCATAGTGCTCTTCACCTAATACATCTGCACTTAAAATTCTTGATGTAGAATCTAATGGATCAACTGCTGGATAAATACCTTTTTCAGCAATTTTTCTATTAAGTACTGTTGTTGCATCTAAGTGAGCGAAAACTGAAGCAGGAGCTGGGTCAGTTAAGTCATCCGCTGGTACATATACTGCTTGAACAGAAGTAATAGAACCTTTAGAAGTAGAAGTAATTCTCTCTTGTAAAGCACCCATTTCTCTTGCTAATGTTGGTTGATAACCAACAGCAGATGGAATTCTTCCAAGTAGTGCTGACATCTCAGAACCAGCTTGTGCAAATCTAAAGATATTATCAACGAACATTAATACATCTAGACCTTTTTCATCTCTGAAGTATTCTGCCATTGTAAGACCAGTTAGTGCAATTCTATTTCTTGCACCTGGAGGCTCACTCATTTGACCATAACATAATGCAACTTTATCAAGTACATTAGAGTCTTTCATTTCATAGTAAAGGTCATTACCTTCTCTTGTTCTTTCACCTACACCTGCAAATACAGAGTAACCTGAATGTTTAAATGCAACATTGTGAATAAGTTCCATAATAATAACTGTTTTACCAACACCAGCACCACCAAATAGTCCAACTTTACCACCTTTTGAGTATGGTGCAAGTAAGTCAACTACTTTAATACCAGTTTCAAACATCTCTGTTTTAGTAGATTGTTCTTCAAAAGTTGGTGCAGCTCTGTGAATAGACCATCTTTCAGCATCTTCAGCGATTGGTTCACCCTCATCAACAGGATCACCAATTACATTAAAGATTCTACCAAGAACTGGCTCACCAACTGGAACCTTAATTGGTCCACCAGTAGCAATACACTCTTGTCCTCTTTTTAAACCTTCTGTCATATCCATAGCAATAGTTCTAACTCTGCTATCGCCAATGTGTGCAGCAACTTCTAATACTAATCTATCATGGTCTGCATCAGAGAAAACAACGTCAATTGCTTCATTGATTTCCGGTAAATATCCGTCGAACTCAACGTCAACAACCGGACCCATTACCTGAATAATTTTACCTTTCATACGGGTAGCTCCTTTATCTTATTTTAATGATTCAACACCACTGATAATCTCTATCAGCTCTGTTGTAATTGCAGCTTGTCTAGCTTTGTTATATTCAACTGTTAAAGTATCAACTCTTTCTTTTGCATTATTTGTTGCAGCTTCCATAGCTTGCATTCTTGCAGAATGTTCAGCGGCTAAAGAGTCAATTAATGAATAATACATATTAAAATCTAAGTATTTTGCTGTTAATTCACTTAATACTTCTTGATCATCATCAGGTTCAATATAAAGCATAGAGTTATCTTCTTCTTTAGTTTCAACATTTTCTAAACTAATAGGTAAAAGATCTCTTACTCTTAACTCTTGAGTTAACATATTTAAAAACCCATTATAAACTAAAATTACTTTTTCTGTAATTCCATTGTTAAAATCTTCTACAGCTTCACCAATGAATTCAGAAGCTCTGTCATAATCTGGGGCTGAAGATAAATCTGAAACTTTTTGAGTTAATTCAATACCTTGAAAAGAGAAAAAATCAATTCCCTTTCTTCCAGCAACTCTTAATCTTACTTTTGCACCCTTATTTTCATAATCAGCTTTGATTTTATTAACAGTCTTAATTGTCGCCATATTAAAACCACCGCAAAGACCTTTATCAGCAGTAACAAAAACAATATCTACTGTTTTTGGATTGTCATTAGGAACAAATGCTTTATCAACATTATCATCTTCATGAACTTTGCTAACTCGATTTGCGATATCAGAAAGAACATCATTTATCTTATTTGCATAACTTCTAGCTTGAGCAGATAACTGTCTAGTTCTAGTAAGTTTTGCAGAAGATACAAGCTTCATAGCTTTAGTTGTCTTCTGAGTATTCTTTACACTACCGATTTTTAGTTTAATCTCTTTTAAGTTAGCCATATGCTAATCCTTATTTTGCACTGAATACAGTTTTAAACTCATTTAATGCAGATTTTAATGCAGACTCAATCTCGTCGTCAATCTTTTGTTTTGATTTAATTGATTCTAAAATATTTGAATATTTTTGCTCAAAAAATGCATGTAATTCTTCTTCAAATTTAACAACATCTCCAACAGCAACATCATTTAAATAACCTTTAGTACCAGCATAAATGATAACAATTTGTTTTTCAATAACTAATGGTTTATTAACACCTTGTTTTAGTACTTCAACCATTCTTTGACCAAGCTCAAGCTCTTTTCTTGTTGATTCATCAAGATCAGATGCAAACTGTGCAAATGCCTCAAGCTCTCTATATTGAGCAAGAGATAATTTTAATGTACCAGCAACTTGCTTAGTAGCTTTAATTTGTGCAGAACCACCAACTCTTGATACTGATAAACCAACATTAATAGCAGGTCTAATACCAGAGTTAAAAAGGTTAGTTTCTAAGAAGATTTGACCATCTGTAATAGAAATAACATTTGTTGGAATATATGCAGCAACATCACCTGCTTGAGTTTCAATAATAGGTAAAGCAGTCATTGACCCAGCACCTAATTCATCACTCATTTTAGCAGCTCTTTCTAATAATCTTGAGTGTAGATAGAATACATCCCCTGGGAATGCCTCTCTACCTGGAGGTCTTCTTAATAATAAAGACATTTCTCTATATGCAACTGCATGTTTTGATAAATCATCATAAACAATTAATGCATGTTTTCCATTGTCTCTAAAATATTCACCAATAGTCACACCTGTATATGGAGCTAAAAACTGTAAAGCTGAAGATTCAGAAGCACCAGCATTTACAACAATTGTATAATCCATTGCACCAGCTTCTTCTAATGTTCTTACAACATTAGCTACAGAAGATGATTTTTGTCCAATTGCAACATAAATACAAACAACATCTTCACCTTTTTGGTTAAGAATTGTATCAATTGCAACTGTTGATTTACCAGTTTGTCTATCACCAATAATAAGTTCTCTTTGCCCTCTACCAATTGGAACAAGTGCATCAATTGCTTTAATACCAGTTTGTAATGGTTCATGTACAGATTTTCTTGCCATAATTCCAGGAGCTTTTTCTTCAACAAATCTTTTTTCTGTTGATTCAATAGCACCTTTTCCATCTATAGGTTCACCAAGAGCATTAACAACTCTTCCCACCATAACTTCACCAACTGGTGTTTCTAGTAATTTACCTAATCTTTTACAAGAAGTACCTTCAGTAAGACCTTCTCCATTACCAAGAACAACAACACCAACTGCTGATTCTTCTAAGTTAGAAGCTAATCCTCTTTCCCCATTTTCAAACTCTACAAGTTCACCAGCCATAACATTTTTTAGCCCGTAAACTTGAGCAATACCATCTGCAAAAGAGATGATTTTACCAGTTTCATTTACATCTACGTTTAATTCAAAGTTTTCGATTCTTTCTTTTATAATAGAACTGATTTCATCAGCTTGAATCTTTGCACCCATTCAAATTCTCCTTTATAAGTTCTAAACTGCTTTTAAAATATGATCAATCATTTGAGATTTTAATCTATCTTTTGAAAAAGATATTTCAACCCCAAGTCCATCAATATCAACTTTAATACCATTATAATCACAAATATTTTGTGATAATGATAAATCTACATTAAATTTTTTACTAAACTCTTTTTCAATTGATGAAATATATTCTGCAGCTAACTCTTTATTTGTATAAATTACTCCATTATACGAGTTATTAATAACAGCAAGTTGAGTTTCTAACTCATTTGCAATTACGGGAATAATATCTAATCTTTTGTTATTACTTAGTAATTTAATAAGATTTTGTAAAGTGTCACTACAATTATCTACAAGCGAGATAATTAACTCAACTTTATCACTATTTTTTACTTCAGTAGATGATATAATAGCTATAAATTTAGCATCATTATAAGCTGAAGAAATCTCTTTTAACTCTTTGCTAATAGCAGTTATAGAGTCAATATCTCTTCCATCTAATAAAGCTTTTACATATCTTTTTGCTACTAAATCAATCATTATGCTACCTTCTTAAGTACAATATTTGATAACTCTTCTTGAGTTAATTCTACATCGCCTGAATTAAATAGCTCTTCAAGAACTTCAGCAACAACTTCTTTTTTTGCTTTTCTTACTTCAATATTCATTTTTTCATCGAAGTTTTTTTCTAGTTGAGCAATTTCAGCATCAACAGTAGCTGCAACTTTTTGCTTGATTGAATCAACATCTGTTTTTGCATTTTCTACAATTTCTGCAGCAAGTACTTTTGCTTCTTCTAATTGTTTATTAGCAGAATCAATTTTACTTTGAGAAGCTTTTAAAGTATCTTGTACTTTATCAAGCTCTGCTTGAACAGATAAGCTTCTATCTGCAAAAAAAGCTTTAATTTTATCAGCAAGTAAGTACCATAAAATTCCAGCAAAAATTATAAAGTTAACGGTTCTTTGAATAATATCGTAATCAGTTTCCGCACCTTCACCACTAGCAAGTAATGCAATTGGACTTAAAGCTAAACCTAATAGTAATATTTTTTTCACTTTAATTCCTTTATATCGAGCTAAGCTTAGCTTTTAGGCTCTCATTAAATTGAGGCATAGAAGCTATTAATGAATCTTTTAATGCTTTTGTGTCATTTTGCAAGCTTTTAGCAAATTCATCAGATTTCTCTTCTAAATTAACTTTTGCATTTGCAAGTTTCGCATCAGCACTCTCTTTTGCTTCATTGTAAGCTTTTTCTCTTATTGTAGCTGCTTCTTTTTTTGCAGCAGCAATTACATCATTTGCTTCAGCCAGCATGCCATCTACATTTGCACTATTTGATTTCGCATTCTCTAAATCTCTTTTAATAGAATCTGCTCTATCATCCATATGCTTTAGTAGAGGCTTGAATAGACAACTGTTTAGTCTGGCAACAACTAACAAAAAGATGATACCAGAGCTAAGCAACAATACAGGACTTATGTCTAACATTCATTCCTCCATATTTATACAGTTTAGTTTGACTAAAACTGATTAATTTTATCAAAAATATTTATAAAATTGTATTAAAATGAAGGATAATGTCGCTTAAATTTATAAAGTGTTACGAAAATAATTAGAAATCTTTTCTATATCTTCTTGAGAAGTTATTTCAATCTTAAAATAATCTTTTTCAGCTTTAACTTTTAAGTCATTTTCTTTCAAAGTTTTTAAAACATTATTTAAAGGTTTAAAATCATAGTTTTTATTTTTTTTACTATTTTGTACTTTTTTTGTACTAGGTTCTTTTATTTGTTTTACTAATTTTTCTGTTTCTCTAACTGACAATTTTTGTCCAACAATTGAATCAGCTACAACTTTTTGTTGTTCTTCGTCTAAACCAAGCATTATCTTTGCATGACCTGCACTAATTTTACTATTTGCTAACAATTGTTGTACATATGAACTAAGTTGTAAAAGTCTTAAAGTATTAGTAATCGATGTTCTACTTTTGAACACTTTTTTTGATAATTCATCATGAGTAATATTATGATCATTTATTAATTGTGCATATGAATAAGCAAGTTCAATAATATTTAAATCATCTCTTTGAATATTTTCAATTAAAGCTAACTCTCTTAGTTTAAACTCTTCTACATCAAGAACAATTGATTTAATCTTATCAATCTTTGCAAGTTTATGCGCTCTTAATCTTCTTTCACCTGAAATCAAAGTAAAACTAGTATCACTGTCTTGTATTACAACAATTGGTTGTAATAATCCATGCTCAATTATTGAATCACTTAACTCTTTTAATTTATCTTCATCAAAAATTTTTCTTGGTTGATTTGGATTAGATTTAATTAATTTAGTTTCAATCTCTACAATTGTACCAATTTTTTCTAATGTATCTTTTCCTGAACCATTTTCATAAGCAATTTCTACTTCACCAAGTAATTCTCCAAGTCCTCTTCCTAATGCCATATTCTATCCTGCTATTGCTCTTGCTAAATTTGTATATGCTTTTGTACCAGTTGCACTTGCATCATAAAGCATAATTGGTTTTCCAAAACTTGGACTCTCTGCAAGTTTAATATTTCTTGGAATAACAACATAAGATGTTTCATCTATCTTAAAAAGTTTACTTTCAAAATGTTGTGCTAAATCTGCAAACACTTGTTTTGAAAGATTATTTGTAGAACTATACATTGTAGGTAAAAAACCTCTTATTTGTAACTGTCTATTAATTGTTTGCTTAACAAGTTTAATAGTATTAAGTAATTGAGCTAAACCCTCAAGTGCAAAAAATTCACACTGAATTGGTATAAGAACTGAATTTGAAGCACTTAATGTGTTTATTGTAATTGGCCCAAGTGCAGGAGGTGAATCAATAATTATATAATCAAAATCTTTTTTAATTGGATCAATTTTTCTTTTTAAAATCAATTCTCTATCTTTATTATCTTTATAAAACTCTTTTTCAATTCCTACTAAGCCAATATTTGAAGGTGCAACTTTTAGATTTTCAATTTCTGAATCTAAAACTATTTCACTTAATTCTTTAGTTCCTAACATTACATGATACAAATTATATTCATATGTATCTCTATGAAAACCCAAACTAGTTGTAGCGTTAGATTGTGGATCCGCATCAATTAAAAGTACTTTTTTACCTCTTAAAGCCAAAGCTGCACTTAAATTTACGGCTGTAGTCGTTTTTCCTACACCACCTTTTTGATTTGCTATTGATATTATTTCTGTCATCGTAAACTAAAAACCTTTTTTTTATCTATATTTATAGAACCATCACTATTTAAAATAGCTTTTTCTAATGATTTTTTCTTATTGTTGATCGTAACATGGAATTTTCTACTATTTTGAAATTCTACCTTAAAATCACTAAAAATTTGCTTCCATGAAGTCTTATTTTTTATTTTATTAAAATAGTCTTGAAGAGTTTTATCAATATCAATATTAATATCTAATTTACCAAACTCATTATTAACAAATTTTAAATTCAAACCTATTCCACAAAGCACGATATCATTGGATATAGTTGTAATTGTTCCACCTATTTTTTTATTATTTATATAAAAATCATTGGGCCATTTTATCCAAACATTTGAACCTTTATTTTTCAATATAATTTTTAATAAATATGAAAAATAGATTGAACAACTTTGAAGTGGCAAATCATCTGTTAATTGTTCTTTTTTAAATGCAAAAGAAAAAAATAGATTCCCCTCAACTCCACTCCAACTATTTCCTCTACTACCTACTCCATTTGTTTGTAAATTAGCTACTATACATACAGGTTCAAACTCATTTATATTTTTTATATACTCTTTTAAGTAAGTATGTGTAGAATCTACTTCTTTTAACTTTAGAATTTTCATAAAATATTATACAAAAAGTTACTACAAGAATAAATTAATACTATTATATATATAATATTTCAAAATCACAAAAGAGAGTTTTATGCTAGATCCAGTGTTACCAATAGCTATGTATTTATTACTTGGCTATTTATTTAAAATATATTTTAAAGATAACTCAAAAGAGCTAATTGAGTTTATTATTTACTTTTCACTTCCTGCAATTGTATTTAATAAAATCTACAATTTAGAGTTAACATTTGAGATATTTAAGTTAATAGTTATGTTTAATGCAATAATCTTTTTAAACCTTATACTTGCATTTATGCTTGGTAAGTTTTTAAAACTTGAAAAAAAGTTATTTGCCACATTTATTATTGTTGCTACTTTTGGTAATACTTCATTTATTGGTTTTTCATACATTGATGCTTTTTATGGTCAAGACTATGTAGTTTATGCCCTAATTTATGATTTGTTTGGTTCTTTTTTAATTCTAGTTAGCTTAGGGATGATAATAATAAATTGGGGAAGTGGGCAACAAGTTAATTTTAGAGCAATTTTAAAAAGTGTTTTATATTTTCCACCCATTATTATGTTTTTTATAACTATTTTTACTAAGTTATTTGAAGTACCTATTTTTATCATAAATACAACTGAAACATTAGGTGCAACACTTGTTCCTCTTGCTATGATTGCAATAGGAATGAAGCTTCAAATAAAGAATATTTTTTATAAATTTAAAGCTGTTTTTACTGCCATGTTCTTAAAAATGATTATTATTCCAATAATAGTATATTTAGCTTTCTTAATATTTTATAATGTTGATGATACTTGGAGTAAAGTTACAATAGTAGAAGCAGCTATGCCACCTATGACAATGGCTGTTGTTTTAGCTATTAAAGGAGGACTTGATGAAACCTTTGCAATAAATGCCTTAGTTTTAGGAGTTTTGGGAAGTTTATTAACAGTTACTAGTTTTTATTACTTTTTAGCTTAGACTAAAAAGTAATAGTAAAGCAAGCACCTTTATAATTTTTATTGTTAAAAGTAAATTTTTCATTTGAAACACTTATTGTGGCATTCATATGCTTTTCAATTATCTCTTTTACCATAAAAAGTCCTATTCCTGTTCCACCAATTTTCGATTTTGTAGTAAAGTGTTGTAAAAATATTTTATCTAAAAGTTTAGTTGGTATACCTTTGGCATTGTCTTTTATTTGAAGAATATTTTTATTGTTCTTTTTATATACGTCAATAAATATATATCTTTTTTCTTCAGCGCTTACATTTTCAACAAGTGCATCTTTTGCATTTGTAAGTAAATTTAAAAGAGATTGAGTAAACTCATTTCTCAAGCCATATGCAGTTAATTCTTCATCAAGGTTTAAAACAAATTTTATATAAGAACTACTCATTGTTGCAATAGATAAAGATACACTTTTTTGTACAGCATCTGCTAAATTAAAGTGCTCTTTTGCTCTATCAACTTTATAAAAACTTCTGAAATCATCTATTGTTTGAGAAAGATATTTTGTTGTATCAACTATTTGTTTAAGTTGAGTTATCCCTTTATCTTTTTCAAAGTTTTTCATCTCTAAATCCAAAGACATTCCACTAGCAATTGTACTAATACTACTTAAAGGTTGTCTCCATTGGTGAGCAATATTCCCTATCATTTCTCCCATACTTGCCATTTTTGACTGATGAAAAATAATAGCACTCATTTTTTCATTTTCTTTAACTTCTTTTTCTACTCTTGATTCAAGTTTTTTATTTGCTTCTTCTAACTGTTTATTTAATCTTTTTAATTTTTGTACATCGCTTTGTGCTTTTGCAATAGAAAGAGATATAAAAGAGCTAATCATTGAGACTATATCTTTATCTTTTTTAGTAAAAACATCAATCTTTTTATTACTTTTTTTATTTAAAAGTTGAATAACACCTAATTTTGTTTTTTCTCTTGGATGAATTAGTGGAACGGTAATAATTGAGTAAGTTTTATAATCAAATATTTCATCAAACTCTTTTACTCCTAAAAGCTCATAATCTGTTGTTTTGTATGCATTATCGATTATTATAATTTTATTTAACTGTAAAGATTCAACAGCTAAATATTTTCTAGAATCATTTAAAGGTAGTTTTAAATCTTTTATATTGCAGTATTGTTTAAAAATATTTTCATAAGTTAAAGCATCATTTTGAAATACATGAAAGGCTAAGTGGTCTTTTTCTTTCATATATATACTTCCAGCTTCACAAGAGACAAGCTCTCTTGTGTGTTTTAAAATTTCATGTAGTAATACATCCAAATCTTCAATTGTAAAAATACTCAAATCATAAAAATGCTTTAATTCTTTATCCATATACTTTACTCTTTTTTCATATTCTAATAGATATTAGATTAAAGTATCATTTACAGCTAACCTCTTTCCTCTTAAGTAATCTGTAATATTTACAGCTTTTTTTGAAGGAGCTTGAACTGTACTTACTTTTATTGAGCCTTTAGCACAAGCTATAATTGCAAAATTTTCATTAATATCTAAAATTTTTCCTTCTGCGTTTACTGAAGTAGTTTCATTTAATTCTACTTCTTTTAGTTTTAAACCACTTTGTAAAAAAATACCTGGCCAAAAACAGTAAGCTTTATATTTTAAGTAGAGTTTTCTTGAGTCATTAAAAGATACTAAGCCATCATCTTTTTTAATTTTTTTACAAAAACTAACTTCTGAATTATTCTGTTTTTTAGCTTCAATTTTTTCATAATTATCAAGTGTTGTAATTGTTAAACTAGCAGCTATATTCGATAATTTATTAAATACTTCATCAACTAACATATTTTCTGTCAATTTTAAATACTGTATTCCAAGAATATCTCCACTATCAAGTCCTTCTTCCATAAGCATTGAAGTTACACCAGTATATTTATCATCATTTAAAATTGATTCTTGTATAGGACTTGCTCCTCTATACTTTGGTAAAATAGAAGCATGTAAGTTTATGCAAGGAGCAATATTTAAAATCTCTTTTGGTAAAATTTGTCCATAAGCTGCAACAATTATAAAATCAGGATTTAAGTTTTTTAAAATATCTACCATTTCAATATTATTTTTCAAGCTTATTGGTTGATAAATTGGCAAATCAATACTATTATCAATACAATATTTTTTAATATGAGGAGGTGTTAAAATCTGTTTTCTTCCAACTTTTTTATCAGGCTGAGTAAATAGTGCTAAAATTTCATATGAATCATTTTTTATTAGCTTATCAAAGATTACTGTTGCATAATCAGGTGTTCCCATAAATACAATTTTTTTAGACATTTTATCTCCTATTTTGATTTAAATAGTGTTCCACTAATATGATTATCATTTAATAAAAAATCATAGGCATTTGTTAAATCAAATCCAGAAGACATATACATAGGTATATTTCTATTCATTAAAAAATTTGCAGCTTTTAATTTAGTAACAATTCCACCTGTAGCAAACTCTGAGTTTGGAGTATGAACCATTTGAAGTTCACTCTCTTCTATATTTGTAACAACCTTTTGCATTTTTGCATCTTCATACTCTCTTGGATTTTTATCATAATAACCATCAATATCTGATAATATAACTAAAAGATCAGCATTAAAATAGTAAGCAACATGAGCAGCTAATTGGTCATTATCTCCAAAAAGCAATTCATCATTTGCAATAACATCATTTTCATTAATGATTGGTATTACATTATTTGAAAGTAGTATTTCCATTACTTTTTGAGCATTTTTTGTTCTTTTTCTTGAATCAAAATCGTTTTCAATTAAAAGCATTTGAGCACAAATTATACCATAATCACGAAATCTTTTTTTATAGTTTTTCATTAGTAAAGGCTGCCCTATTGCTGCTAAAGCCTGTCTATTTGCAATTTGTGTTTTATCTAATTGAAGTTTAGTATTTCCAGCACCAACTGCACCAGAACTTACTAATATAAGTTCATATTTTTTTTCATTTTTAAGCTTTGAGATTAAGTCTACTAAATTACTTAATCTTTCCAAAGCTAATTCATTATTTTGAGTTAGAACAGCTGTTCCAACTTTAATAACAATTCTTTTTTTTTCAAGCAAAGTTTCACTATCTTCTATCATTTATTTTTACCTAAAAATTCATAAAGTGCATAACCTATTGACTTTGTATTTAAATGTGTTACAGAAGATATAGGTAGTACAAAATATGGTTTGTTTTTATCATATCTATTCATTGTCAAATCTTGAATATAATAAGGATATTGTTTATCAAATCCAAACTCATTTGAGTTTGAAACTTCTAAATCTAACTCAGTTATAAACTCATTTATATCTTTCATTAAATCTTCACCATAATATGCATCAACCTTTGTTAGTGCAATTGCATAATTTCTTCCACTAAGTTCAACTGAAAACTTTTTAAGCTCTTCTTTTAAAACCTTAAATTGTTCTATAATTGTTCTATGATTAGATACATCAATAGTAAAAAGAAGTGTTTTTGTTCTTTCAATATGTTTTAAAAACTCAATTCCAAGACCTCTTCCATCACTTGCACCATCAATAATTCCAGGTATATCAGCCATAACAAATGAACTATATTCCCCTACTTCAACAACTCCTAATTTTGGAGTTAAAGTAGTAAACTCATAATTTGCAACCTCAGGTTCTGCATTAGAGATTGTTGATATTAATGTAGATTTTCCTACATTTGGATATCCAACTAAACCAACATCAGCAATTAGTTTTAATTCTAATCTTATCTCTTTTGTTTCACCTGGAAGTCCTGGTTGAAAGTAAGTTGGTCTTTGATTTCTAGAGTTTTTAAAGTGAACATTACCAAGTCCACCTTTTCCACCTTCTAAAAATTTAACTTCTTGACCCTCTTCTAAAAGATCTAATAATACTTCTTTAGTATTTGCATCAATTACTTGTGTTCCAGGAGGTACTGTAAGTGTAAGTGCAGGTGCTGATTTTCCAGTCATCTTTTTACCCATACCTTGCTTTCCATTTTCAGCTTTAAGTACAGTTTTACCTTTATACCAAGAAAGAGTATCAGTGTTATTATCTACTTTAAAATAAACATCTCCACCTTTTCCTCCATCTCCCCCATCAGGACCACCTTTTACAACAAATTTCTCTCTTCTAAAAGAGGCACAACCTTGACCACCTTTTCCAGATGAAATTTTAAATTTTACACTATCTATAAACACTTTTTTCTCCTAAACTAAAAAAGGGTGTAGGCAAAGCCATACACCCTTTTAAAAAGCAGCTAATACCTCAAAAATTATGAAGCGTAAACTGATACTTTTTTTCTTTTTTTATCTTTAACTTCGAACTTAACTACACCGTCGATTAAAGAAAAAATAGTATGGTCTTTACCAATTCCTACATTTTCTCCAACATGTACTTTAGTTCCTCTTTGTCTTACAATGATGTTACCAGCTCTTACTGTTTGACCACCAAATTTTTTTACACCAAGTCTTTTACCAGCTGAATCTCTATTATTCTGTGTACTACCTTGACCTTTCTTGTGAGCCATCGTTTATCTCCTTAAAATTATGCAGCGATTTTAGTAATTTTAATTTTTGTGAAGCTTTTTCTAAAACCTCTTTTTAATTTACTATCTTTTCTTCTTCTTTTTTTGTAAATGATAACTTTTCTATCTCTATTTACACCTGTACCATCAAGTACAACTTCTGCTTCAACTTTTGCAGATGAAACAGCGTCACCTGTTTTAAGTTCTCCGTCATTAACTGCAAGAACATCTGAAATTTCTAAAGTTTCTTTAGCAACTTTTCCTAAATAATCAACATTTAGGATATCACCTTCTTGAACTTTATATTGCTTTCCAGCACATTTAATAATTGCGTACATTACTTATCCTCTAACTATCTATATCTATCAAATACGTATTTTTTTGTGAAGCGAAATACTATCTTATATTAGTTTAAACTTTGTTTAAGCGAAAATATTTTTATTGATAATCGTATGGTAAAGCGATTACATCCATCTCTATTAATACATTTTTTGGTAATGTTTTAACAGCAATTGTACTTCTAACAGGCTTGTGTTCACCGAACGCTTCAGCATACAATACATTAACTATACCAAAATCTTCCATATTTTCCAAATAAATTGAAACTTTTATTACTTTATCCATGCTACTTTGACAATCTTCTAATAACATTCTGATATTTTCTAAAACTTGTCTTGTTTGCTTTTTAATATCATTTTCTACTAATTCACCATTTGCTTTTAATGGGATTTGTCCTGATGTATAAATTAAACCATTTGCTTTAATTGCTTGTGAATAAGGTCCAATTGCAGCTGGTACTCTATTTGTATGCAAAAACTCCATTTTTCTTCCTCTAAAATTTTTTAAGTATTTTACTGTAAAAAAATAGTTATTTCAATAAATCTATATCAAAACTAACTAGTTTACCTTTTTTTAACTGGGAAATATTATCTTTTAGTTTTCTAATTAAATTAGCTTTTTTTCTAAAATCTATATCTTTTTCATATAATACTTTATTTAACTGTTTTGAATAAAACTTAATCAATAAAATCAATAATTCATTTTCTAATCTTTTATCATCATAATCTTCTAATCTTTCATTTAAAACTATTGAATTTAAAGAAGGATTAGTTATATCATCTAAAAGCATTTGAAACTCATTATTATGATATTCAAACATAGAAGCATCAATTAAGTCTAAAACCAAATCTAGTCTACTAGGTTTTTCTAAAATAGCTTTTATAATACAAAGTTCTGCAATATCTATTTTTGTTGAACTATTATCAAACTTTACTCTACTTTTATCATTTGTTACTTTTACTAAGTTTTCTCTAATACTTAATTTTTGAGCAATATATCTTTTGTACTCATCTTGATAAAGCAAACTCAAACTTTTTAGATACTCATTTGATTCATGTAAAGCTTTTTGTTTTTGCATTGGATCATTTATCTCATATTTTAAAATAATATAATCAATAGCATAATTAATAAAAGGTGTGGGATTTGAAAAAATTTCATTTAACTTCTGTATTTGTCCATCTTTTACCATATCAGCAGGATCTTTTCCCTCTTCAAATATTATCACACCACCCTCAAACTCACTTTGACTTAGCATAACAGAAGCTTTAAAAGCTGCATTTAAGCCTGCATTATCACCATCATAAGCAACTATTACCTTAGGCTCTCCCCTTCTTAAAATTGGCAAATGATCTTTAGTAAGTGCTGTTCCTAAAGTTGCAACAGCTGTGTTAAAGCCTGCTTGATGAAGCATTATTACATCTAAATACCCCTCTGTTACAATTATTCTATTTTTCTTATATATATTCTCTTTTGCTAAGTTATATCCATACAAAAGCTTAGATTTATTAAATAGTTTTGTTTGAGGGGAATTAACATATTTTGCATTATGTCCTGTAATTGTCCTTCCACCAAAACCTACAATTTTACTATTTAATCCATAAATGGGGAAGGTGATTCTTTCAATAAATCTAGAGTATAAACCATTTTGTCCAGAGTCAATTACTCCTAAGTCTTTTGCATCTGCTAAATTTAAAAAATTGCTTTTTAAATAATTTATTGTATCTATGGATTTAGGAGCATAACCTATTTCAAATTTTTCAATAGAAAATTCAGAAATTCCTCTACTTTTTATATAATCTTTAGCAATTGTATTATTTGTAAAAAGTTTTTGGTAGTATTGATTAATAGTCTCTAAAACTTTCAAATCTAGTTTTGGTTTACTATTTGTTTCATCATAATTTAAAGTAACATTATACATTGAAGCTAATTTTTCTAAAGCTTCAGGATAAGTTAACTTTTCATACTCCATAACAAATTTTATAGAATCTCCACCAGCACCACAACCAAAACAATGATATATTTGCTTTGCTGGACTTACTACAAAAGATGGGGTATCCTCTCCATGAAAGGGACAACAAGCTTTAAAGTTTGCTCCTGATTTTTTTAATTCAAGTGATTGGGAAACTACATCTACTATTTCAAGATGATTTTTTAAATTGTCAATTGATTCTTTTGTTATCATAAATATAATTATACTCTTTTATTATTTTATATGTGCTTTTATGTTAATATATTAAGATTTTATAAAAAAGGTATTAATTGGACAGTTTGGTTTTAGACTATAGAGATCCACTTTTTAGTGTTATAATATTTTTTACTTTAATTTTCTTAATCTCTTTTATTACTTACTCTTTTGGACTTTATAAAGAGAAGAATGCTAGAAAAGATTATAGAGAGCTACTTAATCGATTTGAATTAGGTAAGTTAAAAGAAGAGGATTATGTACACTTATACAAAACATATAATTTGCCATTTGATTCAATTATACTATTAGCTTCAAGTTTTTTACACAAAGGTGATTATAGTAAAGCAATATCAGTATATCTTGCCTTGCTTGAACATGTAACTGATAGGGTAAAAAAAGAAGAGCTTTTGGAACTTTTAGGTTCGACTTATTTTAAAGGTGGCTTCTTACAAAGATCAAAAGAGATATATTTAAAGATTTTAAAATTTTCTCCTAGAAATGAAAAAGCTTTAAAACACCTATTAATTATAAATGAAAAATTAAAAGATTATGAAAAAGTATTGGAAGTTATTCAAGCTTTAGATGAACTAGAAGTTGATGTAATAAGAGAAAGAATACACATAGAAACACTAAAAATATTAAATAATAAAGAACTGACATATGAAGAAAAAACAGAAAAATTATACTCATTTTATAAAATGAATCACATAATTGAAAGACTTTTTATACAGTTTTTAATTCAATATAATAAAGATTTTTTATGGAAGCATATAGATGAATTTGATGTAAATAAATTTACTGATTTATTATGGTATTTAGATTTTAATGATATTGATTTTGATGTTGTTGCAAACAATGAACAACTAAATCAAATATATAATGCAAAAGGCTATTTACAAACATGTAATCATAGTAGTGATTTTGTATTTGACATATTAATAGCTTTAAATAAACACGAACACAAAATTCCTGTGACATTAGATTTTGAATTTATTTGTACTTCATGTAAACATACTCATCCTATCTATGAATCAAGGTGTCCGCACTGTCATAATATTTTAACTTATAAAATAAAACACAATTTAGCTAAGGATTTAAATGAAAGAAATCAATCTTTACAGTGATGGTTCAAGTTTAGGAAATCCAGGACCTGGTGGTTGGGGAACAATACTTGAATATAAAGGAACTGAAAAAGAGTTTTGTGGAGGTGAGTATAATACTACAAATAACAAAATGGAATTAATAGGTGTTATACAGGGATTAAAAGTATTAAAAGAACCATGCATTGTAAATGTAATATCAGATTCAACTTATGTTGTAAAAGCTATAAATGAATGGCTTGAAAACTGGGAAAAAAACAATTGGAAAACCGCTTCAAAGAAACCTGTAAAAAATGTAGAGCTTTGGCAAGAGTATATAAAAGTTTCGAAACCACACAAAATTAACGCTTTTTGGGTAAAAGGCCACGCAGGGCATGAGCATAATGAAAGATGTGATATACTAGCAAGAGAATTTGCAGAAAATTTAAAATTAAAAGGAAAAGAAAATGAGTGACTACTCAAAATTAGAAAAGTGTTTGGATTATCAGTTTAAAAACAAAGATCTGATAATCGAAGCACTTACACATAAAAGTTTAAAAAAACCATACAATAATGAAAGGTTGGAGTTTCTTGGAGATGCTGTATTAAATTTGATTGTAGGGGAGTATTTATATACAAACTTTCCTAATTCAAATGAAGGGGAGCTTTCTAAAATAAGAGCATCCCTTGTAAATGAAACAGGTTTTACAAAATTGGCAAATGATATAAAACTAGGTGATTATATTTTTATTTCAACTGCAGAAGAGAGAAATAAAGGAAGAACAAAAGCATCTATTTTATCAGATGCTTTTGAAGCAATTATGGGGGCAATTTACCTAGAATCAGGACTTGAGACTTTAAAACCGATAATTTTAGACTTACTTGAAAAATCATATGATAAAATAAATTTAGATGTACTTTTTAGTGATTACAAAACTGCACTACAAGAGATAACACAAGCAGAATTTGGAACAATTCCTGAGTATAAAATAGAGGGCTCTTATGGACCTGATCATAAAAAAGAGTTTGAAGTTTCAATCTGGATTGATGGAAAAAAATATGGACAAGCAAGAGGAAAAAGTAAAAAACTTGCTCAACAAGCAGTAGCAAAAATAGCAATTGATCAATTTAAGGATTCAAAATAATGAATACATTTGGTCATAAGTTTAAATTCACAACTTTTGGTGAAAGTCATGGAAAAGCACTAGGCTGCGTAATTGATGGTGCTCCTGCTGGCATAAAAATAGATGAAGAATTTATTCAAAATGAAATGAATAGAAGAAAACCAGGTCAAAATAAATATGCAACTGCTAGAAAAGAAAGCGATAGTATTGAAATTTTAAGTGGTGTATTTGAAGGACTTACAACAGGAACACCAATTTCTATGGTTATTTTCAATGAGAATCAAAAAAGTAAAGATTATACAAATGTAAAAGATCTTTTTAGACCAGGTCATGCTGATTATACATATTTTAATAAATATGGAATTAGAGATTATAGAGGTGGAGGAAGAAGTAGTGCAAGAGAGACTGCAGCAAGAGTTGCAGCAGGAGCTATTGCTAAACTTTTACTAAAAGAGTTAAATATAGAAGTTAAAAGTGGAATTTGTGAAATTGATGGAATAAAAGCAAAAAATCATGACTTTTCAAATGTTCAAAATTCTGAAATTTATGCTTTAGATAAAAATATGGAACAAGAACAAAAAGATGCAATATTAAAAGCAAAAAATTCTCACAATAGTGTAGGAGGCGTTGCTTTAATAAATATTAAAAATTGTCCAGTTGGTCTTGGAGAACCTTTATATTTTAAACTTGATTCACAATTTGCAAATGCAATGATGAGTATAAATGCAGTTAAGGCTATAGAAATTGGTGATGGCTTTGATTCAGTTAATAAAAAAGGTTATGAAAACAACGATCAAATTACAGCTGAAGGCTTTAAATCAAATCATAGTGGTGGAATATTAGGTGGTATTTCAAATGGTGAAGATATAAATTTAAAAGTATATTTTAAACCAACACCCTCAATCTTTATAAAACAAGAAACAATTGATATTTATAATAATGAAGTTGAATGTGAATTAAAAGGAAGACACGACCCATGCGTAGCAGTAAGAGGAAGTGTAGTTGCAGAAGCAATGGCTTCATTAGTTCTTGCAGATATGCTACTATTAAATATGAGTTCTAAAATAGAAAATGTAAAAAAAGTATATGATAAATAAATAAAACTAATATTTTAAGTAAGTTTGAATTTATCTTTTTTATATATAATTTCAAAAGTACCTCTTTGGTTAAGGGGTACTTTTTTTATTTATATTTTTTTCAATTTATCTTGAACAAAATCGCTATATAAAGCTAATACTTTTTTTCTATTTTTCTCTTTAAAAATAGAAACACCAACTTTTTTCAAATCTTCAATTGGCAAATCATTTGTATCTGATGCAACTAAAGCATTAAAACTATTATTTTTAAATAGCTTTACAATATCTTCATTTCTATTTTCTAACATTTCAACTGAACTTATTGTTTGTCCACTTAAATTTAATACTGTAAAATATTTTGCATTTGTAAAGTTTGTTGCAACTTCTGACATATAACTTAGATTTTCAACTGTGGGAAATACAATTCTCATTTTGTACCTTTAGAGTATATTATTTTTATAAAAGGATTTTTGTAAAAACTTAATATTTATTTGTATTTATCAAAAAAGTTTTTACAAAAATTATGGTGTTATAATCTTGATTGACCCAAGAGAGGAGTGTTATTTTGTATGTTAGGCTAGACAACTAAACAAAATGATCAATCTAATTATATTTGTTAATATATCTTCATACTTAACTCTAAAATTTATTCAACTAAGAATTAATTTGAGAGAGCGGGTTCACTTAGTTCTAAAATGAAACAAATATTATTTCAAATAATTAATTAGAGTTAAGCCTTATGAACATATGACCGAATGATAACATTTATTTGGTCATATGTCAAGTACTTTTCCATGTTTTTAACAAGATTATGTTAAAATCTCATATCCAATAGATTCAAAGGAGTTTTATGGCAAGAGAAAAACTAGAAAGAAAACTAAATTTAAAACCAGTATGTAAATATTTTGGTCCAAAAGATAAAGAAGCAAAAGAGGATGTTGTACTTTTACATGAAGAATTAGAAGCTATTCATCTAATGGACTCTTTTTGTATGTATCAAGAAGATGCTGCAAAAAAAATGAATGTATCAAGAGCAACATTTGCAAGAATTGTTAAAAGTGCTAGAAAAAAAATATCCCTTGCATTAATAACAGGAAGCAATATAAAAGTACACGAAGTTAAAAATGAATTTCGTATTGCAGTTTGTTCAAAAAAACAAGATGAACTTGAATATGCTGAAGCTGAAGCTGAATATATTTGGATTATATTTATAAAAGATTATAAGTTAAAATCTCAAAGCTGTATTAAAAACCCTATGTATAAAAATGAAGATGAAGCTACATGTAATGTATTACCTGATTTACTACATGATTATGGAGTTAACTATTTTATGATAAGTGATATAGATTATGATTTGAAAATTTCTTTAATTGCTAAAGGTATTTATCCAATATTAAAAGAAGAAATTCAATTAGAAAACCTAGTAGATATTTTTCAGTAGAGGCAAGGTCTCTACTTAAGTTGTGATTTCAACTCTTCTAACCTTGCAATTCTATCTTCAGTTGTAGGGTGTGTTCTAAAAAGTTCAGAAAATTTAATATCTTTTCCACTAAAAGGATTTATTATAAACATATGTGCTGTTTGCTCAGTTGCATTATGAATTTCTCCTCTTTTTGCATAACTTTCAAGTTTAGATAATGCACTTTGTAAACCACTAGCATCTCCAACTAATCTTGCAGCACCCTCATCTGCTAAATACTCCCTACTTCTACTTACTGTCATTTGAATAACTGCTGCTGCTAAAGGTAAAATAATTGCTAAAACAATCATTACAAAGGGATTTGAATTTTGTCTATCATTTCCACCAAACATTGCTGAAAACTGCATCATATTAGCAATCATTGCAATAGCACCTGCAAAAACAGCTGCTATAGTTCCAATTAATATATCATAGTGTCTTACATGTGATAATTCATGGGCAATAACACCCTCAATCTCTTTTTCATTTAACAAATCCATAAGCCCTTGTGTTACAGCAATTGCTGCATGCTGATGATTTCTTCCTGTAGCAAATGCATTTGGCATATCATCAGGTATTATATAAACCCTTGGCATTGGTAAATTTGCTTTATATGCAAGTTTTTGTGTAATTTGATATATTAAATTTCTTCTATCTAAAATTTCAACTGCATTATAAGAAGATAATACATGCTTATCTGAATAATAATAAGCATAAAAGTTCATTCCAGCAGCTAATAAAAATGCTATTAGCATTCCATTTGGACCACCAAATGAATATCCAATAAATACAAACAGTACAGATAATAGTGCAAGAAAAAATACAGTTTTTATTTGTTCCATAACTGCTTCCTTTAATTTAATTTTTTATATACTATTATATTATAATTTAACAAATTTAATAAACAATTTAAATTAATTTTACAAATCTACTATTTATAGGAGATATTTTGAAAAAACTTTACTTAATTAGACATGCGAAATCTTCATGGAAAAACTTAACCTTAGCAGATTATGATAGACCTTTAAATAAAAGAGGTAAATTAAATGCACCATTTATGGGAAATTTACTTTATCAATTAGGAGTTAAACCAGATATTATAGTTTCATCACCTGCTTATAGAGCAAGAAAAACTGCACAATTAATAGCAAAAGAAGTAAGATACAATAAAAAAGATATAGATTATTATGAAGACTTATATGAAGCATCTATAAATAATATTATTGATACTTTAAAATATTTAGATGATAAAAATAGTGTAGTATTTTTAGTAGGTCATAATCCAAGTTTAAATTTATTTGCAGAGCAGTTTTTAGATTTTGATGAGAATATACCAACATGTGCAATATTAGAAATAGAGTTTAATTGTCAATTATGGCAAGAAATCAATAGCTATAATAGTAAATTAATTACATTTGAATATCCAAAAAAATATTTATAATTTTTATTTAAATAAAAGAAAAAAATACATAAAATAAAGAAAAAAATAGGTAAATAAATGAAAACACTATATCTAATGAGACATGGACAAAAAGAGTTAAATTCATCAAAAGATGATTTTGATATAAAATTAACTACCAATGGAATTAAAGATATTGAAGATATTTCAAATAAACTTTTAGAAGATAAGGTTCAAGTTGATTTAATTGCTTCAAGTCCAGCTTTAAGAGCAAAAGAAACTGCACAAATTCTTGCAAATAAATTTGCTTATAAAAAACCAATAATATATAATGAAGTAATATACCAAGCTTTTTTAAATGAACTGCATGAGATTATAACATACACTTACGATACAGTTGACTCAATGATTTTAGTTGGACATAATCCATCATTGGCAATATTAGCTTTAAATTATTGTGGATATAAAGATAAGTTTGATATGGGTTATGTGATTAGAATTGATTTTAATTGTGATTCATGGATTGATATATCAAAAGATAATGCAGAATTTAAAAAAGTTTATAAAATAGGTAAATAAAAATTTATTTACCTAAACAAAATTCACCAAACATAACATCTAGCATTTCATCATTTTCATAAGGTCTTGTAATATTAGATATAAAATGCAATGCTTCTGTTATATGATGTGCAAAAAACTCTAACTCTCCCGTTTGAAGTGGCATAGAAGATTCATTTATGTGATGAAGTGTTTGAAAAACACTATCTATTTGTCTTTTTGATATCAAAGTCATTTCATCGCTATGAGTATTAGTATCAAGAATTTTTTCTATTTTTGTAACTAAAGGTTGAATAGACTCTTTTGTACTTAAATTTGTATAATCATCTAATTTTGAAATATCAAAATTTTTTTGTAAATCAGTTTTATTTAATACTTTTAAAATCTGTTTATTTGAAGTGTTATGTAATAAAGATAATATTTTTTCATCCTCTTTATCACAAGGTTTACTATTATCAAATAATGCAACAACTATATCTGCTTCATTAATAGCAGTGATTGATTTTTCAATACCTATTTTTTCAATAACATCAGAAGTTTCATCTCTTATACCAGCTGTATCAACTATTTTTATAATATGTGTTCCAATTTTTACAGACTCTTCAATTGTATCTCTAGTTGTACCTGCAATATCAGAAATAATAGCTCTATCATAATTTAAAAGTTTATTCAATAGTGAAGATTTACCAACATTAGGTTTTCCTATGATTGCAAGTTTAAAGCCCTCAATCATTCCTTCTCTTCGTTTACTAGCTTCTAAAGTATTTTCAAGTTTTTCTTTGATATTTTTTAATTTTTCTTCTATTTTTTCAAAAATATCAGTAGGTAGATCATCTTCTGCATAATCAATACTAACTTCTGTATATGCAAGCATAAAAAGTAAATCTTCTCTAATATCTTCAACAAAATTAGATAACTCACCTTTTAGTTGTTTTGCTAAAAGTTTAACTGCATCTTCACTTCTTGCTTCTATAATTTTAGAAATTGCTTCTGCTTTTGATAAATCCATTTTTCCATTAAAAAAAGCTCTTTTTGAAAACTCTCCTGGATTAGCAATTCTTGCACCACAATTTAAAACTTCATCTAAAACCATATTTGCAATAGCTACACCACCATGACATTGAAACTCAACAATATCTTCTCCTGTAAAAGAAAATGGTGCTTTAAAATATAATAAAAGTGCTTCATCAATAGCTTCATTACTTTTAGTATAAAGTGTTGATAAAGTTGCTAGTCGTGGTTTTAAACTCTCTCTTTTAGAGATTTTAAGAGCAATTTCTAAAGCTTGTTTACCACTAACTCTTACTATTGAGATTGAACCTATTCCATTTGCTGTAGCTATTGCTACAATTGTATTATCATCAAACAATTTTATTGCTCTTTACTTCTATATTCATTAACAAGTACATATCTATCGCCTCTAACATTTGTCTTAACAGCAACATATTTATTAGGGAACTCATCTCTTAATCTTTTCAATGCAATATGAACTAAAATACCATCTAAAGGTTTTGTTTTAAAACTACCTTTTTCATTAATAGTTTCAATTGCAGGTTCCAAATATGTATGGATAGACTCTTCTTGATTTTTTAAGAATTCGGCAACTTCTAATCTTAGCATCAAACCATACTTTTCATTTATCCAATTAAATAAAATATAAGATAATGCTTTGTATCTATAGCCCTCTTTTCCAATTAAAAGTGCAGAATCAGCTCCCGTAAACTCAATATATAATGTTTCATTGTCATAAAACTCAACTTTTATATCTTCAATTTCATAACATGTATTTGAAAATAGTGAATCAATTCCTTCTTTTACTTCATTTAAGATAATTTGTTCATCTTTTTTAACAATAACTTCATTTATTTCTTGTTTATCTCCAACTTCATAAAAATTATCAAAGATTTTCTCTTTTGAATGAATATTTGGAACTTTTTTATGTGATTTATTTAAAGTAGGTTCTTTTTTTGTAGCAACTTTATTTGAGTCTTCTATTTTTTTAGATACATCTTCTATTTTTATATCTTTTTTTCTAAATTTATGCTCTTTTTGTTTTCTATCATAAATTTTTCTATCATGTTTTTCAACAACTTTAATAATAGCACTTTTACGACCAAAACCAAGAAAACCTTTTCTTGGTTGTTGATCAATCTCTATTTCTAAATTTGTAATTGAACATTTAAATTCATCTTTTGCTAATTCATATGCCTCTTCTAAACTATTTGCTTCAAACTTTTTCATAATTAATCCTATTTTTTTATAGCTCTTTTCTTTTCAAACATTTTATTTATTGTATATTGTTGAGCTATTGTAAATACATTATTAACGAACCAGTATAGTGTTAAACCTGCTGGGAACCATAAGAAGAAGAATGTAAATACAACTGGTAACATTTGGAATATTTTTCTTTGCATCTCATCTTGCATTGTATTTGGAGTAATTCTTTGTTGTAACCACATTGAAGCACCCATTAATATTGGCAATACAAAATAAGGATCCATTTCTGCTAAGTCATGAATCCATAAAATCCACTCTGAACCTTTTAGCTCAATAGCATTTAATAGTACTCTATATATAGCAAAAAATACTGGGATTTGCAATATAATAGGTAAACATCCACCCATTGGATTAGCCCCATGCTTTTTATAAAGTTCCATCATGTGCATTGATGCTTTTTGTTTATCATCTTTATATTTTTCTTGTATTTCTTTAATTTTAGGAGCTAACTCTTTTAACTTGTTCATTGATACCATACCTTTGTATGATAAAGGATATAATACAAGCTTAATTAAAATTGTTACAATAACAATAGTCCATCCCCAGTTTCCAACAATATTATGAATATATTGTAAGAAAATAAACATAGGTTTTGCAATAAATGTAAACCAACCATACTCAATAACATCTGTTAGTTCTGGATTTAAAGCTTTTAAAGTTTTAAACTCTTTTGGCCCAATATACCCACTAAAGCTAATATTATCATTTCCATGAATAAAAGGAGAAGGATTACTTTCATTATCTGGCATTACTGTAATTGCTAATGATTTATTAAAATTATAAATAACAGTTGCATAATATCTATCAAAATTTGATACAAATTTAATTCCTGTATAGTTTTTAGTTTTATCTAAATCACCATCTTCAATTAACTCCATTGTATCATCATTTTGTTTTACATACATCCCATGATCAGCATACATATCAGCTAATACATTTGGTCTAAATCCATTTGTAATAAAAAACTTTTTAGCATTTGTAGTTTTTACTTCTAAATCATAATGACCATCTGGATAAAACTTAAAAGTTTTTGTAAGTGTTGTATCAGACAATTTTTGTGTTAATACTAACTCTTGTGGGCTTGTTTTAGCATCAAGCAAACTTTTACTAGCAGTAACATTTACTTTAAAAGCTTCATCATTTATATTTGAATCTGCAAATCTTACTTCTAAAGGTCTTAATTGATCTGCTTCAAAAAGTTTTATCTGATCTTTGTTTTCATCAATATACTGTTTATCTTGCAAAGTAACTTGTGCAATTCTACCTAAATTATCAATTTCAAATGTGTTATGTTTTGTTTTAACTGTTGCTACAATACTATTTGAAGCAATTGCTTTTGAAGAAAGTGCATCAACTGACTTTGAATTATTTTCTGCTGAAGCAGTAACACCATTTGACATTGTATTTTCTTGTTCAACTAAAGGAGCACTATTTGCTTTTTTCACTTGTTCTTGTGTAATCTTAGCTTGTTTTGCTTCTTGTTGCGGCTTTAATACTAAAAACTCATATGCAATAAAAAATACAAAAACGACTAATGTCATAATTAACATTCGTTTTTGCATACCACCATTATTCTGATTCATGTTATTCATCATTATTGTTATTCCACTCCCTATTTTTAACTACCAAATATCTATTATTATTCACAGGTATGTACCAATATTTGATTTTAATTTTTTTAAAATTTATATTATTATGCCTTACCAACTTTATAACAGGATAATCAATTCCACCTTTAAAAAGTTGATTACATTTTAATATCCGTGTTATTGTAAAATAAATAGCCTTAAAAAATGTATTATTTTCAAATTGCCAAAGGGCATATTGTGAACAAGTTGGATAATATCTACAACTTCCATATGAAAAAAACGATAAATATTTTTGATAAAATCTAATTAAATAGTTTACAATTCTTTTCATTTTAGAAGTTCTAATCTTTTAAGAGCAAAAATAAAATCTTTTTTTAACTCTTTTGGGTCTTTTTCAAAAATCTTTTGTTTAGCAACAAATATATAGCTTCCAGTAGCTACTTGTTTTTCAAAAGAGACAAACATTCCTCTAAGTCTTCGCTTAGATTTACTTCGCATTACTGCATTACCTACTTTTTTTGAAGCAACAAAAGCTACTTTAAAATCTTTTGTAGGCGAAAAAAAAGCGACAAAGGAATGGGTGTGCCATTTTTTGTCGCTTTTATAGATCTTGTTAAAATCGCTTGAATTATTAATTCTGTGTTTTTTGCTTAAACAGCTAATCTTTTTCTACCTTTAGCTCTTCTTGCTTTAATAACTCTTCTACCGTTTTTAGTAGCCATTCTAACTCTAAAACCATGTGTTCTCTTTCTAGGAGTATTATGTGGTTGATATGTTCTTTTCATCTTTAGCTTTCCTCTTATTGACTAATTAAGTTGCGGATTATAGTTAAATACAGCTTAAAGTAACTTTAGTTTAAAGTCTTTTTAATCTATTGGAAGGGTTATTTTAAAACATGCACCTTTATATTTTTCATTTTCAAACTCATACTCTTCATTTGTAAATTCAAGTGTTCCATCAAGATGTTTATTAACTATCTCACTACTCATGTAAAGCCCTATTCCTGTGCCATCTTCCTTTGATTTTGTAGTAAAATATGGTTCAAATATTCTATGTTTTATATCATCATTTATTCCATTTGCATTGTCTTTTATAAGAATAATTAGACTATTTTTAACTCTTTTTGCTTCTATAAAAATTAATTTTCTAAAATTTTGTTTTATTAACTCATCTCGTGCATTATTTAAAATATTAATTAAAACTTGCACAAGTTTACTCTCAAAAGAATAAATTTTAACATCTTCTATATTGCTAATAAGTTCAATATCCTTATTTTTGTACTGTGCAGAGACAAGTTTAAATGTTTTTTCAAAACTATCTTGTATATTAAACTCTTTTCTTGTTTTATTATTTTTAAAAAAATTCCTAAAATCATCTATTGTTTTAGAAAGATATTGAACATTGTTATTTATTGAATCTAAACTTTTTATTTCAAAATCATCAGTTAAAACTCCAATCTCTTTTTGCATTTTCACACCAGTTGCTGCTGTACTAATGGAACTTAAAGGCTGTCTCCATTGATGTGCAATATTACCAATCATTTCTCCCATAGTTGCCATTTTTGATTGATAAGCTATCAAATTATCTTTTTTTCTATTTGCTTGTATTTGCTCTTCAATCATACTTTTATATCTAAGAAATATCTTTTCAATTAATTTTGAAATATATATAGATATTAAAAGTAAAATAATAGTTGAAATAATTGTTATTTTATAAAGTGTTTTTATCTCCTCATTATATTTTTTTTCTAATAAAAACTCTTTTTCTTCTATTTCTTTGTAAACATCATCCATATAAAAGCCTGTTCCAATAATCCAATTCCACTTATCAAACTTTTTTATATAGCTTATTTTTTCTATTTTCTTTAAAACACTATTTGGCTTATTTATATGAGAGTATTTTAAATAACCACCTTTTTGTGATATTTCTTTCATCTTTTCAAAAGATTTATTTATATTTTCAACAAAAGCTAAATTTGAAATATTTTTACCAATAAAATCTTCATTATAATAGCTTAGATATTTACCTTCGCTATTTAAAACAAATATATATCCATATTTTCTATATTTTACACTGCTTAAATACTCTAAAATCTCTTTTTTTAAATTTTGTTCATAATCTACTACAAATCTTCCAGTTCCTATATATAAATTCAATGGTTCAATCTTTTTAAAAAAACCAATCTTCTTATACTCTTTATTGTCATTTTTAGGCCAATACCAAGAGTAATATGTTTCACTCTTAGTTTTTAAGATTTTACTTAATTCTTTTGAAATATTGTTATTTTTAGAGTCTTTATAATCTAGTAAATTTCTTCCCTCAATACTTTTATCTCCACCATGTAAAATATTTACTCCATCAAAATCATATATAAAAAAATAGCCATCTTTTGCATATTTTATATTGTTTAATACTTTTTTTATTTGCTCAAGAATTTTCTCTTTTTTTTCATTTTTATTCATATTATATACATTTAAAGATATTTGATATGCATTTAAAACTACTTTTTTTAACATCTGTTCTAAATTTTTTTCAGTATTATTTTGTTTCATCTTTATGTAGTGAATTGTTTCAAGAACTTCATTTTTTACAAGCTCTTTATTTGTAGTTATATATTTTTGTTTTATCTGTTTTTTTTCTAGGTTTAAATTCTGTTTTTTTTCATATAATAAATAAAAATTAATAATAATACAAAGAATAAATATAAATATTGTTGGGGCATATTTTATAATTTTTAAAATTTTATTTTCTTTTCTTATCATAAAACCTTCTCCTTCTATACTCTATATATTATAGCATATTTTTCAAATAGAAGGAGAATTTTTATATTTATTTTATTTCAACTGTAATTTCATTGTCCTTATAATCAAAATTTACAACACTACCCTCAGATATTTTTTCTTCCAAAATCATATCTGCTAATTTATCTTCAACAATTTCATAAATAGCTCTTTTAAGAGGTCTTGCTCCATATACTGGATCAAATCCTGCTTTTGCAATAAACTCTTTTGCACTTTTTGTTAATGTAATAGTTATATCTTTTTCTTCAAGTTTTTTTCTAATACTATTAAATAAGATATCTACAATATTTGTTATTGCTTCTAAGTTTAATTGCTCAAATATAATAATATCATCAAGTCTGTTTAAAAACTCAGGTTTAAAGTTTACTTTTAACTCTTGTAAAACCTCTTTTTTTCTACTCTCTTTATCAGATATTTCAATAATCTTTGAACTTCCAATATTTGAAGTTAAAATAATTATTGTATTTTTAAAATCAACTGTAACTCCTTTGTTATCAGTTAGTCTTCCATCATCCAATACTTGTAAAAGAAGATTAAACACATCTGGATGTGCTTTTTCTACCTCATCAAATAAAATTACACTATAAGGTTTTCTTCTAACTGCTTCTGTTAATTGACCACCCTCATCATAACCTACATACCCAGGAGCTGCACCAATAAGTCTTGAAACTGCATGTTTTTCCATATATTCGCTCATGTCAAATCTTATCAATGATTTTTCATCATCAAATAGAAATTTTGCTAATGTTTTTGCACTTTGTGTTTTACCAACTCCTGTTGGACCTAAAAATAAAAATGATCCTATAGGTCTATTTGCTTCACTAAGACCTGCTTTATTTCTTTTAATTGCTCTACTAATCGCTTTTATTGCATCATCTTGACCAATTACATCCTCTTTTAAAACTGATTCTACTTTTAAAACTCTTTGCTTTTCAGAATCCATCATTTTATTTACAGGAATTCCTGTCCATCTACTTACAATTGATGCAATTGAATCCTCATCAACTGAGTTTCTAAGAAGTGTCCCCTCCTCTTGCATTTTTTCCCATTTTTGTTCATTTTCTACTATTTGTTTTTCTAAAGTTGGTATTTCACCATATTCAATAGATGCTGCTTCTTCAAATCTTGATTCTCTTTTTGCAATATTTGCTTTTGTTTTAAGTTCATCAATTTTTGCTTTTAATGCAGATGTTGCATTAAAAGTATGTTTTTCATTTTCAAATCTTGACTCTAAACCTCTTTTTTCTTCATCTTTATTTGCTAACTCTTTTTCAATCTCTTCAAGTCTTTGCTCATTTTTCTTAGTTTTTTCCATCTTCAATGCTTCTTTTTCAACATTTAAAGACTCAATTTCTCTTTTTATTATTGATAAAGCATATGGCTCAGACTCAATTTGCATTTTAAGCTCTGCTGCTGCTTCATCTATTAAATCAATAGCTTTATCAGGCAAAAATCTATCAGTAATATATCTATCACTTAATTTTGCAGCTGCAATTAATGCACTATCATTAATAGTAACATTGTGATGTGTTTCCAATCTCTCTTTTATACCTCTTAATATTTGTAAAGCTTCATTTACATTTGGCTCATCAACTTTAACAGGCTGAAATCTTCTTTGCATTGCTGCATCTTTTTCAAAATATTTTCTATACTCTTTAAGTGTAGTTGCACCAATAGTATGCAATTCACCCCTTGCTAAAGAAGGTTTTAAAATATTAGCTGCATCCATACTACCCTCACTAGCACCTGCACCAATAATAGTATGTATTTCATCAATAAATAAAATTACATTTCCAGCTTTTTTAACTTCATTTATAACAGCTTTTAATCTATCTTCAAACTCTCCTCTATATTTTGCACCTGCAATTAAAGCACCCATATCAAGAGCAACAACCCTTTTATTTAGTAAACTTGTTGGAACATCTTTGTTTACAATTTTTTGAGCAAGTCCTTCTGCTATTGCTGTTTTACCAGTTCCTGGTTCTCCTAATAAAACAGGATTATTTTTTGTTTTTCTAATCAATATCTGCATCATTCTGTTTATTTGCTCATCTCTTCCAATAACAGGATCTAGCTCACCATCAATAGCTTTTTTATTTAAATCTGTTCCAAATTTCTCTAAACTTTCAAGTGTATCATCTGATGTTGCACTATCAATTTTTGCCCCTGCTCTTATAGCTTCAAGCTCTTTTTTAGCATCTAAAAGATTTATATATTTTCCTAAAACATCTTTTATTTGCTTATCATCAAAATTAGCAATAAGCCAAGTATCCAAAGCAATAAACTTATCACCATTTGAGTTCATAAGCCCATGTGCTTTTTCAAGTGAACTCATAAAATTTCTTGATAACTTTATATTCTCTTTTGATACATTAGATACACTTGGTAAATTTGAAGCAATTGATTTTATTTCTAATTCAATTGCTGCTTTATCAATATTCATTTTATTTAATAATTGGTTTAATACTGAATTTGTATTTGTTATTAATGCCCATAAAAAATGTATTACATCTACTTCTTGGTTTTTGTTGTGTAGGCATAATGATACTGCTGAATCAATTGTTTCAGCAACTTGGTTAGTTAATTGTTCAAATATTTTTTTCATTTTTAGCACTCCTTTAATTTATCTGCTAAATAATTATAGCAAGTTGAGTGTATTAATGTCAAGTATTTTTCATATAATCAAAGATAACTTTAAATTGGCATCCTGTATAAGCTTCATTTTCATAAGAAAACTTTACATTTTCCACCTCAATTACTCCTGCCATATGTTCAACTATTATTTGATGAGTCATATATAAACCAATTCCTGTTCCTTGAGATTGATGTTTAGTAGTAAAATAAGGATCAAAAATCTTTGGTTTAATATGCTCTTTAATACCTCCAGCATTATCTTTAATAATCACAAAAACTCTATTTTTTGATATAAATGCTTCAATAAAAATAACTCTATTTTCAATATTATTTATTTTTAATGCATCTTTAGAGTTATTTATTATATTTATAAAAGCTTGTGTCAATTCATTTTCAAAGCCATTGATATATAAATCTTTTCCAACTCTTTTTTCTATTTTTATATAGTGATTTTTAATACTAGATTCAAGAAGTTTCAATGATCTTTCAATAACTTCACTTAAATCTATTCTTTCAATGTCTTTATCTACTTTAAAAAAGTTTCTAAAATCATCTATTGTTTTTGATAAATATTTAGTATTTTTAATAATCATATCCAAAGAGTTATCTAAACTTTTATCATCTAATATCCCAAACTCTTTTTCAACTTTTAAAGCACCAGCTGCTGTACTAATTGAGCTTAAAGGTTGTCTCCATTGATGAGCAATATTACCTATCATTTCTCCCATTGATACCATTTTTGATTGTTGTGAAAGTAGTTTATCTTTATTTTTTAATTCAGTAATATCAATAAAACAACTAATTTTAAATCTTTTATTATTCAAAGTAATAAACTTTCCTTGTCCCAATGCAGTAAATGTTTCATTTTCTGCATTAACTAACTCTAACTCATAAGGTGAGCTTTCAATATCTATTTTTTCTTTTACTAATTCAATAGATTTTTCAGATATAAAATCAAACAAACTTTTTCCAATTAGTTGATTTTTATCATCTAATTTCATCAAACTCAAAGCCACATCATTTACTTGATAAATCTTTTTTGAATCATGCACAACTATTGCTTCCATAGTTGAGTTTAAAAGATATTCAAAGCTATTTCTTGCTGCTTTTAGCTTTTTTTCTCTTTTATCAATTTGTTTTTTCATTTTTTCAAAACTATTAATTAATAAAGTAATCTCTTTAAAAGCTGATTGTTTTATTTTTTTATTGTAATTTCCATTTGAAATATCTTTTGTAGTATCTTGTAAATAATCAAACTCCCTAAATATTTTATTAAATATTTTAAATACAAAAAATAGTGCAAAACTTACAAAAACAATTACAATAAAAAATACAATAAAAGCTATATCTTTTATTGCATCAACTACTTCACTTTGGTTTTGTCTTATGATGACAGTCCAGCCTGTTTTTTTTATTTTTGAATACATTCCAAGATTTCTTAAATCTCTTTTTATGCTTTTGAAACTTTTTATATTAAACTCTTTATTATTGTTTATAAGCTCTTCAAAAACCGTACTATTTTTAATATTAAATCTTTGAGTTACAAGTTTTTGTGCATCTGGATTAAAAATAAATACACCATTTTTGTCTACCATTCTAATCATATGTGTTTCATCACTATTTTTAAATTTTGTAATAAAATTTGTAAGTTCCTCAAGCTTTAATTGAATAACAATAATTCTATCTTTGTATTTTAAACTATATGAAATTGAAGGATTATTATTTGCAGAAGACAAAAATACATCAGACCAATAATCAAGTTTTTCATCACTTAATTTTTTATAAAAATCTTTATTTGAATAATCAAAACCTTTATAAATATTGTCCATGTTTTTTCCAGCAAAATCGACTAAAATTCCATCTTTATTTAATATAAAAATAGATGAGACATCACTATTTAAATATAATACATCATTTAAATACTCACTATCTAAACTCTGTTTTTTTATACTAAAAGATGCAATATTCTCAATTCTTTTTAAAAGTTTTAATCCCTCTGAGTTTACTTGTCTTAAAACTTGTTTTTGATTATGCTCAACACTTGTAATTTTTATATCATAAAAATTAATCATAGTTAATATTCCAATTACTACAGAAACTGTAATAATTGATAAAATAATAAAAGATGAAATTGTACTTTTTAAACTTTTCATATTAATTTATTCTTTCATATTCACTATTTTTAATAGTTGTAATAAAATAATCCCTTGAAACATCTCCATACTTATCAAATATAATATGTCCTTGTAAACCATTAAATACTTTTTTTGTAAGTATATACTCTTTTATCTTCACAGCATTAGTAGTATTTTGTAAAGCTTGTATTAAAATCTTTCCAGTTTCATATGCTTGTGTTGCAAATACAGATGGCTCATATCCATACAATTTTTTGTATTTTGATTTAAAAATTAAATAATCTTTATCTTTAGCATTATTATCATCATATGCTGTTATAAAAAGCATCCCCTCAACTGCTTTTCCACCCTCTTGAATTAGTTTATACTCTTTTGCCCAACCAGCAGAAACAAAAGTAGAATCAATATGCTTTAATCTTAAAAATTGTGAAAGTTTTGCTGTATCAAGAGAGTTTGCTATTATAAATACAACATTTGGATTTTTCTCTTTAATATCTTTTAAGATAGCTTCAAAGCCAACATTTATATCAATTACTGAAGCTATTTTTCCCTCACTGTTTTTTTCATATGAACTTTTCACATATTTAATAACACCTTTTGAATATGAACTATTTTTAGAATCATAATAAATAGCCATCTTATCTTTTTTATTTTCCAATAAATACTTAGATAACTTCAAAAACTTTTCTACACTATTTGATACTTGTGTTCTAATAAAATTATCATCTTTTTTTGAAAACTCTTCACTACTTGCAGTTGCAGAAATAAGTAAAATATCCTTTTTATTTTCTAAAGCTTTGATTGATATTTTTGTCATAGAACTAGTCGTATTCCCAACTACTATTTTTATATCTTTTTTTATTAAGTCATTTATAGCATTTAAAGCTTTTTTTTCATCTTGCCCATCATCTTTTGTAATTATATTTACTTTTTTACCATTGATTTTATATTCTATTTCTTCAAAAGCCAATTTAAAACCACTTAAAACACCATTTCCTAAAGAAGAATATTTTCCAGTAAGCCCAGAAATAAAGCCTATATTTATATTTTCTTCACTACTATTCTTTTTATAAAAGAAAAATGCAAAAAAAACAGTAATTAAAACAATTAGTATCAATAGTATTTTTTTCATCTTAAACCTTAAGTTTTGTTAAACTATACGATTATACATGAATTATTATTAAAGGACAAAAATGCTTTGTGGAATAGATGAAGCTGGGCGTGGACCACTTGCAGGTCCACTTGTAGTAGCAGGTGTAGTGCTAAAAGAGCAGATAAAAGAGCTTAATGACTCTAAAAAATTAACTGAAAAAAAAAGAGAAGCACTTTTTAAAGAAGTAATAAAATCAAGTGATTATCATATAGTTTTTAAAAGTGCCAAAGATATTGATACAAAAGGCATAAGCACTTGTATAAAAGAGTCAATTCAAGAAATTATGCAAAATGTAAACGCAAGTGAATATCTAATGGATGGAAACACCTCTTTTAATATTCCTACACTACAACATAAAATTAAAGCAGATGCAAGTGTAGTTGAAGTTAGTGCTGCTTCTATCTTAGCAAAAGTAAGTAGAGATAGATATATGTGCGAAATTGCAAAAGATTTTCCAAACTATAATTTTGAAAAACATAAAGGCTATGGAACAAAAGCTCATATAGAAAAAATCAAAGAGTTTGGACGAAGCAATGAGCATAGATTTACTTTTAGATTAAAAGATTTAGGTGAAGAGAAAATTGGAGTTCAAAAAAGCCTATTTTAGGCTATTTTGAAACTTCTCCTATAAACTCTTCAACTGATTTTATTTTTTGTTTTATTCTGTCTTCATGATTTTGTCTAATATCAAAAGTAATAGTTGAATAGACTCTTTTACACCCTGCTTTTTCTAAAACTTCATAACATTTACCAATCAAAGTTAAAGCTTCACTCATTTTTTCTGTTTCTATAATAGTGCACATAGAAGTTAACTGATAGTTATAACCACTATTTTTAATAACTTCAATTACCTTTGAAACCTCTTTTGCCTTACTTTCACCCTTGTCAGTTGGAAACATAGCCATTTGAACTAAAACACTCATACAATAACCTTTATTTGGTAATTTTATTTTATAGAATTTTCTTATAAAGATATGTTACAAAAATAAAAATAAGAGTATGTTAAAATATTTTCTAAAAGAAAATAATAAAAAAATCTCTTTCAAAAACAAAAAATAGTGGAACTAAATATAATTATTACTTAATAATAATTTATATAAACATTTATTATAATTTTATTTTTCTATTAAAATCAAAGTTGCACTTGAAACTATCTATGAAAGTTACTTCTTTAATTAAAGAAAAAATAAACAAAAAAAAGGAAATAAATTAATGAGAATTTTACTATTTACAATGCTACTGTTAAGTTTATCTTTTGGAGATGCTTTTAATGATGGCTTAAAAGCTTTAAAAAGTGGCAATTATAAAAAAGCCATTGAACTTTGGATGCCATTAGCAAAACAAGGAAATTCTTCTGCACAACATAATCTTGGAACTATGTATGCTAATGGAGATGGTGTAAAGAAAGATTACAAAGAAGCAGCTAAGTGGTACACCCTAGCTGCAAAACAAGGAAATTCTACTGCACAATATAATCTTGGATTTATGTATGACAATGGAGATGGTGTAAAAAAAGATTATAAAGAAGCAGTTAAATGGTATACCCTAGCTGCAAAACAAGGAAATTCAGGTGCACAACTTAATCTTGGATTTATGTATGTAAAAGGTCAAGGTGTTAAAACAAATAAAATTAAAGCATTTGAATACTGGATGGCTTCAGCCAAACAGGGAAACTCAGATGCACAAAAAAACCTTGATATTTTATGTAAACAGAGTCCTTGGGCTTGCAAGTAAAAAAAATTTTTAATATAATCTAAAACATCTCATTTCTTCTGCTTTTTAGTATTTATAAAAAAAGCAGAAGAGATTTAAAAATACTACTTAAAAAATCAAAAATGCTCATCTTTTATTTTTTTTAGATTTTTTTATTTTGATACTTTAGTGTTACTATTATACAATATAATATAAATAAAAAAAGAAAGCGATTATATGAAAAACAACCTATCTTATAAAAAACTTTTTGTTTTTTTAACAATAATTTTTGGAATAATACTAACAGCAACAACTTATATAACTTTTAATTACATAAAAAAAAGTGATATTCATAAAATCTCAAATGATAATCTAAAAAAATCCATTAGCTATAAAAAAAGTTTTATGAGTGATTATTTTAAACCTTATAAAAATTCAATAAACGCAATCTCTTCAAATATAACTTTAGAAAAATATCTAAATAATCCAAAAAAAGAGTATGAAGATTTTGTAAAAGAGCTTTTTTCTTCATATTTAGTAACATTTGAAAATATAAATCAAATTGAACTTTTAAATAAAAACAATAAAAACACAATACAAATAAGTAAAAACTCAAAGATAAAAAATATATTAAATAGTAAAAACAAAAAAGAGCTTATCACAAAGTTTGAAGAGTTTTCAAAAAATAATCTTTATGTTTCTACAATTGATTTTAATTCAACAAATCTTATTACAATTGATTTTGTAAAACAAATCACAAAAAACTATTTTATTGTTATAAATATTGATTTAAAACACTTTTTTAATACTCTAAAAGATTCAAGATTATATGATGTGTTTTTGATAAATAAAAAAGGCGACTACTTACTTTATAAAAATTCAAATTTAGAACTAAATACTATTGATAATAGTACAATTTATAATGACTTTTCTAAAAGAGAAGCTAAAAGAATCTTAAACAATAATTTAAGCCAAGGTAAAGATTTTATTTCAACATTTACAAATATAAATAATCAAAACTATATTTTAATACTTAAAATGAAATATAAAAATCAAAACCTAAGTATAAGAGATTCTCAAAATTTTATTTTTATTGTTATTTTTTTATCTTTTATTATTTTAATTCCCCTTGCAATTTATTTTGCAACTATTCCTGATAAAGTTCTAAAAGAGTATGAAAAAAAACTAATAACACATAATATTACAGGATTAAAAAACTCTATTTATTTGGAGAAAATGCTTGAAAAAAACAGCAGTTTTGCCAAATCTATAGTTATTTTGGTTTATATAAATAATTGTAAAAAACTACAAAGTGTATATGGATATACAGCATTAAATAAAATTTTAAAAGAAGCAGGAAGACTAATAAGTAGCTATAAAGAAAATGATCAAAATTTTGATGATATTTATTCCCTTGAAAGCAATATTTTTGCAATAAAATACAAATATAGCGATGAAAATCAACTTATAAAATTTACACAACTTTTATTTAATGACTTGGAAAATATTGAAATACTAATTGACAAAAATAGTTCAGTTTATCTTGATTTGACATTAGGAATAAGTAATCCAAAAAATCTAAATAGTAAAAATAAACTACATGAAGCACAAATGGCACTAGATTATGCAATTGAAAAAAGAATTGATATTTTAGTTTATGACCCAAATATCAAATCAGAAGATATAAATAGCCTAAATCTAAAAATATTAAAATCAATAAAAACAGCTATTGATAAAGATAATGTAATCTTACACTACCAAGCAATTTACAATAATAGAACTCAAAAAATAGAGAAGTTTGAGACCTTAATGAGAATAAAAAATAGTAAAAATGAGATTTTATATCCAAACTCTTTTATGGATATTGCAAAAGATTCAAAAAAATACAATAAGCTAACATACGCCATGATAGAAAAATCTTTTAAATATTTTCAAGATAAAGATTATGAGTTCTCAATCAATCTTAGCTTTTTAGATATTGTAGAAAAAGGTTTTACAAAATATTTAGAATACAAAATAAATGAGTATGGTGTAGCAAAAAAGTTAGTAATTGAAATAGTTGAATCAGAAAGTATTTCAAACTATAAAGAGATAAAAAGATTTATTAGCACAATGAAAGAGCTTGGTTGTAAAATAGCAATTGATGACTTTGGAAGTGGTTACGCAAACTTTCAACATATTATTAGCCTTAGTCAATATATTGATTATATAAAATTTGATGGTTCACTAATTAGAAATATCCATAAAGATAGAAAATCTCAACTATTAGTAGGTGTGATAAAATTTTTATGCGATAGCTTAGGTATTAGAACTATTGCTGAGTTTGTAGAAGATGAAGAAACACTTAAGTTTGTTGATTCTATGGGGATAAACTATTCACAAGGTTACCATATAAGCAAACCTGTAAGCAATATAGAAAATATACCACAATAGTTGCATAATTTAATAGTTTATTTACACTAAATTTGTTATATTTAATTTACAATATTTATAAGGAGAGTGCATAATGCAGATTCAAATGACTGCTGAAGTAGTTTTATCACAGTTAGGCTATACAAAAAATGAGAGTTCTTTTCAACAAGCTGAAAAGATGATAGCTGCAACAAAAGGTTTTGATAAGTTTTCTAAACATATCATTAGCTTAAATGACCATCTAAAAAAGATGAATGCGTATGTTGCATTATCAAATTCAACTGAGTTTTTAAAAATAAAATGTGATGAAAATGATGCAGATGAAATTTTAGAAGAGTTTCATAAAGAAGTAGCACATTGGGCAGATAAATATAATATTAAGCTTCAAAAACTAAACAATAAAGAAGTTTATTATATATTAGGAACAAAAGAATAAAATAGAGAAGTTTTCTCTATTTTATTAAAATATTTTCTTTCGTGTATGACAATAAGGAACTTTTCCTGTTCTTTCATAATAGTTTTGATGATAATCTTCTGCTGAGTAAAACTCACTTGCATTATGTAAAGTAGTAGCTACTAAATAGCCTTTATCACTTAATAAATCCAAAATTTTCATTGCAGTTTGTTTTTGTTTATCATCTATATAATATATAGCAGATAAATATTGACTTCCAATATCTGGACCTTGACCATTTGTTTGAGTAAAGTCATGTATCTCAAAAAAGTATTTAACTAACTCTTCATAAGTTATCTCACAACAATCATACTCAACTTTTACAGCTTCTAAATGTCCACTCATACCACTACATACAGTTTCATAAGTAGGATTTTGTGTATCTCCACCCATATAACCTGAAACCACACTATAAACGCCCTCAAGTTTTTTAAAGTAATACTCAACACCCCAAAAACAGCCAGCAGCAAAATAAGCAACACTATGATTTTCACAACATTTTTCTTTGCTATCAAAAACTAAAGAGATAGAGTTTACACAATGTCTTGTATTTTTAGAAGTAAAACCCTCACCCTCAAAAACATGACCTAAATGAGCATCACAATTTGAACAAATAATCTCCATTCTTCTGCCATCTCTATCAGGTACTTTTTTTACTGCACCTTTTATTTCATCGTCAAAACTTGGCCATCCACATCCTGATGAGAATTTGTCTTTTGATTTAAATAGAGGTTTAGAACATTTTTTGCATTTATAAATTCCCTCTTCATAAAAATCATTATATCTACCAGAAAATGGTTTTTCAGTACCTTTTTGCTCAATTACATACTTTTCATCTTCTGTTAATTCATTATATTTCATTAAACTACCTTTGATTACATCACTTAAGCGAATAATAGCAAATAAAACAACAAATAGAATTAATAAAAAAAATAAATTTAACTTTTAAACTCTTTTAAACTTTAGCTAACTTTAAAAGTGGTTTCAATCAAAATTTCATCTTTATATAAAATTTTTCCAAGAAAAGTATCATTTAGTTTAAACTCGCCAACTCCTTTAGGAGTGCCTGTCATAAGAATATCACCATCTTCAAAATCCAAAAAACTTATAGCTTCTTTAATTATTTCATTTGGTTTATGAATCATCATAGAAATATTTCCTTTTTGTTTTAACTCACCATTAACAAAAAGTTGTACTTCTAAATGTTCAATATCTTTGTTTATAGATACAAACTTTGAAAAAACAGCAGAGTTTCTAAAAGCTTTTGCTCTTTCCCAAGGAAGTCCTGACTTTTTTAATTTTGATTGCAATTGTCTTAATGTTAAATCAAGACCAAAGCCAACTGCACTTATTTTATTTTCTTCAATCAAAAAAGATATCTCAGCTTCATAATGGCAAGAATCATGCTCTTTGGGGAAGACTAAATCAGATGAAATAGAAGAGTTTGGTTTTATAAAAAAAACCATACTTTCAGGTACTTCATTATTTAACTCTTTTATATGCTCCACATAATTTCTACCAATACAAACTACTTTTGATGGCTGAATCTTTATATTATCATCTAAAATTATACTATTCATTTACTCTTCCTAATATTTATTTAAAAAATCCAACAATATAATAGAAGTCATTCCCCATATTACATTATTTTTATATTTATATACCCAAACTTTATGTCTTTTGTTTCCCCAAGGTTCATGATAGAACTTAGGAAGATTAAGTTCTTTTACGGGAAAATAAATCTCTTTTTCTCCCTTTTCATTTATATGATAAGGTTTAACTTCACTTCTTAAAGTATATTCAACTGCTTTATTTTTTTTAAAAAAAGATAGAGGTATTAAGATAGTTTTTTCAACTTCACTCTTATCAATTTTCATAGTTTTTAAAGTTTTTTTCTTTATAACTCCAACAAAAACCTCAACAACAGCTCCAATAGGCGCAACCATTGTATCAAGTTGACCTACAATTTTTATATCTTTCTTTTTAATTCCAAGCTCTTCTTTTGTCTCTCTTAGTGCTGTTTGTTTAAAGTTTTTATCATGCTCTTTTTCAAAACCTCCACCAGGAAAACAGATATCTCCCCCTTGACTTATATTAGCCGCTCTTTTTTGAAATAAAATATGATATTCACCCTCTTTTTTTACAAGTAAAATTAAAACAGCTGAATTAAATAATCTATCTCTTCCTAAAATATTTGGATGTTTAGGAAGATTAGAAAGCATTTTTTTCAAATCTTTTTTTTTCATTTTAACTCTTTATAGATTTAATAGCTTCAATCATAACTCTTACTATTTTTCTTAAATCCTCTTCACAAATACTATAAGCAACTATTGAATAAATTAGTTTACCAAAAGGTCTTATCCAAACGCCATTTTCTACACAAAAATCTTGAATAGCTTGTGCATGTGAGCTGTCATTTAACTCAATTACTCCAATAGCTCCAATATTTCTTGTGCTTTTTACAAGTTTTAAATCCTTTGCTTTTTCTAACTCTTGCGTAAATATATTTTCTATATTATTAACTCTTTCTTGCCAAGGAGACTCTAAAAGAAGTTTTATACTCTCAATAGCAACAGAACAAGCCAAAGGATTTCCCATAAAAGTTGGTCCATGCATCAAAATACCAAGCTTTGAATTTGAAATAGTTTCACTTACATTTTTTGATGTAATCATCGCAGCCATAGTCATATAACCACCAGTAAGACCCTTTCCAACTGTCATAATATCAGGTTTTATATTAGCATGTTCGCAAGCAAACATTTTTCCAGTATGCCCAAATCCAGTTGCAATTTCATCTGCAATTAGTAATATATCATATTTTTCACAAAGTTCTTTTGCTTTTTCTAAAAATTTTGGATTATAAACTCTCATACCACCAGCACCTTGAACAACAGGCTCAATTATAAATCCAGCAACTTCTTCATGATGTTTTTTAAAAGTTTCTTCTAAAGCATTTATAGCTTCAGAACAATCACTATCAATTCCAATATTAGGTGCTTTTGTAAAAATATGTTTTGGTAAGTATGAACCATAAATACTATGCATTGAGTTATTTGGGTCACAAACACTCATTGCAGCAAGTGTATCGCCATGATATGCATTTTCACAAGCTATAAATCTATATTTTTTTAAACCCTTTGCTTCTTGATATTGAATAGCTGTTTTTAAAGCAACTTCAACTGAAACAGAACCACTATCACATAAAAATACACTATGTAGACCTGTTAGATCAACTAACATTTTTGATAGTGTTGCTGCATTTTTATGGCTCATTCCACCAAACATAATATGAGGCATTATTTCAACTTGTTTTTTAATTGCTTCATTTAATCTTGGATGATTATATCCATGAATTGCACTCCACCATGAGCTCATTCCATCAATCAACTCTGTATCATCCTCTAAAAAAATTGATGTTTTATCAGTTCTTTTTACAGGCAAAATCTTAGTTGTAGATGGCAATGAATTATATGGATGCCAAACATGTTCTTTATCAATTTCTATCCAGTGCAAAATTATCCTTTTTATTTTCATTTTATCAAAACTTGTTTTATAACTACTTTTAAACAAATTTATGATAATTTATATTGCTATATACTTATAGCAAAATATAATAAAATTAGGAGTTAGTATGCAATATCATGACCTAGAATTGAAACATATTGCTAGTGTGGATGATAAAAGATATTTTATATCTACTATTAAAATGCACGTAAGACATACTTGGCTTAATCAACACGACAACGTATATGTTTATGAAACTATGATTTTTAAAAAAGAGAAAAACAAAGTTTTATACCTTGAACCAATTTACACAAAAAGATACGATGCCTATGATAAAGCAATAAGCGGACATCAAGAAGCAATAGAAAATATAAAAAATATAGTAAATAAATCAAAAGACTAGTGATTAAAAAACACTAGTCTTTTTCAAAGTTACAATTTGGTAACACTACAATAAATTTAACTTAAGTAAATAAGTGTCATTATTCCATCACATTTTAAAAAAGGATGATTATGACTTTTATTCCACTATCAATACAACTACAACAAGCAGTTAAATCAAGTAATGCAAAAGAAGTTGAAGAGTTGATTTTAAACTCTGATATAAAAACAGATTTAATAAAAGAGCATATTTCAATTAATGGAAAAGAGGCTTTAATAAATCTTTTACCAAAGTTTAAAAGTAAAGGCTTAGTTTCAAATATAAAAAGTTTGTTAGAAATTTAAAAGTGCTAGCTACATATTTTAACTAGCACTTTTTATTGTTATAGTAATATTCCTGCTAAAATATACACAATAAGAATTGTTACTAAACCTTGAATTAAAGTTGCCATTGTATAAGATTTGTATGCAGTTGCAACATCCATTTGACTAAATCTTGAAACAACCCAGAAAAAACTATCATTTGCATGACTTACAGTCATTGCACCAGCACCAATTGCCATAACTGTTAGAACTTTACCCATTTCACTATCTAATCCTAAATTTGCAAGAAGAGGATACATAATAGTTGAAGTTACAACAAGAGCAGTAGTTGATGAACCTTGAGCTGATTTTAATGCAGCTGCTATAATAAAAGGAACAAAAATACCAAGACTTAGTGTTTGTAAAGCATCACCTAAGTATGTACCAATTCCACTAGCTTTTAATACTGCACCAAGTGCACCACCAGCACCTGTAATAATAAGTATTTCACCAGCATTTTTTATACCCTCACCAATCCAACCTGAAAGTCTTTCTTCATCAAATTTTGGTAAAAGCATAGTTGCAAACAATAATCCTATAAATAGTGCATTTGTTGGATTTCCTAAAAATATAAACAACTTATAAAAAGCACTATCACTCATATGCCCAAAAGATAATTTTACAATACTAGCAGTAGCCATAAGTAAAATAGGAATAAAAATAGGAGCAAATGATTTAAATGCACTTGGTAATTCTCCATACTTTTGTAATACTTCACTATCTTTTTCTAAATCAACCAGTGAATCTTCACCACTTGTATAAATTTTACCAGAACGAACTGCCCAAAAATAACCAGCAAGCATTGTAATAATAGATATTGATATACCAAATATAATAACAAGTCCTAAATTATCAACCATTAAGTTACCAGCAGCAGCAATTGGACCTGGTGTTGGTGGAACTAATGTATGAGTTGCAAAAAGCCCTGTTGCTAAAGCAACACTCATAGCAACTCCTGAAACTTTAAGTTGTCTAACCATAGAACGTTTTAATGCATTTAAAATAACAAAACCACTATCACAAAAAACTGGAACTGAAACAATATAACCTATAACTGACATTGCAAGTACAGGTCGTTTTTTTCCTACTACTTTAAGTATAACATCTGCCATTTTTATAGCTGCTCCACTTTTTTCAAGTATAACACCTATAATAGTACCAAGAACAATAACAACACCAATATAAGCAAGTATTCCACCAAAACCTTTAGTAATCGTACTTGCAATCTCCATATAACCCATACCAACACTTATAGCTATACCATAAGCTGCAATAAGTAATGCAATAAATGGATGTAACTTTAACTTACTAGTGGCTAGAACGATAAAAGCTACAGCAACTAATAAAATAAATACCAACATAATCAAATCTCCTTGTGAATATAAAAAGAATACAAAAACATAAATTTTTAAATTTACTTTTAAAAATTATTTTATCTTGTTTTTTCTTAATATAATAGGAATAAAGTTACTATTTTAAATATATTTAAGATTAATAAAATTAGAGTTTGGAAGTTAAAAAGTGGCGTTTTTTTTATTTTTTTGTGTAAGATTTTATAAGATTTACCTTCAAATGAAAAGACACTTTATATATCTTATCAATTAAAGATGCAATTTAGATTATTTTGAAGCTTTTTTTGCTTTTTTCTCAGCTCTTTTTTCTTTTAATGTTTTTGTTGCTGCTGTTTTAACTGTTTTTTGTATATCTTTTCCCTTAGCCATGTAATTCCTTTGTTAGTTTTTTATATTATAGCCTAATAAATAAAATTATGCTTCTATTTTAAAAAATTAACTAACATAAACTACATATTACATATTAATAACAAAAATAATTTTATTTAAATATAATATATTATTATCAATTAAGGATGAATTTGTAAGTATGTACTAGTTTAGAAGTAAGCTGTTAGTATAATCAAAAAAGAATCAATGTAGCAAAGGAAAGGATATTCAATGATACATGAATCTAAAGATAATAACAATAACTTAAGTAAACAACTTACAAGAAGAAGTTTTTTTAAAAATATTGCTTTTCTTAGTTTAGTAACTTTTACAACAACTCGTCTAGAAGCAAAAGGTTCAAAAAAACAATTTAAATATCAAGAAACACCTAAAAATGCAGAAGCCTGTAAAGACTGTATACACTTTTTACCAGATAAAAATAAATGCAAAGTAGTAGAGGGTTCAATAAGTCCTGAGGCTTGGTGTACTTTATATAATAATCCACCAAAATAATCTTTAATCAAAAAAGAAGACAAAAACTCTTGTCTTCTTTTTATTTTATAATAGTGCGTTTAATTTATCTTCTAGTGCACCTTTTGTAGTTGCTCCAATTAATTGGTCAACTATTTTTCCATCTTTAAAGAAAAGAATCGTAGGAATTGATCTTATTTGATATTGTGCAGTTAACTCTTGCTCAACTTCTGTATTAACTTTACAAATTTTTGCTTTACCATCAAAATCTTGTGCTAATTGATCAATAGTTGGAGCTAGCATTCTACAAGGTCCGCACCAAGGTGCCCAAAAGTCAACTAATGACACACCCTCTTTTACTGTTTCTTCTATATTATCTTGATTTAATTCTATATATTTTGACATTTTTATTTCCTATAATTTATCTTCATTTTTACCTAAGTATTCAGCAACACCTTCTTTGTCTGCTTTCATACCCTCATCACCTTTATTCCATCCTGCTGGACAAACTTCACCATTTTCATTTGTAAAAATCATAGTATCTACCATTCTTACCATTTCATCAATATTTCTTCCAAGAGGTAAGTCATTGATTACTGCATGTCTTACTGTTCCATCTTTATCAATTAAAAATGAACCTCTAAGTGCAACAGATTCATTAAATAACACATCATAATTTTTTGCAATTTGTTTTGTTATATCTGCAACCATTGGGAAATTCACTCTTCCAATACCACCTTGTTCAACTGGTGTTTCTCTCCATGCAAAGTGTGAAAATTCAGAATCAATTGAACAACCAATTACTTGAATTCCTCTTTCTTTAAACTCTTCAACTCTTTTTGAAAAAGCAATAATCTCAGAAGGACAAACAAATGTAAAATCTAAAGGCCAGAAAAATAGTACTGCACCTTTTTCACCAATATTATTATATAAATTAAAATCTTCTACAATTTGACCATCTGCAAGTACAGCTGTAGCTGTAAAATCTGGAGCTTTTTTTGTTACTATCATTTTATTTCCTTTTATTTTGTTATTTATTTTATGAAAGAATTATACATATATAATTTTAAAAGAATATTAATAAATTTTATTAGAAGATAAAAATTATCCTATGTAAAATTATTCAAATAACTCTATCTTAATAAATTTTCTTTTGCAACTTCAACTAATTCATCCCCTTTTCCATTTATAATAGTTCTTAACATATAAATACCAAATCCTTTAGCACTTTCAAAAGTAATCTTTGGAGGCATTGTAAGTTCTTGTTTTGCTGTTGTTACATCAAGTAAAGCAGCTCCATCGTATTTAAGAAACTCTTTTATAGTACCTTCTAAATCTTCTGGTTTTTCAACTCTATATCCTTTTACTCCAGCAGCATTTGCAATTGCTGAAAAATCAGGATTTGTTAAATCTGTATTTTCATATAAATATCCACCAGCTTTCATCTCAATTGCTACAAAACCTAAAGAACTATTATTATAAATTACTATTTTAGCTTTAATTTTATGCTGAATAAGTGTTAGAAAATCTCCCATTAGCATAGTAAATCCTCCATCTCCACATAAAGCAATTACTTCTTTATTAGGACTACTAACTTTTGCTCCAATTGCTTGAGGAAGTGCATTTGCCATTGAACCATGATTAAATGAACCAATTAGTTTTCGTTTACCATTCATATCTAAATATCTTGCTGCCCAAACAGTAGGAGTTCCAACATCACAAGTAAATATTGCGTCATCACTTGCATATTTATTAATTAGTTTTGTTAAATATTGAGGATGAATTAAACCTATCTTACTATTTTCACTTGCTAATTTATCAAATTTCTCAACTGTATTTTTATAGTGTTTTAATGCACTCTTTAAAAATATATTATTCTCTTTTTTATCAATTTTTGGTATTAACATTTCAAGAGATGCTTTTATATCACCTATTAATGCTAAATCAAGTTGGCAGTGTCGCCCTAGTGATTCTGGTTTTATATCTATTTGAATAATTTTTGCATCTTGAGGGTAAAATGCTTTATAAGGAAAGGTAGAACCTAAAACAAGCACTACATCAGAATTATCCATTGCATAATAACCTGATTCATATCCAATAAGTCCTGTCATTCCAACACTATTTGGATTTGTCCATTCTATATACTCTTTTCCTCCTAATGCATGAACAACTGGCGCATTTAGTAATTGTGCAATTTTAACTACTTCATCATGTGCATTTTTACACCCTGCCCCACATAAAAAAGTAATCTTTTCATTTTCATTTAATATTTTTGCTAGCTTTATTATATCATGCTCATTTGGTAATACTTTTGGTAAATTTGGTTTTTGCCATAATAGTTTTGAATTTTCAGGCATTGGCTTTAACATAATATCACCGGGAATAACTATTACACTTACTCCTTGCTTTAAAATCGCTTGTCTTATTGCTGTTTCTAAAATATTTGGCATTTGTTCAGGATTTGAAACTAATTCACAAAAAACACTACACTCTTTAAATAATTCTTGAGGATGCGTTTCTTGAAAATATCCACTTCCAATCTCACTTGAAGGAATATGTGAAGCAATTGCTAAAATAGGAACACCATTTCTTTGGCAATCATAAAGACCATTTATAAGATGCAAATTCCCAGGTCCACAAGAACCAGCACATACAGCAATATCTCCAGTTACCTTAGCATCAGCTCCTGCTGCAAAAGCTGCTGTTTCTTCATGCCTTGTACCTATCCACTTAATCTTATTTAATTTTTCTAAACTATCACTTAATCCATTTAAAGAATCACCAGTGATTCCCCATATTCTTTTTATACCTACTTTTTCTAAAAGTTTTGCGAAATACATTGAAATATTGTCATTCATAAAAAATCCTTTATATTATAGTTGACATATGCTCATTATAATCACATTGTTTTTAATATAGATTAATTATATATTGTAAAGTTATAATTTCTAACATCATCCAAAAACTATAACAAAAAGTAAAATAGAATATATTAATTTAATATATTCTATTTTTTAAGTTAAGCCTTTGGTGTAAAAAATTTACCTAATTCACTTCCAAAAGGAAAAACAATTGTATTTGTTTTATCACTTGAAATATCACTTAATGTTTGCAAATATCTTAGTTGTAAACCTTGAGGATTTTGAGCTAAAATGTTTGCAGCTTCTAGTAAGTTTTGACTTGCTTCAAGTTCACCTTTTGAGTTAATAACTTTTGCTCTTCTTTGACGTTCTGCTTCTGCTTGTTTTGCAATAGCTCTTATCATACTTTCATCTAAATCAATATGTTTTATCTCAACATTTGAGATTTTAATTCCCCAAGCATCAGTTTGTTTATCAAGTATATCTTGAATATCTTCATTTAATTTTTCCCTTTCTGCTAGCATTTCATCAAGTTCATGTCCACCTAAAACTGATCTTAGAGTAGTTTGAGCAAGTTGTGAAGTTGCATCATGAAAACTCTCAACTTGAATAATAGCTTTTTCAGGATCTATAACTCTAAAATAAACCACAGCATTTACATTTACTGACACATTATCATGTGAAATAACATCTTGTGATGGTACATCAAGTACAACAGTTCTTAAATCTACATTTTCCATCTTTTGAATAAAAGGAATTATAATAATTAAACCTGGACCTTTAATTCCTGTAAATCTACCCAATGTGAAAACAACACCTCTTTCATACTCTTTTAAAATCTTAATTGATGCTGCTAAAATTACAACAACAATAAAAACAATATATATAATACTCATAAACATTTTTTACTCCTTTGATTTTATATGAAGTGTCAAACCCTTTATAGATTCAACAATAACTTCATCGCCTTCGTTAATTTCTTCTTTACTTATGGCATTCCAAATTTCTGAATGAATTGAAACTTTGTAAGTATTACCTTGTTTTTTCACAACTTTTGCTGTGGCTGATTTCATTTGATCTATTCCTGTTTTTACCTTTTGATCTTTTTGTTCAATTATAATTTTAAGCAAGTAAATAAAAATGGCAATACTAACTAAAACAAAAGCTACAATAAGTGATAAAGATATATCTACACCCAATGTTTTTTCATCAAAAAGTATCAAAGAACCAAATACAAATGCAATAACTCCTCCTATTGCAAATACTCCAAAACTAATAATAAAAATTTCCATGGTCATTAAAAACACACCAATAAAAATCAATAATAAACCAGCATAATCAAAAGGTAAAATATTAAATGAATATAAGGCTAATGCACCACTTACTAAACCTGTAACACCTGGGAAAATTGCACCTGGACTTATTAGTTCAAAGAAAATTCCATAAATTGCTAAAAGCATTAAACCATAAGCAATATTTGGATTGGAAAGATAAGAGAGTAATTTGATTTTAAAACCCTTTTCTACTGTTTGCAATGTGCTGTTTTGTGTATTTAATTTAATCTTTTTATCATCAATTTTTACTTCAAAACCATCTAGTCTTTTTAAAAGTGTATTTAAATCATCAGCCACAAAATCTATAACACCTAATTCTAATGCTTTTTGTGAGTCAATACTAGCACCCTTAGTTACACTTTTCTTTGCCCATTGAATATTTTTGCCTCTAAGTTTTGCCAAGCTTTCAATATAAGCACTTGCATCATTTATAGCTTTTGTTTTTATAGCAGATGGTTTTTTATCATCATCTTTCATACTCATTTGTACAGGAGTAGCAGCGCCTACATTACTACCTTGTGTCATTGCTGCAATATGAGAAGCATATAAAATATAAGTACCAGCACTTGCAGCTCTTGCACCTTTTGGAGATACATAAACAAGAATTGGAATTTTTGAATTAAGAATTTGTGAAACTATATCTCTTGTGGAAGATAGTAATCCACCAGGAGTATTAAGCTCAAAAATTATAAGTTGAGAGTTTTGTTTTTTTGCATATGAAATTGACTTTTTGACAAAAGCATTACTTGCAGGATTAATAGCCCCATCATAAGCAAAATGCGTTATATTTGAAGCAAAAAGTGAAACACTTAAAATGAAAAAGAGAAAAAGCAATCGCATAATAAACCCCTTTATAAGAACATCATACCTTAGTAATATCTATAAGTCAATATAAAAATTAAGATAGTTACTGTTAAAATCATTTTAAAAATAAAGGCAAGATATGAAAGAGTTAGAGTTTTTACATAAAGACTTTTTTTCACCAAAAAAATATAAACAAATGGTCAAATCATACCAAGAAAAAGATGACCCAACAGGTTGGTTTGATAAAGTCTATGAAAGTGCACAAGGTGATTACACAAAAGTTTTCTGGGCTGATTTGGAACCAAGTGCTTATTTAATAAAATGGCTAAAACAAAATTATATTAAAAAAACCAATAAAAAAGCATGTGTAATTGGCTGTGGGGTTGGAGATGATGCACAAGCTTTAAGTGATTTTGGTTTTGATGTTATTGCCTTTGATATTTCAAAAAAAGCTATTGATTTATGTAAAAATAGATATCCAAATAGTAAAGTAGATTTTACAGTTGCTAATTTATTTGATTTTCCAAAAGATTGGTTTGAAAACTTTGATGTAGTTTATGAATGTAATACAATACAAGTTCTTTTAGGAGAGTATAGAAAAGAAGCAAAAAAAGCAATGTGTTCTTTAATAGCAAAAGATGGATATATCTTAGTTTCATGTAGAAGTGCAAAAGAAGAAGATGAAAAAAAAGATGAAATTCCAAAACCACTTTTAAAAAGTGAAATTGATGAGTTTAAAACTACATATAAATTAAAAGAAAAGAGTTTTTTAGCCTATGATGATAATCAAACTCCAAGTATTCCACACTTTTTTGCAGTGTATCAAAAATAGATTTTAATCAACAAATACTTTCACACAATTTCTATTTGAATTTTTAGCTTCATATAAAGCTTTATCTGCATTTAATAAAGCTTTATTACAATCTGAATCTTTACACTCAACCACTCCAAAACTAGCTGTAACATTTATATTTTTATATAAAGGTTTTTTAGCAATTAATTTTCTTAATTTTGAAGCTAAATTATATGCATCTTTTTCTTTTGTAAAAGGAAGCACTACTAAAAACTCTTCTCCTCCCCATCTTCCAATAAAGTCAGTCTCTCTTATATTTGCTTTTATTATATTTGAAAATTCAACCAAAATCTTATCACCTACTAAGTGTCCATAGGTATCATTTATTTTTTTAAAATGGTCTATATCAATTATAATAATAGATAAAGGCTTTTCATATCTTTTTTTATTTTTAAATTCAAACTCTAAAATCATATCTAATTTAGTTCTATTATATAAAGAAGTCAATTTATCAGTTTGGGATAGTATTTCTAATTTTTTATTTAGTGTGCTTAGTTTTCTATTTGATTTATAAATAATAAATAAGATTATAAGTAAAGATATTAATACAATAATTGAAACTATTTTTATTAGAAGTTCTGTATTTATTTTTTCTTCTTTTATTACCGTTAGCCATCTATTTAAAAGCTCCTTTTTTTCATGAGGCTTAACTGAATTTATAGCTTTATTCATTATTTTTTGTAGTATTATATTATCTTTTCTAATTGCTATTTTTGAACTACTACTTATACTTATTTTTCCAGAAATTTTTATACCAGTTATTGAAGAGTTTTGCATATTATATGCAAGTGATGGAAAAGTATCTACAAAAGCATAAATCTTATTATCTTTCAATTTTTTTAAACCATCTAGTGTATTTTCAACAGTGATAAAATTAAAATCAGGATATCGATATCTTAATCGTTCTGCTATTGAGTAGTTTTTAATAACACCAATTTTCTTATCTTTTAACTTCTCAATTGAATCTATAAAAATCTTATTATCTTTAGTTGCTATTACATTTGAAAAATTAAAATAGTCTTGTGTAAAATTTAAATATTTTTCCCTACTTATTGTTTGTCCTGTATTTGGTAAAACATCACATTTACCCTCTTTTATTGCTTCTAGTGACTCACTCCATGAAGATGTATTTATAAGCTCAAAATTAATTCCACTATTTTTTGAAAGTTTTGTTATAAAATTTGCTATGATACCAACATATTTTCCCTCATGATTTATATATTCATAAGGTAAATAATTTGGATCAACGCACATCTTTATTTTTTTGGCTTTATTTAAATAATCAATCTCTTCTTTAGTAAATAAGTAATCTTTACTTTGTATTTTTGTAACTTTTGCTTTTTTAAACCATTTTAAATTTAAAATTTTTAGATCTTCTTTGCTAATTTGTTTTTGTGCTTTTTCAATAATATTTTTTAATATATAATTATCTTTATTAAATGCAAAATAAAAACCAAGCTCTTTATCATCAATGTTTTTCATGGTCTTTAAGTTTGTAAATAAGTGTTTATTTATAGTATAATCCAATACACTTTTTAAGCCATATGAAGCATCTGCTTTATTTGTTGATACTGCATTTATCATCTCATATGTATTTTTTGTTGGATAAATATTAATTTTAGGATAATTACTTTTAACCCTATCATAACTATGATAGCCTTTTACTAAAGCTACTGTTTCACCCTCAAGTTCTTTAAAAGTATGAACCTCTTTATGATCAATTCTTGTAAGAATTGCAAGGGGAGAACTTACATATGAATCACGAGTAAAAAGAAATCTCTCTTCTCTTTTTTTTGATTTTAAAATATTTGCCATCAAATCAATCTCATTGTTTTCTAGCATATTCATAAAATCATCCCAATTACCTTGAACATACTTTATTTCAATAGCAAGTATATTTGCAATAAGACTCATATAATCAATAGAGTAACCTTTTACAATGCCATCTTCGTTGAAGTTATAAGGAGGTAAATTTGAATCATTTTGTATTTTTAGTACTTTTTTATTTTCTAAATATTTTAATTCTTCACTAGTAAACTTGATAATTTCTTTAAAATAAACAATAAGCTCACCTATTTTTTCATCTTTATCATTGATAATATCTTTTGTATAAAAATGTGAAGTTTTATACAAAGCCTTATCAAAAGCTTTATCTTTAAAAAAACTCATAGCATCATCATTTCTTGAAGAACTAAACAAGTATTTTTTATCTTTTTTAATTTCAAAGCCTATTATATTTTCATAATTATCATAATACAATCTTAATAAATCACTAATCTCTTTTTCATTTTTATCATAATTTGAAGTTAAATATTTTAATTGATTGGCTAGTGTGTCTATATTTGATTTTATATTATTATTTAAAGAGTATGTATTTGTAGCAAAAGATGAAACTTGAAGTATTAAAAATATTAGTAATAAAATAATTGTTTTCATCTTGTAAAGGTAATCCTTTAAAACATTTGTTCAAGTATATAATAACTTTTAAAATATAAAACTTAATAATTTAATCTAGGGTTTTTATTTCTAAAATAAAATAATTTTATAGCTATACTCAATTTTAATTTACTTAAAATTATCAAACTAACATATTGACAACATGAACAATCTTAGCTAAGATTAAGTTAATAGAGGGGATTTATTATGAATGTTTACGAATATGCAATGAAAGTTGAAAAAGATGGTGAAGCTTACTACAATCACTTAGCTTCAAAAGCACCAAATAATGGTTTAAAAAAAGTATTTCATATTTTAGCAGAAGCAGAAGTAAGTCACTACAATGTTTTTAAAAGTATGAGAGATAAAGATGGTTCAGATTACAAAGCAATTGATATCTCAACAGATACAAAAACAATATTTGAAACTTTAAATGCCCAAAGAGCAAATGTAAGTTTTGATGCAGACCAAATCAAGTTTTATGAAGATGCCATAAAAAGAGAAGAGGATTCATATCAATTTTATATTGATAAAGCCCAAGAACTAGAAAATGAAGATGAAAAAACAGCTTTTATAAATATTGCAAAAGAAGAAGTAAAACACAAAGCAATACTAGAAGAGATTATTCATTTTATTCAAGAACCAGACAACTGGGTTGCAAGTGCAGAGTTTTAACTACTAAAATTTGTATAAATAGCTTGAGCCTTTAGGCTCAAGCTATTTATCTTGCAATTTCTTTTCGATAATTAATTATATCTTCAACACTAAGAATAGGCATAGAATATTTTTTCGAAACTTTTTGAATATCATCTGCTTTTGCCATTGTTCCATCTGAATTTGTAATTTCACATAAAACTGCATATGGTGATAAATTAGATAATTTCATCAAATCAACACTAGCTTCTGTATGTCCTGCACGTCCTAGAACACCTTTTTCATTTGCTCTTAAAGGAAATATATGTCCAGGAGAAACAATCTTAGATACTCCATTACTAGAAATAGCTGACTTTATTGTTGTAACTCTATCTTGCGCAGAAACACCTGTAGTAACATTATCTTTTGATTCTATTGAAACAGTAAATGGAGTTTGAAATTTTGAGTTATTATTTTGAACCATCATTGGTAGGTTAAGTTTATCAACTTTTTCTTTTGTTAAACACAAGCAAACTATCCCACTACACTCTTTTATTAAAAGTGCCATTTGCTCTTTTGTTAGATTTTGTGCAGAAAAAATCATATCTGCTTCATTTTCTCTATCATAATCATCTACAACTATAACACCTTTGCCTTCTTGCAAGGTTTTAATTGCACCATCAATTTTTGATTTAAAATCACTATTCATAATTTTTTGATTCATTTTAGTTATACCTTTAGTTTTAAGTAAAACTTATTGAATCAGGGCTAATACTTAAAGCAATACTATCCTTATACTTTAACAATAAAAAGATATATATTATTTTCTCTTCCATCCAGACTTTAACTGTTGGTTTTGGATTTACACCAAATCTGCTGACCTTTATAAAATAAAGCGCTCGTGGACTTCTATATTGTATAGTTACCACCAGTAAGGAATCTCACCTTGCCCTGAGAAATAAATTTTGATTATTTTATCCAAATTTTCATTATTTAAAAGTTAGAAAAATCAAAAGAAAGCTTATTTATCTATTTTTTTCCATATGGTTTTACCCGTGGCACAAACTTTATTTGTTCCTTTTATTTTTATAGTATGAACAAAAGAGTTTTCTGAACTATCTTTTTTTGTTGAAGATAAAATCACATCACCATATTGAGCTTCTGAGATAAAACGTCCATCAATAAAATACAAATAGTAGTTATTTAGTACCTCATCAGGTATTGATTCAATTAGCCATTGTAAATATCTAAGATTATTAACATGTTTATTTGTATCAGTATCGTACATATTTACTTTAAACTCTTTTCTATACTCAAAAGAGTCAAGGGCTTCAATCTTATCACTTATATCATGTTCAAGAGATATTGATTTATATGATGACCACCTTTTTAAAAAGTCTGGATGTATTCTTGTAGGTCGTCTTTTTTTTATATCATAAAAAAGCCATAAACCTCTAGCTCTTCCTATGATATTGTAGTCTTCATCATAAATAATATTTTCTCTAAGCCCTCTAATAGCATAATATTTTGATATCCAAGTTCTAATAATGATTTTTTCTTTATACAAAGGATAGCGTTGCATTTGCATCACGCCAGATAACAATACCCATCCAAGATTTTCTGACATCAAAGATAAAAGATTATGCCCAGCATAATGACAATGCTCAGCAGCAGCTTCTTGAAGCAAAGTCAAAAGAGCAATAGGCGAAGCCTCCCCTAATCTATTCATCTCAAAAAATCTTAATTCAAACTCTTTATCAAAATAGTTTTCCACAAAAACTCCTTTACTAAATAGAATATATGCAATTTAATCCCTATTGTCAAGAGTAAAGTATCTTACATCTTACAAATTAAATTTGCAAAACTATCTACTTCATCCCAGTTTGTATATTCGATTACACTTTTAGGATCAGTATCACCTTTTGTTAGCCACATAATAAATCTTATCATTTGTCTGTTAAAAACTCCATATTTTTGATAATCAAGTTTTCCACCAAAAACAGCTAAATTTTTTGGTTTCCATGATATCTGTTTTAAAAACTTAACTAAATATGGATTCGTTTCAGGTGTGTTTTTATTTGGTTTTCTTGCCACAATATTTACAGAGAAAAAGGCATTTTTTTTCTCTTCTAAAATCTCTTGGTTTTTCTTTATAAATTCATATACTTTTTTATTATGTTTACCATATCTAATACTTGCGCCAATAATGATTTTATCAAATTGATTTAAATTTATTTTTTCACTATCAATTGATAATAATGTAACACTATTACTTTTTTGTTCAATAACATCTTTAATTTTATTACAAATCTTTATTGTATAATTATCTGTTGTTGAATAAACTATAATTATTTTTTCCATTTAAAATCCTTATAATAATAAACCTTATCATGATGATTAAAAGCAATTTTTTGAAGTTCTTGCAAAGCTTATAAGTCATGAATATTTCCATAAGAAGATTGATTGATTTTAATGCCACTATAACTTGATGGCAAACTACTAGCATATAAAGTTAGTTTTAACATAACTACCTCATCTAAGGTTTGCAAGAATTGTATGTTTTATACTACTTATTTCTTTGTAATAACCCCATAATTTTAGCAGTTGTACACTGTGAATGTTCTTTTAGTATATTAATATTAAAGTTTATAACTATTTATTAGATTAAATTTTAGTATTTAAAGATTTTTCTGCTTTTTCTATTTTATCTTCGATAATTTTTATTGTGCTATCAATATTTTTTAATATTAATTCTTTTTGCTCATTTGGAATACTTTCAGATAATAAATATTTTATTACATTTAGTGTTGTTTCCACAAGTATAAGGTCTTCTTGCAGATTCTTTCTAAATCTTTCTATTTTATTTATTGATGATTTTATTTTATTCTCCATAATTATCCCTTTCTCATAATATGTTCCATAGAACATTTATAAAGAATCATATCTATTATAAACTTACAAATAAATTACCCATAGGACATATTATGAATACAATTAGCTTTTCAAATGAAGAACTTGAAATTTTTTATAAGAAAATCGGAGATAATGTAAAAAAATATCGAAAAGAAAAAAATTTTACTCAAATGCAATTGGCACTAGGTATTGGACACAATTCAGTAGGACATGTAGCAAAAGCAGAACTATACAAATATGGCAAACACTTTAATTTAGAACAACTTTATAAAATATCTAAGATATTAGATGTAAACTTAAGTAAATTAATAGATGATTGATTCTTTTGGATATATAAACTAAGTTATTGTTATCATCTAAGCCTCATTTTTTCTATTTATTATCCAAACTTAGCCACAATTAAAACTAGTGCCATCATAAAACATCCAATTATCAAGCGCCAAATCCAGTGCATTTGTTCCAACTTAATTAAAAATATTGATTTAGTTTGTTTAAAGCGAATCAAAAACAATAAATAATACACGAACAAATTATATAAAAAAACTATAACTAACAATATTCCTGACGTAACTCCAAATAAACCTATCTTCCACCATTCCAAGTTACTATGACTAAAGAAAAAAAACCATTGTCCAACTAATAAAAAAACAGGGTCAGGTGATAACAATAACCCTAAACCTAAACTAGCAACTGACCTCTTTTTATATAAAAGAATTTTAGATTAGTAATATCAATAAGACAATAAATATTATTTTATTAATTGTATATTAGTTCAAAAGTTAGGATATTTTAAGAACTATATTATAAAAGAAAGTTTGATTTTAAAAGTGATTAAGAAGAAAGATTGTTTATAAAAACAATCTTTCAATCTTTTTAGTGTAAGAAGTGTCTTTTTCCTGAAAAATAAAGTGCCATTCCAAACTCATCGGCTGCTTGTATAATCTCATCATCTCTTATACTTCCACCTGGTTCGATTACACATTTTACACCAGCTTCTTGGGCTGCATCAATACTATCTCTAAATGGGAAAAATGCTTCACTTGCTAGTACTGAACCACTTACATCAAGTCCTAAATCTTCTGCTTTTCTTAAGGCTGCTTTTGCTGCATCTACTCTACTTGTCATACCCATACCAACAGCTACCATTGCAGAGTTTTTCACATATACTACGCAGTTTGATTTTGTCAAACTTGCTACTTTATATGCTATTTCCATATCTTTTATCTCTTGTTGCGTTGCTTCTCTTTTTGATTTTAGTTCACTATTTTTAACTTCATCATCTTCTACTTTATCAGCATCTTGATATACAAAACCACCATCAACAATTTTGAAGTTAAAATCATCATTTGAAAGCTCTAGCTTTTTTGTACCTTGTTTAAATAGTTTGATTCTTTTCTTTTTATTTAGTTCTTGTTCAGCCTCTGGTGTAAAATCAGCTGCAAAAACTACTTCTAAAAAGATTTCATTCATTTTAATTGCAAGGTCTAAATCAACTATTCCATTTACTGCAACAACTCCACCAAATGCAGAGATTGGGTCACATTTTAGTGCTTGTGTGTATGATTCTAGTAGTGTATCTTTAATAGCAAAGCCACATGGATTTCCATGTTTTACAATACATACTGCATTTTCATCACCAAATGCACTTGCTATTTTAGCAGCACCTGAGATATCTCCCATGTTATTGAAACTAGCTTCACCTTTTAAAGTGATAAATTTATTTGATAGGTGTTTATCAAACTCATATAAAGCACCTTTTTGATGTGGGTTTTCACCGTATCTTGTATCAAATACTTTCTCACCAACGATAAACTGTTTTGCACCCATTCCATTGTTGAATCTTTTGTTCATATAGTTTGCAATCATAGAGTCATATGCAGCTGTGTGCTCATATGCTTTAATCATCATATCTCTTCTAAACTCAACTGTATTTGTATCATTTTTAAGATTATTTAATACAGTATCATAATCAGCCACATCAGTTACGATTATAACACTATCAAAGTTTTTTGCAGCACTTCTAACCATCGCTGGTCCACCAATATCAATGTTTTCAATAATTTGTTCAAAATCATCTGTTTTTTCAATAGTTTCTTTAAAAGGATATAAGTTTACACACACTAAATCAATACCCTCAACACCAAGCTCTTTTGCTTGTGTTTTGTGTGAGTCTTTATCTCTTCTATATAAAATTCCACCGTGGATATATGGGTTTAAAGTTTTAACTCTTCCCTCAAAACACTCAGGAAATTTTGTAACTTCATCTGCTTCTATCACAGCTATTCCTGCTTCTTGAAGTTTTTTATAAGTACCACCTGTACTAATTATTTCATAACCTAAACCTACTAACTCTCGTGCGAAATTTTCAACACCACTTTTATCACTAACACTGATTAATGCTCTCATTAAAATGTTCTCCCTATAAAATTTTAGAAAATAAAAAAGCCAAACTCAATTTAGAGTTTGGCTTTAGCAAGATTTGTTCTTATAAGTCTTGTTCAATAACTTGTTTGAACTTATTAAAGTATATATCACTAGCTTTTGATAACTCAACTTGTATATCATTGATAATAATTGATTTACCTTTTACCACACCTATTTGTTCAAAAGAGATTTCATTCTCTTTTGCTACTGCTTCAAATGCCTCTTTATTAGATGCTTTTACTTCTACTAATGCTCTACTTAAAGATTCAGAAAAAATATCTTTTGAATCATCAAGCTTAACATTTACCTCAACTCCCTTATCTCCAACAACTGCCATTTTTGATAATGAAACAGCAATACCACCAACATTTACATCTTTTGCAGATACTAAAAGTGATTGTTTATTTGCTTCAATAACTGTATTCCAAAGTTTTAACTCTTTTTCAAAGTCAACTTCTGGATGAACTCCAGCAACTTTGTCATACATTTTTTTCATATATAAACTTCCACCAAACTCAGATTTTGTATCTCCAAGTAAGTAGATTAAGTTTCCTTCATTTTGTAAGCTTGATGGTAAAACTTTATTTGCATCATCATTTACACCAACCATTGCAATTGATGGTGTTGGGAAAACTCCAACACCATTTGTTTCATTGTAAAGTGAAACATTTCCACCAATTACAGGAGTGATTAGTTCTCTACAAGCGTCTTTAATACCCTCACAAGCTTGTGCAAACTGCCACATAACTTCTGGATTTTCAGGATTACCAAAGTTTAGACAATCTGTGATTGCTTTTGGCATTGCGCCTGTCATTGCTACATTTCTACCTGATTCCATAACCGCTGCACTTGCACCTAATTTTGGATCAATATAGCAAAATCTTGTATTACAATCAGCACTCATAGAAAGAGCTTTTCCCGTCTCTTTTACTCTAATTGAAGAACCATCTAATTTTCCTGGTCCTTTAACTGTATTTGTTTGTACCATTGAATCATATTGATTATATACCCAAGATTTATCAACAACTTCCATATCGCTAAACATTGCATCAAATGCTTCTTGATTTGAAATATTTTTATCCAGTGATATATTTTTGATATCTTTTAAATATTCTGGCTCTTTTACAGGTCTATCTAAAATAGGAGCTTGTTCACTTACTGGTTGAACAGGCACTTCAGCGCATTTTTCTCCATGCCAAAATAGTTCCATATTTCCAGTATTTGTTACTTCACCAATAACAGCAACGTCAAGTTCCCACTTTTCAAAAATATCAATGATTTTTTGCTCGCAACCTTTTTTAGCACAAATAAGCATTCTTTCTTGAGACTCACTAAGCATAAAATCATAAGGAGTCATTCCATCTTCTCTTGCAGGTACTTTATCAAGATGCATAATCATACCGCTATTACTTCTTCCTGCCATTTCAAATGAAGATGAAGTAAGTCCAGCAGCACCCATATCTTGAATACCAATAATTAAATCTTCTTTAAATAACTCTAAGCAAGCTTCTAAAAGTAGTTTTTCAGTAAAAGGATCACCAACTTGAACAGTTGGTCTTTTTGATTCACTATCTTCATCAAATGATGCACTTGACATAACAGCTCCACCAAGTCCATCTCTTCCTGTTTTACTTCCCACATACATAACTGGATTTCCAACACCCTCAGCAATTCCTAAGAAAATCTCATCAGCTTTTGCAAGTCCTAAAGTAAATGCATTTACAAGGTTATTTCCAGCATAGCACTCTTCAAAAGTCGTTTCACCACCTATTGTAGGAACTCCCATGCAGTTACCATATCCACCAATACCAGCTACAACACCTCTTAATAAGTATCTATGTTTTTGTGCAGTTTCACTGTTTCCCTCAATTCCAGCAAATCTAATAGAGTTCATATTTGCAACTGGTCTAGCACCCATTGTAAATACATCTCTTAAGATACCACCAACACCAGTAGCTGCACCTTGATAAGGTTCAATAAATGAAGGGTGATTATGTGATTCCATTTTAAATACAGCAGCATATCCATCTCCAATATCAATAACACCAGCATTTTCACCTGGTCCTTGAATAACCCATGGAGCTTTTGTAGGAAAACCATTTAGGTATTTTTTACTTGATTTATATGAGCAATGCTCACTCCACATAGCCGAAAAAATACCAATTTCCACATGATTTGGTTCTCTTCTTAAAATATTTCTAATCTGACCTAATTCCTCAAGTGTTAAAGAGTGCGCTAGTGCTATCTCTTCAATATTCATCTCTTTTTCTTGCATCTGTTACCTTAAAAGTTATTTCATAGTTAATGTGCGATTATATCTAAAAAGGGGTTAAAAAAACTTTTATCCCTCAGTTAGAATTTTTATTGAATTATCTTTTAACTCAATAAAAAGTTCCTTTTTACCATCAAACTTATAGTTTCTAGTTCTATATTTTTCATCCATCAAAACTTTATACATTTTTTTATTTAATGAATTAGGATAAGGTATTATATTTATATTTGAAAAAATAATAGTTTTATCTTCTTTTCTTGAAAAAATTCTTTTTTTATACTCTGAAAAACCATCTAAACTCAAACCATCATATCGTTTAAAATCATTTGAGTAAAAAGACAAATATCTTTCAATGTCAGATTTTCTCCATGCGTCTTTCCATTTATAAATAAATGATAATATTGAACTAATATCATCTTTTTTTACTTTTTCAAGTTTACCTTCTGAGATTAAAACAAGTGCTTCATTTAATCTAATACTTTTATCTAAATTAACTAAATTTGGATTATCCAAAGCAATACAACCTTGTGTAAACTCTTCTCTTTTTTCATTTAAAGGCATACCATGAATCCAAATTCCATGCCCTTTTTTATTCATTGCTTTGTCAAAAGTATTTGGATAAGAAGTCACAAGTGCTAGTGGACCATAAAATGGATCAAGTTTTGTAAGTTTTGAAGTCAGTTCATATACGCCCTCAGGAGTTTTTAAATCACCCTCAATTTGTTTATCACCTGGTTTTTCACCAACAATTACATTATCTTGAACTACTTGTGAGAAAAGATTATTTACATTTTCTAAAACTTTTAACTCTTTTGTTCCTTTTTCTACTAAAATTAAGAATTTTGTAGACTCATAATAACCATATGTTACATCTTTTTTTTCTAAAAAGTTATTCCAATAACTCTTTTCTTGTAGTTGTTTTTCTAGTTTTTCTTTTACAGCATCAATTCCTTGTGTTCTATAAACATCTATTAAATCAGCAAATAAGAAAGATACACAAAGGGCAAACATAGCCAAAATACGCATTAAACACTCCAAATATTTTTTTTTAAGTTTTGCAATTGTATAATATTACCCCTAATTTTTATATAAAAGTAGTCTCATGAAAATCATATTTACATTAATCATATTTTTAACAACTGTTTTTGGAGTACAAGTTCAAGAATTAACATGGCCAAAAGGTGAAAGTTTTTTAACTTTTTTAGATAAATACAATATCTCTCAAAATCTCTATTTTAGTTTAGAAAAAGAGGATAAAGAGCTTTGTTCAGAGATCATTGCAGGTATTGATTATAACTTGATGCTAAATGAAGATGGTAGTTTAAAACAGGTTTTAATACCAGTTTCAGAAGAGATGCAACTTCATATTTATGAAACAAAAAAGGGAAAATATGCATTTGAAGCAATACCAATTGCATATGAAGAGATAGATGAAACAATAGCAATAAAAATCCAAAGGTCACCATTTAAAGATATATTTGATGCAACAGAAAACTTAGCTTTAGCAAATGAAGTTATGAGAATTTATGGAAGAAGTATTAACTTTAGAGGTATTCAAAAAGGTGATTTTGTAGCACTAAAATATAAACAAAAAGTTAGAATGGGTAAATATTTTGGAAACCCTGAGCTAGTTGCTGCTATGGTAGAAGTAAACGGTAAAAGAAACTATAGATTAAAAAATAGACACAATGAAAAATATTATGATGAAAAAGGAAATGGTTACTCAAAAACTTATTTTTTCCAAATTCCTTTAACTTACAAAAGAATTTCAAGCCAATTTACAAGAAAAAGATGGCATCCTGTATTAAAAAGATATAGAGCACATCTAGGAACTGACTTTGCAGCACCAAGAGGAAGAAAAATATACGCAGCTGGTGATGGAAAAGTTATTTTTAAAGGAAGAAGAGGAGGATATGGTAATACCATAATCATAAGACACTCAAATGGATATAGAACACTATATGCCCATCAAAGTAGATTTAAAAGTGGTCTTAGAGTTGGAAGCTATGTAAGAAAAGGTACTCATATAGGATATGTAGGAAGCACAGGTCTTAGTTCAGGACCACACTTACACCTTGGCTTATATAAAAATGGAAGAGCTATTAATCCTTTAAAAGTAATAACAAGAGGAAAAGAAGTAAAGCTTTCAGGAAAACAAAAAGCAACTTTTATAGCAAACACAAAAGATTATGTGCAAGAGCTTGATTTAGTAGTTAGTGATAAAAATAGAAAACTTCCTACAAAATTTGCAAGAAAAGAGAGTTATACACTGTTACAATAAAACTCAAGGAGTTTAAATGCAAAATGAAAATATTATAAAAGACCCAAATGAGCTTTTAGAAAAAATAGACAATCTGCACCCTTCAGATATTGCTTACTCATTGAGAAAAATTGAAAATGAAAGTATTGAAGACTTTTTTTATATCTTAAAAACTATTCCTGATGAACTTTTAGGGGAGGTTCTTTTAGAACTTCCTGACAATCTACGAGATGCTGCTTATGAAGAGCTATCAATCCAAAGACTTACAGATGCTGTTGATTTACTTGAATCAGATGATGCAACAGATATTATCCAAGAAATAGAAGAGATTGATAAGCAAAAAGCAAAAGAGATTTATGAGGGTTTAGAAGAAGAAGATAAAAAAGATATTGAATGGCTTAAAAGATATGAAGAGGATGAAGCTGGTGCATATATGCAAACTGAGCTATTCTCAGCAAAATTAAGCGAAACAATTGGTGAATCAGTATATAGACTTAAAAACGCAAAAGCAAATGATGAATTAGTAAATATTCATCAAGTTTTTGTAGTAAACGATGAAAAATCACTAATAGCTTCAATCTCACTTGAAGATTTAATAATCTTTGATTTTGATAAAACCTATGAAGATATTATAAATGAAGCTGATGAGTTTAAATATAAACCCTTTAAAGTAAGTGATAATACACATATTGATGAAGTTGCAAAACATTTTGAACAGTATGATTTAAATGTTGTTGCTGTTGTTGGTTATCAAGATATGCTTATGGGAAGAATTACAAGTGATGATATTTTAGATGTAATTGAACAAAATGCAACAGAGCAAATGTATCAATTAGCAGGGGTACATGAAGATTTTGAACATGAAGACAATCTTATTACAACTGCAAAAAAAAGAGCAATTTGGTTGTTTTTAAACTTAGGAACTGCTATTTTAGCCTCACTAGTAATTGGTTTGTTTGATCAAACTATACAAGCATATGTTGCATTGGCAATTTTGATGCCTATTGTAGCATCAATGGGAGGAAATGCAGGAACACAAACATTAGCTGTTATGGTAAGACAGTTAGCACTAGGAGATATTGAACTAGAAAATGCAAAAAATGCCGTAAGAAAAGAGGTATTTATCTCTTTAGTAAATGGTGTATTATTTGCCATAATCATGGGATTTATTGCATGGCTTTGGTTTGATGAAAAACTTCTTGGTTTAGTTATTGCTTTATCTATGGTGATTAACCTTTTTAGTGCAGGTTTTTTTGGAGCTTCAATTCCTTTATTATTAAAAAAGTTCAATATAGACCCAGCTGTTGGAAGTACAGTTTTACTTACAACAGTTACTGATATAGTGGGCTTCTTTAGTTTCTTAATGTTAGCTAAAGTAATTCTTTTATAAAATGGCGAAAAATTAAAACTGATAAAGGAAAATTTAAGGATGGCTTTATTGAATAACGAAAAGTGTATTTTACCTTTAAGTAGTATAGCAGAACTTCTAACTACAAAAGCAAGAACTTTAAAAATGTATGAAGAAAAAGGACTATTTCCTAAAAGACAGAACCAAACAAAAAAACTTTATTCAATTACTGATGTTAGATTTATTGCATTTGTACACTATCTTGCAAGTGTAAAAAAAATAAATGCAAATGGAATAAAATATATTTTAGAGATGCTTCACAATAATATGGATGAAAAAAATAGAAATGAATTTTTAGATATTGTTGAAAGTAAGTTAGAAAAAATATCAACAAGTGATGTAGAAGATATTGATAATTTCAAATAACTAGTAAATTTTTAAGATAAAAAAGGGGAACAAGAATATATTTCTTGTTCCCCTTTTTTTGTTTTTAAGTTATATTCTCACACTATTTAAATAATTAGATTTTAAGCTATTTTACTATATTTTACTACTAATATGTAATTAATATACATATAAATTGTTTTTTTATTACATAAATTATGTAACTATAGGAGTAACATGAGTAAAAAATATTCAACTGACTATGAGATAGGTCAGGACAACTTACAAAAATTCGGATTAGACATTCATAATCCTGTATTTATAATAAGTGCTTTAATTGTTTTAGCATTTGTTATAGTTACTGCAATTTTTCCATCAATTGCAAATGAAACATTAGATGGTGCAAAATGGTGGGCTATTAATAATTTTGATTGGTTATTTATGTCTTCAAGTAATATCTTTGTTATATTTTGTTTATTTCTTATTTTTTTACCAGTGGGTAAAATAAGAATTGGTGGAGAAGATGCAAAACCTGAATTTTCAAAAATGTCATGGTTCTCAATGCTATTTGCAGCAGGAATGGGTATAGGACTTATGTTTTGGTCTGTTGCTGAACCAGTAGCATATTATACAGATTGGTGGCATACACCTTTAAATGTTGAAGCAAATACACCTCAAGCAAGAGAATTAGCAATGGGGGCTACAATGTTTCACTGGGGATTACACCCTTGGGCAATTTATGCAATTGTTGGTTTATCTTTGGCTTTCTTTTCATATAGTAAAAAGTTACCACTTACAATGAGATCAGCTTTCTATCCAATTTTAGGTGATAAAATCTGGGGTTGGCCAGGTCATGTAATTGATATATTAGCAGTATTTGCAACTATTTTTGGACTTGCAACTTCTTTAGGACTTGGAGCACAACAAGTAGCATCAGGATTACATTTTTTATTTGATGTTTCAAATGGTGTTGGTACACAAATCATTATTATTGTATGTATTACAGCTATTGCAATTGTATCTGTTGTAAGAGGTTTAGAAGGTGGTGTAAAAATATTAAGTAATTTAAATATTCTTTTGGCTTTCTTATTAATTATGTTCGTAATCATTGTTGGTCCAACACTTGGAATTTTCAATGGTTTTTTAGATACAGTTGGCGCTTATGCTACAAATATGCTTGATTTGGCTAATTTTGTAGGAAGAGAAGATCAAGAATGGTTCCATGGTTGGACGATTTTTTATTGGGCTTGGTGGATTGCATGGTCACCTTTTGTTGGTATGTTCATAGCAAGAGTTTCAAAAGGTAGAACAGTAAGAGAGTTTATTATTGCTGTTTTATTAATTCCTACACTAATTACTGCTATTTGGATGAGTTCATTTGGTACTACAGGAATTGATCAAGTAATAAATGAAACAGGTGCATTAGCAGATGGATTAACAGATAAATCATTGGCAATGTTTCAAATGCTAGAAAATCTTCCTTTATCATCAATTACTTCATTTTTAGCAATATTTTTAGTAATTGTATTTTTTGTAACATCTTCTGATTCAGGTTCATTGGTAATTGATAGTATCACAGCAGGTGGAAAATTAAATGCTCCAACAACACAAAGAGTTTTTTGGGCAGTTGTGGAAGGTGCTGTTGCCATATCACTTTTATATATGGGTGGTAAAGAAGCATTATCAGCACTTCAAGCAGGTTCAATTACCACAGCATTACCATTTACAATTATACTATTAGTTATGTGTTTTAGTCTTTATAAAGGATTAAATAGCGAATTAAAACATCTTGATTCATTAAAAGAACAAGAAAAAAGTAAATAAAAAAGTAAAGTAGCAATTGCTACTTTACTTTTGTAAAGAAGAAGAAACGATAGTTAAAAACTCATCTTTTGTTTTCTTATTTTGTTTAAACAAACCTCTAAGTGCTGAAGTAACAGTAGTAGAGCATATTTTTTCAACACCTCTCATCTCCATGCACATATGCCTTGCATCAATCATAACAGCAACACCTTTTGGTTTTAATGTATCATTTAATGCATCACAAATTTGTTCAGTCATTTGTTCTTGAATTTGTAATCTTCTAGCAAATACATTTACAACTCTTGGTATTTTACTAAGACCTACAACTTTTCCATTTGGAATATATGCAACATGAGCTTTCCCAATAATTGGTAACATATGATGTTCACATTGACTATAAAATTCAATATCTTTAATAACAACCATTTCATCATTAGTACTTGTAAATAGTGCAGATTTCAAGATATCTTCTGGATTTTCTTTATATCCCCCACAAATAAATTCAAAAGCTTTTCTTACTCTACTTGGAGTTTTTTCTAAACCTTCTCGTGTTATATCTTCACCAATATACTCTAAAATATTCCTTATTGAGTCTTCAAACTCTTGTTCTTTACCCATTTTTTTCCTTTAAAACTTTATCATATCACTCATACTCCACATTGGAATAAATATTGCATATATAATCCAAAGAATCAATCCCATTATTAATAAAAAAACAATAGGCTGTATCCAAAAGGAGAGTGATTTAACTTTATTCTCAAAACTTATTTTATAAACTTTTTCTATTTCAAAAGTGACTTTAGACAAACTATTTGATTTTTCACCTGTATTAATCAAATTTAATACAAAACCATCAAATAAATTTGTAATCTCAAAAGCAAAAGATATACTTTTACCACTTTTTATCAAAGTTTCAATGAGCGATATTTTATCTAAAAGATATTTGTTTTTAATTAAATAACGAAGACTACTTAAAGTATCAAAAAATTCATAATTTGCTTTTTGTAAAATATTTAAAATTATAAATATTTTATAAAGTTCAAAATCTAAAACTATTTTACTAAATAAAGGTATCTTAAGAAGCACTATCTTAGAAACTATATATTTAAACTTATCATTTGATTTATAAAAAAAATAGATAAATAAAAAAATTAACAAATAAAATAATATTATATAAAAAATATACCTATTTAAAAAATCTTTTAATGAATAAAGTAAAATAGTTGCACTATTTGCTTTTATTGCACTGCTATTAATCAAAGGTTCAAAAGCAGGTAAGACAAAATAAAATATTGCTAATATAGAAAATATCAAGGTTAATAACAATACAAAAGGATAGAAAAAGGCTTTTTTAAAACTATTTTTTACTTCTAATTGAAACTTCAAAAGTCTACTTAAAGCTTTTATAGCAAGGTTTAAATCACCATTTTTATTTACAATTTTAAAAAAACTTTTAACAATATAATCAACTTTAAATCTTTGTTCATCATAATTTAAACCTTTTGCATTTTTCACATTATTTGATAAATCTTTTAAAAACTCTTTATGTTTTTTATTTTTTCTATTATTTCTTAAGATATTTAAAGAAGTAGTAACATCAATATTCGAATCCAACATCAAATCAAGTTCATAAAAGATTTGATATATCTCTTTTGTATCAAAACTGTATTTACTTTTTTTTAATTTAGTATTCATCTTTTTTTTAATTTTTATAGTATTTTTTGGTAGTTGAATCTCATCTAAACTATCGCAAGTAATAATTTTAGAACAAAGTTTTGAATTTTCTTGATAATATACTTTATATTTCATCTTCAAAACCTAATACTTTATAAACCTCATCTAAAGTTGTTAAACCTTTTTTTACTTTATTTTTTGCATCAAAATATATATCTTCATAATGTATAGAATCTAAATATGTTTTATACTCACAGTTTGAACTATTTTTTGCTATTAAGGAACTCATATTTTCATCTATTTTTATATGTTCACAAATAGCTGTTCTTCCTTGATATTTTGTATAATTACAGTTTTTACATCCTTTAAAACCACAATTAGGACAAACTTTTAAAACCAGTCTTTGATAAAATATTGATTTTAATGTTGAAGATAGTAAATAGCTTTGGGAATTCAAATCAAGTAATCTACTTATTGAGTTTAATGCACTATTTGAGTGTATTGTTGATAAAACCAAATGTCCCGTTAATGAAGCTTGAATAGCTATTTGCAAGGATAACTTATCTCTAATTTCTCCAATAAATATAATATCAGGATCTTGCCTTAATATATTTTTTAAAACTGATGAAAAGCTAACATCTAACTTATCATTTACATTTATTTGTGTTATTCCATCAAGTTTATACTCAACAGGATCTTCAACTGTGATAATTTTTTTGTTATCTAAATCAAAACTTTTTAATATTGAATACAATGTAGTTGTTTTTCCACTTCCCGTTGGTCCACAAACTAAAACTAGACCTTGTGTTAACTTAGATATATTACTCAAAGAGTTATAAATTGATTTAGAAAACTCTAAATATTTTAAATCCTTTTTTATACTTTTATTATCTAAAATTCTAAGAACAATTGATTCACCTGATATTGTTGGCAAAATAGAGACTCTAAAATCATAACTATTTTCATTTAACCTTTCATTTATTCTTCCATCTAAAGCTTTTCTATATTGAGTAATATCTAACTTTGCTTTTAACTTTATAATTGAGCTAATCACTTTATAAAAAGCCAAATCAAAACTAATTATATGTTTTAGTTTTCCATCAATTCTAAATCTTATAAAAAGAGTTTTTTCATTTGTTTCAATATGTATATCACTTGCTCTTTTTTCAATACTAAATTCAAGTAAGAGTTTAAAAAATTTATCTATATGATTTTGGGAATTCTCTTTTAGATTTTCTAAGCTTTTTTTATATAATAAATACAATTCATATCTTGTATCAAAATCACTTAAATAAAAAAGTACCTCTTCTTCTTTTATATTTATAAAACTTGTCAAATTAAAAAAACATTTTTTAGCAAAAGTTATATCACTTTTTTTACAAACTGCACAGTAAGAATATACATCATCTTCACATATAGGCAATATTAAACTCTTTTGTAAAGCATTTATATCAAACTTTTTTATTAACTCATAATCAATAACAAACTCTTTTATCTTATTCACTACTAATCCTTTTTTCCCATTTATTATTTATTAATACATAATCAAAAACAATTGATTGGGTATTTTTTACTTCTACTAAAGAATCATCTCTTTTTTTTAAAAAATCTAAGTTACTTTTTTTAATAATATCTTTTTCAATAATTTCATAATCTTTTGATAATTCAATAAAAATATCTGCTTTTACCATATTTGATTTGTTTTTTATTATTAAACTTTTTATATTTGTATTTGAACTTATTGTTTCAATAAACTGTGTTGCATAGAGTAGTTTTAGCATTGAAGTCTCTATTTTAAGCTCTAAGTTACTCTTTTTTTTAATTAAAGAGTTTATTTTAATTTTCTCTTTTTCAAAATAATTACTAAGTAATAAAAAAAGTTTTTCCTCATTTATTTTATTATCTTTAGTTTTTAATATTAAAGCATTATTTGAGATATTAATCTTTTTTGTTTTGTTAAAATTCTCAAATAAAAATATTATTATTAGAGTAAAAAAAACTGGAAGTAAAAATAGTTCTATTTTCTCTAAAAGTGTAAACTTTCTTATTTTTTTATCTATTTTCTTGTATAAATAATTTTGCTTCATACTTACTACTTTGTTTGTTATGTTCTAAAATATTCACCTTTGCACCTATTTTTTTAGAAAAATTTTCAATATTTACTACTTTATTAGAACTTACTAATAAATCTATTTTATTACCCTTTATAACTAAATCTTTAAATTTTAGATTATATGTAAAGGAGTTATTTAAAATATCAATTAACTTTTTTGTTTTTAAATCTTTTTTCTCTTTAGTAAATAAAACCTTATTTTCTACACTATTATTTACTCTATTTTGAGTATATAAAAAATAATTCACTAAAAAAACTATGCATAAAATACAATTTAAAATAAGAGCATTAAGGTAGTTATTTGATGAAAAATCAAGTATATTGTATTTATTTTTCTGACTTTTACTTATAAGTTTTTCAAAGCTTTCATTATCAAGATTTGTTATTTTTGAGATTTCAATATTGAGTTTGTTTTTTATTAGCTGTATTAATTCATCTTCATTTAATTTATACTTTAAGTTCAAAAAGTAGTAGAGTTTTTTATTTTTTAAAAGTATTAAATAAGAATCATAAAAAAGTAAAGTATATGAACTATCACTATTTATATTATCTAAAAAGAGTAAAGCAAAATCATTTTTTTCAAATACAAAGACTTGATAAGAGTTTAGTTGTTGTATATAACTATAATAAACATACTTATGTTTATAAGATATATTCTTTAATTGCAAATTTGAGCAAATAAACTCTTTGATATATTTATCATCTATTTGCTCATTTACTTGTATTAAAATAGTAAAAAAGTAGTTATTTAAAATGTTAAACTTTTCCATAAAGAAAGTCTAACATAAAAATAATAAAATTAGTTATTTAAAAACTTTTTTGATTCACTTAAAAAATGCTCTCTTGCAAGTTTATGTTTTATTATAGGTTTTGTATACTCTTTTATTGTATTTGAAAAAAGAAAATCTTCATCATGTATATCTTTTGCATTTACATTACTTAATGCTTTTAAATGCTTTTTGATATACAATGCATCTTTATCAAACTTTTTAGCTTGTAAATATGGATTAAAAACTCTAAAATATGGTTGTGCATCTATTCCTGTACTTGAACTCCACTGCCAAGAAAGTATGTTTGAAGCTGCATCATAATCCATAAGGTGTTTTGCAAAAAAAGCTTCTCCTTTTTGCCATGGAAGCATTAGGTGTTTACAAAAAAATGAAGCTACAATCATACGCACTCTATTGTGCATATAACCAGTAGTAAGTAACTCACTAACACCCGCATCAATAATTGGAACTCCTGTTTTTGCACTTATAAATTTTTCATAATAATCTTTGTTGAAACTATAAGGAGCATAGCTTCTAAAATCTTGTGTATGAAGTTTAGGAAAGTGATATAAAAGTGAAGCATAAAAATCTCTAAAAACTAGTTGTCTAAAAAATGCTTCTGTATCAAAACCTTGTTTTTTTAAAGTTATTAACTCTCTTAATATACTTCTTATACTTATTGTTCCAAATCTTAAATCAACACTTAAATTAGAAGTTGCATCTTCGTTTAAATAATCTCTTAAATCTTTATATCTTATAAGTTTAGATTTTAATTTTTTTAATTTTTTTAAAGGTGGTTCGTATTTTATACTATTTTGTTTAAATCCAATTGTATCTATACTGAGTGTTTTTTGAACAAGCTTATTTTCTTTAAACTCATTTATATAATCAAAAAATTCAAAACTACTTAATTTATTTGTTTCAAGTTCATATTTTAAAGAGTGCTCTTTTGTATAAACTTGTTTTGCTTCTTTATAATATGGGGAAAAGACAACATAAGGTGAAGAATCTTTTTTCAAAATCTCCCTTGGTTCATAAATATAACAATCATACAAAGGTATAAAATTGATTATTTTAGATACCTCTTCATCTCTTTTTTTTGCATAATTATCATAATCAACACTTGCATAAACTTCATCATAAGCTTTTGATTTCAAGTACTTAAATACATCAATAACATCAGCATAAAATATAGCTAAATCTAAACTATATTTTTTTAACTCATCTTTTAATTGTATTACTTTTTTAAAAATATAATCAACTCTTTTATCATCACTTTTAAGTTCAAACAAAATCTCTTTATCAAAAATAAATATAGGCAAAACTTCATTTGCTTTTATTGATAAAAGCATAGAATCATCAACTCTTAAATCTCTCCTAAACCATAAAACTGTTTTTTTATTTTCCACTGTTAATATCACTTCTTAATGCTAATTTATCAGGATAAGGATGTAAAAACTTCTGTTTTAACAAAAACTCTTTTTCATACTTTACACTAAACATTTTAATAAGTGCAATTACTGTAATTAAGGGAATAATTTTCTCTTTGTATTGAGCTATTAAATCTTTTAATTCTATTTTCTCTTTTGAAGTTAAATCTTTTTTAAAAAATCCAACCATATGTTCTAAAACATTTACTGTTTTACTTATTTTACTCTTAGTTGCAATAGTTTGTTTAAATAACTGTTTATATTCATCCATAATATCTTGTAAACTCTTTTTTTCATGATTTGCTACTATATTTCCAAGCTCTCTATATAAAACTTCATTTTTTGAGTGAAGTAAATATTTATAAGATGTATGAAATTCAACTAGTTCATTAAATTTTGTTATGTTATTACTTAACTCTTCTACTTCACTATATGCAAAAATTTGCATAATAAAATTTTCTCTTAGCCAAGCATCATTAAGTCTTGCTTCTTCTTCTATTGGAAGATATTTAAACTCTTCTTTACACATAGCAGCAAATACACCATCTTTTTTCCCTTGAGGCATTCCATTTTCATAATATTTTGTACTACCTAATCCACAGCTTGGAGATTTTGATTTCAATATTATTCCACAGATTGCTTGTTTTTTAAGATTATCTATTTCTTGAGAAGAAGCTTCAAATACTTTACTTGTTACATCTTCTTTTGTAAAAACTGTTTTAAGCTCTAAATCCTTTTCTTTATCACTAATGATTCTAATTGTCTCTCTTGGTGTTCCCAATGCCAAATGCTCTGGACAAAAAGGCACAAACTGTGCATATTCTGATAGTGTTTTAAGAACAAATTTATTCATTTGATTTGAACCATCATATCGAACATTATTTCCCAATAAACAACTTGATACAGCTAATAACATAGATAATCCTCAATTTAATTTCATTTTTTAATTATATCATCAATAGTTGTTCTTTAATACACAATTTATGTTCATTGATGACAACTTTTTACTATATCTTTTGATTATAATATATATAATAAAGGATAATAAGTAAAGTTTTTGATACTATATGTAACACAATATAGGCAATTTTATTTATATTAGCTTATAAAAATATACTAATAAATATAACTAAGATTATTGGATAATTTTAATGTGTAGAATTCTCACTTCTTACAAATTTACATATTTTATACATAATTTATAGTTTCATTTTGAAACAAAAAAATTAAAAATGTGTAAATATAAACAGGAGAGAGCGGATGAATGAAGAATTAGTAGAAAAGATAGAAACCCATCCACAATACATAGAACTTGTTAATAAAAGAAGAAGTTTTAGTGTTAAGCTTGGAGTTTTCGTATTAGTTATGTTTTATGCATATATTTTAACAATTGCATTTAACAAAGAGATATTAGCTACAAAAATAGGCGATGGATTAACAACAATTGCTTTTCCAATAGCCCTAGCAATTTTAGTAATTAGTTTTATAACTACACTTATTTACGTAATTAGAGCTAATGGTGAGTTTGAAGACTTAATCAATAAAGTAAAAGATGATGTAAAGGATGAGTTATAATGATAAAATTACTAGCACTACTTTCAATTTTTAGTGTTTCACTTTTTGCAGCGGGAGATGCAAGTTTTGAAGCAACTAAAAGAGATTTAAATATACCAGCTATTATTATGTTCTTTATATTTATTGTAGGAACATTAGGTATTACATACTGGGCAGCAAAGAAAACAAAATCTGCAAGTGATTTTTATACAGCAGGTGGAGGAATTAGCGGTTTTCAAAATGGTTTAGCAATTGCTGGTGATTATATGTCAGCTGCTGCATTTTTAGGTGTTTCTGGTCTTATTTATTTAAAAGGTTATGATGGAGTTATTTATGCTGTTTCATTTTTAGTTGGTTGGCCAATTATTCTATTTTTTATGGCTGAAAAGCTAAGAAACTTAGGAAAATTTACCTTTGCAGATATTGCTGCTTATAGATTAGGTCAAAAAGAGATTAGAACATTAGCTGCTTTTGGTTCACTATCAGTTGTTATTTTGTATCTTATTGCTCAAATGGTAGGTGCAGGAAAACTTATTCAAGTTTTATTTGGAATGGAGTATGAATTTGCAGTTATATTAGTTGGTGTTATGATGATTATTTATGTTACTTTTGGTGGCATGTTAGCAACTACTTGGGTTCAAATAATAAAAGCATGTCTTTTATTAACAGGTGTATCTTTTATGGCTATTATGGTTTTGTACCATTTTGATTTTAATTTTGAAAGTTTAGCTGTAAGTGCAGTGGAAAATCATAGTGATGGTGAGTCAATTTTAGCTCCTGGTGGATTTATCTCTGATCCAATTTCAGCTATTTCACTTGGTATGGCACTTATGTTAGGTACTGCTGGGCTTCCTCATGTTCTTATGAGATTCTTTACTGTTGGAAATGCTAAAGAGGCTAGAAAATCTGTTGTTTATGCTACTGGTTTTGTTGGATATTTTTGGATTATTATTACAATAGTTGGATTTGGAGCAATTGCTTTTTTAAATTCAGCAGATGGCGCACAATATTTTGTTGATGGGAAGCTATTTGGTGGAAATAATATGGCATCTATTCATCTATCACATATGCTAGGAGGAAATGCATTTTTAGGATTTATTTCAGCTGTTGCTTTTGCTACGATTTTAGCAGTTGTTTCTGGTCTTACATTAGCAGGTGCTAGTGCTATTTCCCATGATATTTATGCAAATGTTATTAATCCTCAAGCAAGTGATGAAAAAGTTGTTAAAATATCAAGAATTACTGTAATTGCAGTTGGAATACTTGGAGTTATTTTAGGTATTGCATTTGAGCAACAAAATATTGCATATATGGTAGGTCTTGCATTTGGTATTGCTGCATCTGCAAACTTTCCAATTTTATTTTTATCAATTTATTGGAGAAAACTTACAACAAGAGGTGCTTTTATTGGTGGATTTATTGGTTTAATTACTGCTGTTGTATTAGTTGTAGTAGGACCAATTGTTTGGGTTCAAATTCTTGGAAATGAAGAAGCAATCTTTCCATATAAACACCCTGCACTATTCTCTGTAACAACTGCATTTATTGCAATTTGGTTTTTTTCAATTACTGATAACTCTCAAAGAGCAAAAGATGAACAAGAGAAATTTAGAGCTCAAAATATTAGAGCAAATACAGGTTTTGGTGCAAATACAGCCGTTGAGCATTAGAACTTTTCAAAGAGGTTAAAACCTCTTTGAAATTAAACTTTATGATTAATTACCCCAGAGCCTTTACCCAAGTTTGGAGCTTTTAAAATAGCTTCATAAACATACTCTTTTGATACTCTTATTGCCTCTTCCAAATCTTTACCTAATGCCAAATTTGCAGCAATTGAAGAAGACAAAGTACAACCTGTTCCATGAACATTTTTTGTTCTAATATATGGAGTATGAAAAGACTTGATATCAGTTTTTGTATATAAATAATCTATACTATACAAAATATCATTTATCTCTTTTTTATGTTTTTTTATTAAGACATTTGTTTTGTACTCTCTAATCTTAGTTAAGTCATGTTCTTCATTTTCATTATAATCAAAAAGTTGTTTTGCTTCATATAAATTTGGTGTTATTACCTTTGCATATTGACAAAAATCTTTTAACTCTTTTATAGCTTCTGTTTCCAATAAAGCTGAGCCAGCTTTTGATACAAATACAGGATCTAAAACAATAGGAATATCCAAGTCTTTAATTGCATCTTTTACTGTTTTAATTATTTTTTTGTTAAAAAGCATACCTACTTTTATCACTTTAATATCAAAATCATCTAAAATTGAATCAATTTGTGCTTTTACAAATCTAGCATCAACTTCAAAGATATCTTTTACACCCGTTGTATTTTGTGCAGTTAAAACGGTAACAACCGAAGCCCCATAAACACCAAAAGCCTCAAAAGTTTTTAAATCTGCTTGTATTCCTGCTCCACCACAAGAATCAGAACCTGCGATTGTTAAAACACTTTGCATATTTGCTCCTTATTTTTCAATAAACTCTCTAAATTTTTTTGCTCCATCTTTACTTGAAGTAATGCTATCTTTTATATTTGTAAAGAAAAACTCAATTTTACTTTGTTCTTGAGTCTTCATACTTTTTACATAATCAAGATTTATTATATATGAACGATGTATTCTAAAGAAATTTGATGATTTTAACAAATTTTCCATATCAGATATCTTTTTTGCATAATATGAAAAGCCCTCTTTTGTTCTAAAAATTACTTCATTTAAATCAGCTTGAATATAAACAATATCTTCAGGCTTCAATAAATATGCTTCATCTCCATTTTTAGTTAAGAACTTTGTACTTTTTTCTTCTTTTTTATAAGAAATTGCTCTATTTATACTTTTTTGTAAATCCTCTTTTGTAAAAGGCTTTAATAAATAATCAATAGCACCAATTTCAAAAGCTTTTAAAGCATGCTCTTCATATGCTGTTTGAAAGATAACAAAAGCTTGAGCATTTAATGCAAATATTTCTTGTGCAAGTTCTAGTCCACTAATATCTGGCATATTAATATCTAAAATATAAATATCAAAATTATGCTCTTTATCTAAAGAATCAAACTCTTCTTTATTGTTTGCTACTTTATAATCATATTTAAGCTCATCAAGTAATCTAACTAATCTTTTTATTGCTAATTCTTCATCATCCATTACTAATATTTTCATTGCATCTTCCTATTGTGATTTTATAAGTTGGTATTTGACTATTTTCTAAAGAAATTTTTCCCTTACATAAAATTTGTAATCTCTCTTTTAAGTTTGTAAGACCTATTCCAAATCTATTTGTATTTACAGCTTTTCCATTGTTTTTTACATAAATTTCAAAATCTTTTTCATTTTCTTTTGCATAAATATCAATTATTAACTCTTTATTTGATTTATCAAAGCCATGTTTTATGGCATTTTCTACAAGCAATTGTATTGAAAATTTTGGAACTTGTCTTTTTAAAAACTCTTTATTTATATCAATATTTAAAATAATCTTATTTGAAAATCTTACATTTTCCAATGCAACATATCTTTTAAGATTATCTAATTCATCTTTTAAACTATTTAAAGCACTCTCTTTCATACTTTGCCTTAAGAATTTTGAAAGTTGCATTAAATTATCTTCTGCTTTATTAATATCTTCATGAAGCAATTCAACTAATGAATTTAAAGAATTAAATAAAAAATGTGGATTTAGTTGTCTTTGAAGTGATTTTAGTCTACTATCTAATAAAAGTCTTTCACTATACTCTTTTTTATTACTCATTTTTACAAATTGATACAAAAGTGCAGCAACAAAATATGTTAAAAAACCTATGAAAAATGCAAAAATCATATAACTATTTTTAAACTTTTCAAGCAAATAAATATCTAAAATATTACATAAATAGTAAGTCAAAAGAGTACCTAAAAAACCTGATAAAAAAGAGAAAATAACAGCTAAGAAAATCCAATATTTTCTTGAAAGTTTTGGTAAAATATAGTTATTTAAATATGTAATAAATGACATTGAAAAAATAAAGATATCAAAACCCAATAATGCACCAAAAATAACTGCATTTTTAAGTTTTTCATCTATTAAAAAGTAACTATATACGGATAAAACAATTGAAAAGAATATTGCTATTAAAAAAATAAAAAACCAATCTTTCAATCTTATTTGTAACTCTATATTTTGCATATTAACCTTTGTAAATTTCTAACTCCTAGCATAACTCCTGGCCAACCTTGAGCTGCAAATGTAGTATCACCCACATTGTATAAACCTTTTATTGGAGTATCGTTTGATGGAAGTTTATAAACTAAATTTTCATATTTTACTGCAATTCCACCTAAGCTTGTTCTATTAATATATTTTTTAAATGTTTGAGGAGTTGCTGCAAAACATTTTACAATCTCATCTTCTTGTATATTTAACTTTTCACATACAATTTTTTTAATTATATCTAGTAACTCTTGTTTTTTCTCTTTTGTTTGTGTAGTAAAAAATGCACTATTTGTATGCATAGAAATAGTAACACTTCCTTTCATTTTCTCATCATCATTACTAGAAAAAGAGACAAACATAGAGTTTGAGACTGTGTTTTTTAATCTATTTGGTAAGATAATTTGATAGTGATGGTCAAAAGTTTTATTTGTATCAAGCTTCATATAAACCATAAATGCTGATAAACCAAAATCAAATTTTTTGTATTTATTAATATAATCTTTAATAGTTTTATCTTCAAATAAATGAGCACTATCAAAAAGTGAACTATTTAAAACTATATTTTTAGAATGTAAAGACTCATTTTTACTATGAACAATGTATCCATTAGTTGTTTTTTCAATATTTTGTATAAACTCATTTGTTCTTACATCATCGATTTTTAAAGCCATTGAATCAAATAAACTTCCCATTCCACCATAAATATAGTAGTTATTCATAAACTGATAACCCAAGGCTAAAGCACAAGTTAAAAAGTTTATCTCATTTGTTTTTGCTTGAGATACTATTAATACTTGATTATTTATATAATCCAAATACTCTTTTGAAATGCCATTAAAAAACTTATCTATAAATTTATCTGCTTTTGTAAATAGAAGTGATGAGAACTCAAAAAAAAGATTTTTAAATGAATATAAAGACTTAGCTTTAGAAAAAAGATTTTTATTTGAGTAATAATAATCATCAATTTGAAAAAATCTATTTGTTATAGAAAAAATCAATTCATAAAACTCCTTATTCTTTTTATGATAAAATACACTATTAATCTCATCAACAAAAGCATCTAAATCTCTTAATCTTCTTATTTTTTTATTTCCAATTAAAACAGTTAAAGATGAGTCAAGTAATTGTTTTTTAAAAGTAACCTCATTTTTTTTAAAAAAATCATATAAAAAAGTTCCATCTTGGTAACCTGCAAAAGTAGTTGCCCCTGCATTATAATAATACTTGCCTCTTTTATAAGTAGAAGAGCATCCACCTAAATATTGCTCTTTTTCAAATAGCGTTACATCAAAATCTTTATTTAATGCTAAAGCAGCAGAAGTTCCACCAATGCCTGCTCCAATTACTGCAAAATCTTTCATGTTATGTTCCCATCTTATTGTACAAATCTTTGATTACTTCACTCATTAGTATATTAGGTGCTTTTGCTACGATATACTCTTTAAATCCTAATTCATGTGCCAACTCTTTATATTCAACATCAAGTTCAAACTCTGTTTCAGAGTTATCAATAGTAAAAGCAATTGGATAAATAATCACTTTTTTCAACTTTAAAGAAGCTAATTTATCTTCTAAATATGGCTTTATCCATTGCATTGGTCCAACCCTTGATTGATAAGCTAAATGTGTCTTATGAAAATTTATACCTTGTTTTGCTAACTCTTTTCTTGCATAGTAAACATTTTGTTTTATATTTTTTTGATAAATATCTCCATTATCAATTATTTTTTGAGTTAAACCATGGGCTGAAAAAACAAGTTCATATTCATTTGGATCTTTATCTTTTAACGCTTCTTTGATTCTTTGAACAATGGCTTTATTATAGTTTTCATTAGAGTAGTATTTATGTACAGTTTGGATTTTATTTTCCATTTTATATTTTTTTGCTTCTATAAATAAATCATCAAAAGATGAAGCAGTTGTTGTAGTTGAATAATGTGGATATAAAGGAATAGCAAAAACTTTATCATAATCTTTAATATTTGGTAATACATCTTTTGCAAAAGGAGGTGTATATCTCATCACATAAAAAATATCTGCATCAAGTTCATTATTTAAAATATTTACAAGTTCTTTTGTATAGCCAATTATTGGTGATTTTCCACCTAATTGTTTATAATTATTTTTCGCTTCTTTTAATCTACTTTTTATGATTATAAATGCAATTAATTTTCTAATTAGCTTTGGTGCTGAAATTATTCTTTTATCATTAAACATATTTTTTAAAAAAACTTTTACTTCATCTAAATTATTTGGTCCACCCATATTAAGTAATAGTATGGCTTTTTTCATATTATTTGCTCCACTAATTTTTTACATTATAATCTTTATTAGTGAAGTATTGTAGTTAAAATTTGTTAGTTAATAATATCTTTGCTATTAGTTTATTTTTTAGTAAAATCAATACCCTTGGGGATATTGATTTTAGTTTTAGTAGTCTTCTTCATCATCATAAGTATAATCAGCATCATATGCATCATAATCAACAGTAAAGATTTTAGAATATCCTAATTTTTCAAGTTCAGCATCAATATTCTTTTCAGAAAGCCTATTTTTAACTCTTTGCATAATTAATTCAATATGCTCTTCTTCCACATTGTTTGCTCTTAATTCATAAATAATTGATAATTGCACTGTTTCCCTCTTAAAGTAAATACAATCATAACTGCTTTACAGTTTTGTAAAGCGACGTATCTTAAAACTTTAGATACACCAAACGAATAAACTACAAATTATAAAATAAACTTTCTTTAAAAAGCAAGATAAACTTATACTTTTTATAATGTTACATCATATCCTAGGTCTTTTAGACCTTTTTTATCTTTTGTCCAATTCTTTCTTATTGAAACAAAAAGTTCTAAATAACACTTTTTACCTGTTAATTTCTCTATTTTAACTCTAGCATCTTTACCTATTCTTTTAATAGCAGTAGCACCTTTTCCTATAATCATACCTTTTTGAGTACTTTTTTGTACAACAATTGTTGCTTTAATAACATCAATATGATCTTTTTCTTCAACTTTTTCTACAACAACATCTGTTTCATAAGGTATTTCATCAGAGATATTTTCAAAAATTGATTCTCTAATGAACTCTTTAAAGATATCTCTTAAAGTTTCAGTTGTCATTATTTCAGGATCATAAAGATAAGGGTGTTCAGGTAAGTGTTTTACAACCTCATCTAGAATATCTGCATGAGTTGTTGCTTTTTTTATTGATACAGGAATTACAGCTTGATATTTATCACTATACTTTTCATACTCTTTCATCTTAGCTAAAACTTCATCATTAGTTATATTATCAATTTTTGTTAATAAAAGTATATGATTTGTATTTTTCTTGTTCTTTTGTAAAAAATCCTCATAATGAGTAAGTTTATCTGTAACTGGTGCTAAAAATAAAATCAAATCACAATCACCCATAGCTTTTAAAGCCTCATCAAGCATAAATTGATTTAATAGTTTTTCAGTTTCATGAAGTCCTGGTGTATCCACAAATATAATTTGGTCATCTTCATGCATAACTATTATATTTGATCTTTTTCTTGTAGCATTAGCTTTGTGTGAAACCATTGCAAGTTTTTCACCAACAAGCCAATTTAATAATGAGCTTTTACCTGCATTTGGTCTTCCAACCACAGATACATAACCGCATTTTGTCATTGATTCTCCTTAAGCTTTAAAAGCTTATTTTATTAATTTTGTATAATACCATTTTTGTTATTACAAAGGTGTAAACTAATTATTTTTATATTATGTCTTACTTTATTATCTTTTTCTATAACTTAATGCTTTCATTAAATCTTCTTTTGTAATATTTTCATTATTATTCAAATCAGCGATTGTTCTTGATACTTTTAAAATTTTATTAATACTTCTAAAAGATAGTTTATAATTTACTATTGCTTTATTAAGTATTTCACTTGAACTATCATCTAATTTACAAAATTTTTTAATCTCTTTATCACTTAACTTTCCATTTAAATCATTTTGGGCTCTTTGTTTTTGTTTTTTAAATGCACAAATAACCCTTTCATGCAATTGCATTGAATTATAATAAACCTTTTCATTAACACTTGGTTCATTCATCACTACATATAAATCAATTCTATCTAACAATGGTTCTGAAAGACGGTTTTTATATCTTTGAACTTCTAAATCACTACATCTACAATCTTTGCTAATTGAAAGTAAGTTTCCACAAGGACAAGGGTTCATTGCACTTATAAATAAAAACTTCGTATCATAAAGAACTTTTGAGTTTACTCGACTAATTAAAACTTTAAAATCTTCAAGTGGTTCTCTTAAAGCTTCTAAAGTACTTTTTGAAAAATGAGGAAGTTCATCAAAAAACAATATGCCATTATTTGATAATGCAATCTCACCAATTTTTGCACTATTGCCACTTCCACCTCCAAATATCGAAGATTTTGTTGAGCTATGATGTGGAGCTCTAAAAACTCTAATTGGAGAGAAGTCTATGGGTTTTAAATCAATTGATTGAAGTTTCGCTTTTTCTAATATCTCTTCTAAACTCATAGGTGGCATAATAAACTTTAATCTTTTGCTAATCATACTTTTACCACAACCAGCACTTCCTTCAAATAGTATATTATGACTTCCAGCAGCTGCAATTAATGAAGCCTCAATAGCGTATTTTTGCCCCTTTACTTCATTGAAATCTAGTTCATAATCTTTTAAAAAATAGTATGATTTATTTAAAATAGAAAAACTCTCACACTCAAAACTTGAAGATATATATTTGAATTTTTCTTTATTATCAAACTTAAAAAACTGCATAGCCATATCTAAATTATCTACACAATAGATATTTATATTTGGAATTTTTGAAAGTTTTTTTGCACTTTCTTTTGATACTAAGACATTTTTTACAAGTTTTTGTTTTGTTAAAGATAAAACAATAGGAAAAATACTACTACTATCTTTTATTTTTCCATCTAAACTTAGCTCTCCAAATATATAAAAATCGTTAAACACAACATTTGTTTCATATAAAGCTATTAAAAGTGCAATTGCCAAATCAAAGTGTGTACCACTTTTTTGAATTTCAGAAGGAGACAGATTTATTGTTATTTTTTTTGCAGGAAATTTAAACTCATTTGATAATAAAGCAGACTTTACTCTATCCCTTGACTCTTGAATTATATTTGATGCTAATCCTACAATTGTAAATGATGGTAAGCCATTTGTAAAAGATGCTTCTACATCGACGCTTTTTGCTTCAATAGTTTGTAGTGTTGCTGAATTTATGATTTTCATTTATATCCTAAATAATAATTTTATTTATTATATTTAGATTTTACATAAAATTTCAACTTTTTAAAACTCAAAAAGTGTTAAAATATTTGAATATTAGTATTAAAAAATTATAATTTATAAAATCTAGATAATATTTGAAATTTATATTACAACTTTTTTCAATTATTATGCAAAATAAATAAATAAAGGTAAAATTTAAAATGACACTTTTTACATCAAAAGAAGATTCTGCCAGACTTAAAGCTTTAGAAGAAAACTATGCAATTATTAGCTTTAAAACTGATGGAACAATAAAAACAGCTAATAAAAACTTTTTAAATGCTTTAGGCTATGATGATATTGAACAAATCAAAGGTAAGCATCACAGCATTTTTTGTGATAAGAACTATGCAAATAGCAATGATTATAGAAATTTTTGGAAAGATTTAAATGAAGGGCTAACACAAACATCTGAGTTTAAAAGATATAAAAAAAATGGTGAGTCTATTTATATACAAGCATCATATACTCCAATCAAAGATAAAAATAACAATGTATATGAAATAGTAAAATTTGCACAAGATATAACAAAAAGAAAAATTCAAACATTGGATTATACAGGTCAAATAGATGCAATAAGTAAGTCTCAAGCTATTATTGAATTTAATACAGATGGTATTATTTTAAACGCGAATCAAAACTTTCTAGATACTTTAGGTTATAGTTTGAGTGAGATTCAAGGTAAACATCACAGTATTTTTTGTGAAGAGTCTTATAAAAACTCTATAGAGTATAAAAAGTTTTGGGAAAAATTAAATAATGCAGAGTTTGATTCAGGTATTTATTTAAGAATTGGCAAGAATAATAAAAGAATTTGGATACAAGCTACATATAATCCAATACTAGATGAACAGAACAAACCTTTTAAAATTGTAAAGTATGCAACAGATATAACAGAAAGAAAAAATCTTATTTTTGATATTGATGAAAATGTACAAAAAGTTACAAAATCATTGGACAATTTATCTTTAGCTGCTCAATCAATGTCAAATGAAGCCCAAATAACAAAAAATGGTTCAGAAGAAATATCAGTATCAATTACACAAATCAATGAAGCAGTAAATGATGTATCTACAAAGATACAAACAATGCTTACATCAATAAAAGAGATATCAAGTACTTCTTCAAAAGCAGAAGAGATTACAAAAATTGCACAAGAACAATCAAAAGAGACAACAAATGCTATGATGAAACTAAATGAAGAGTCTGAAAAAATTGGAGAAACTATCAATCTTATTACACAAATAGCATTTCAAACAAATATTCTAAGTCTAAATGCAGCAGTAGAAGCAGCAACAGCAGGAGAAGCTGGAAAAGGATTTGCAGTAGTTGCACAAGAAGTAAGAAACCTTGCGAATAGATCTGATGATGCTGCAAAAGAGATTACAAGTGCTATTGAATTAATACAAACTTTAGTTAAAAACTCTTTAAGTTCAATTGGCAAAATAGATAATACAATTGAACAAATAACGCACATGTCAACAGATATCTCAAAATCAATGTCAAAACAAGAAGATATCTCAAATGAGCTTTCAAATACTGCTTTTGAAGCTAGTCAAGGTGTAAATGAAGTAACACAATCAATGGCAAATGTTTCAAATAGTGCACACAATAGTGGAGATAAATCAAAAGAGACTCTAAGTGCAACAAAAGAGTTAGTTGATGTATCTTCAAATCTAATAGCAATCTTACAAAAACTAAAATAAATTTAAAGGCAAACTTTGTAGTTTGTCTTTTTTATTGATTATAATCAAGACAAATATTATCCTATTTTATTATACTTCTAAAAAATTAGGAGTTATAAAATGCAAACTTTAAAATCACTATATTTTAGAATGACAATTGTACATTATATTGGTATGATTGTACTTCCTTTAAATGCAATACTTTTTACAGAAAACAAAACTGCCCAAGCTATTCAAGTAATAATTGCAATTGCTTTAATATTTCATGAATTTGACGAAAGGAAAAATGGTAAACAATTATCTTTAAAACTTATAAATTTTCTAAAAGATATGGATAATCCAAATACTAAATTTGATACAAATACATCATTTTCAAGTGAATATTCAAAAATAAAAGAGATAATTGATCTAAGAGAAAAAAAACAAAATATAAAAAAAGAAGAAGAAAAGATTTTGATAAATGAAGCAAAAGAAGTTATGGAAAGTTTAAAAAAAGGAGTCTTTTCAAAAAAAATCACAAAAAGTTCATCAAATCCTTTTTTAGAAGAGTTTAAAAATAGCGTAAATGATATGATTAGTAATACAAAAGAAAATTATGAAATAATAAATAAACAATTAATTGAGTATACAAATTATAATTATACAAAAAATATAAAAATTAACAATCTTGAAAATAGTGGTGAATTCTTGCATATGATAAACTCAATAAATAGTTTAAAAAGTGCAATTGTTTTGATGCTAAATGAAAATAAAACAAATGGACAATCACTTATGCACTCTTCAAATAAACTTCTAAATAGCGTAAACAAACTAAATGAAACATCTACATTTACAAAAGAAAGCATAAAAGACACAAGCCATGATATTCAAGATGTTACAGAACAAATAAAAAGTATATTTGATACTACAAATAACATGTCAAATCTTGCTAATAACCTTACATCATATGCTTTAAAAGGTGAAGATTTAGCATTTAAAACAAATAACTCAATAGAGCAAATAAATGATAAAGTAAAAGATATTAATAAAGCTATTACAACAATTGATCAAATAGCTTTCCAAACAAATATTTTAAGTTTAAATGCAGCAGTTGAAGCAAGTACAGCAGGAGAAGCTGGAAAAGGTTTTGCAGTAGTTGCTCAAGAAGTAAGAAACCTAGCTACAAAAAGTGCTCAAGCAGCAAAAAAAATAAAAAAACTTGTAGAAGATGCTAATGTAGAAGCAAATGAAGGAAAAACAATTTCAAATAATATGATTGAGGGATATGAAGATTTAAATACTAATATTAATAAAACTATAAATTATATAAAAGAAGTTACAACTATTTCAAAACATCAACAAAATACAATCTTTAAAATAAATGAAAAAATAACTAGCTTAAATAATGAAATTGAAACCAATTCCATAATATCACAAACTACAAATGAAATTGCAAATGATAATACTTTACTTGCAAAAAAGATTGTAGAATATACAAACAATAAACTATTTTAATAGTTGAAGTTTTTTAATTAATTCTTTTTTTAATTTTAATAAAATATTTAAAGAGTAGTATTTTAAACAAAAAATAGGAAAAGAGTATGCCTTTAATTAAATGTCCAGAATGTGATTATGAAATCCTTGCAAGAATAGGAACAATTTGCCCAAATTGCGGTCATACAGTTAGTTATTTTGAAGGAGACAAAAATAGAAAAAGATATGGTAAGTTTTTTGCTTTAAGCTTGATTATTCCATTTTTTTCTTTTGCTATGATACTTCTTACATCACCATTTAAATCTGCACTTACAGTTGCAACAGTTGTATATGTAATCTTAGCTTATATGTCATCACCTTTAAGATATAAAGAGATATTTTTTACAACTTTTGAGAAAATTTTCTTTTGGAGTATTTGGTTATTGTCAAATGCATTGTTAGTTACAATGCTTTATAATCTATTTAATAAGTAAAAAAGCTAAAAACTATTTTTTAGCTTTTAGCTTTTTCTTCCACTCTTTTTCAAACTTTTTTCTTTTAATAATAGATAAATTTTCTATAAAAAGATGTCCAGTTAAATGTTCCATTTCATGTTGCCATGCAACTGCTATAAAGTCTTGTGCTTCGATTTTATGTTTTTTGCCAAATCTATCAAAAAACTCTACAACTATATGTTGAGCTCTTTTTACTTCTTCGTTAAATCCAGGAACACTTAAACATCCTTCTACATTTACTTGTTCACCATCTTTTTCAACAATAACAGGATTAATTGCTTCTATTAAGTCTTCTTTATTTTGAATATCATATTCATCAGGAAGATTAATAATTAAAACATTTAGTGGAACTGCAACTTGTATAGCAGCAAGTCCAACTCCACTTTCTGAAATCATTGTATCGTACATATCATCTAAAAGAGTGTGAAGTTCTTCGTCAAACTTCTCCACATCTTTTGATTTTGTTCGAAGTAGCTTATTTGGATATGTTATAACTTCTCTAATCATTGTTTTACTTATGACTTGTAATTACTTTATCAATTAACCCATATGTGCAAGCTTCATCAGCACTCATAAAGTTATCTCTATCTGTATCTTTTTCAATAACTTCTAAAGGCTGACCTGTTTGCTCAGAAATAATCTTATTTAAGCTATCTTTCATTCTTTGAATCTCTTTAGCTTGAATTTGAATATCAGTAGCTTGTCCTTGTGCTCCACCTAGTGGTTGGTGAATCATAATTCTAGAATTAGGTAAAGAGTATCTTTTCCCTTTTGTTCCAGAAGATAATAAAAATGCTCCCATTGAAGCAGCTTGACCTACACAAATAGTGCAAACATCAGGTTTAATATAATTCATAGTATCATAGATTGACATACCACTTGTAATAACTCCACCTGGAGAGTTGATATAAATATAAATATCTTTTTCTGGATCTTCTGCTTCTAAAAACAATAATTGTGCAACTACTGTTGATGCTACTTGATCATTAATTTCACCACTTAACATAATAATTCTGTCTTTTAGAAGTCTTGAATAAATATCATAACTTCTTTCGCCTCTTCCACTTTTTTCAACTACGTATGGTATATAACTCATCTTTTATCCTAGTAAATTATTTTCCTAATTTTTCATCTAATAATTTTGTAATAACTTTATCTTCAATCATAGACATTTTTATAGCTGGTAGGTATCCAGCTTCTTGATACTGTTTTAATACATCTTGTGGATTTTGTCCCATTTGCATTGATTCATAATAAATAACTTGAGTTACTTCTTGATCACTTACATCAATACCCTCAGCTTTTGCTAAAGCATCAACAATAAATGTAGCTTTTACAGATTTTTGTGCATCTTCTTTTAACTCTTCTCTCATAGATTCAACTTTTGAAGCATCTTCTTGTAAAGCTTTAATCTCTTCTTCACTCATAGATCTAACTTTGTTATTAAGTGCATAATTAATCTCTTGCTCAATTACAGAATTTGGTAATGCAAAATTTAACTCTTCAACTAGTTTATCTAAATAAAGAGGTTTTAACTCTTCTCTATAATATTTAGCCATTTCTGCATTTTTAAGTTGTTCTTTAATTTTCTCTTTTAAAGTATCAACAGTTGCATCTTCTTCATTTGGTAACATTTTTTTAGCAAATTCATCATCAATCTCTGCTGCAACTTTTTCTTGAATTTCATGTAAAGTTACTTTAAATACAGCCTCTTTTCCAGCTAAATCTTTTGATTGGTACTCTTCTGGGAAAGTAACAGTTACTTCTTTTTCTTCTTCATATTTCATACCAATAATTTGTTCTTCAAATCCTGGGATAAAAGAACCTGAACCAATCTCTAATGGATACTTTTCAGCTTTTCCACCCTCAAATGCAACACCATCAACAAAACCTTCAAAATCAATAACAGCAAAATCACCATCTCTTACCATTCTTTTTCTTTTGATTTTTTCTAATGGTGCAGAAGATTTAGACATTTCTTCTAATCTTTCAGCAATCTCTTTTTCATCAATTTGCTTATCTTCAACTTCAGGAATTAATGCTTTATAATCACCTAAATCAACTTCTGGTTTGCAAGCAACTTTAATCTCAACATCAATATCACCATTATCTTTTTTATCAAATTTTGTAACCGCTGGCTCACCAACTAAGTCATCATTTTTAATATTTAATTCTTCTAAAGATTTTGCTAAAATATCTCTTAATACATCACTCTCTGCATCTTGCTCTAACTTATCAGCATATCTTTGCTTAACAATAGCCACAGGAACCTTACCTTTTCTAAAACCTTGAATATCAAGTGTTTTAGCAGCTTGCTTAGCTACCTTGTCTAAGTTTTTTTCAATTAAGTCTTTTGATACCGTTGCAGTAACTACTGCATTAGCTTCATCAACTTTTTGTGCGTTAAATTCCATTAAATCTACTCCGAAAATATAATTTTATGCGATTTTATCTAACTATTACTAAAGCTTTAATAAAATTGGTTTTTACAAAAGGAGTATCAAGTTGCAATTTTTATATCCAAACGTACTATTTTTTATGTTAATACCAACAATATTATTAGCTTTTTTCATCACAACTAACAAAAAATCGATGCAAAAACTCTTTACACAAGAAGCACTAAATAAACTTACAGTTAACAATAAATTTATGAATCAAAACACAAGAAATATTCTATTTTTTATTGCAGTAATACTGATGCTTATTGCATTGGGGCGACCAGTTATAGAACCAAAAGAGCAAGAATTAAAACAAGAGCTAATTTCATATACAATTGCTTTAGATACATCAAAATCAATGCTTGCAGATGATATTAAGCCAAATAGATTGACTTTTGCAAAGAATAAACTTTTGAAGTTATTGGATTTATCTAAAGATAAAGTTGTGTCTGTTATTCTTTTTTCTAATTCATCTTATATTTTATCTCCTTTGACAAGCGATATAACTTCACTTAAACAAATAGTTTCAAGAATAGATGAAAAATATACTTTTGATAATGGTTCAAGTTTACAAGTAGCTATAAAAAGTGCATCAAAACTTTTAAAAAATATACAAACAAAAAATCTTATAATTTTAACAGATGGAACAGATAAAAATAGTTTTGAAGAAGAAATAAAACTTGCAAAGGATTTTAATATAAATATTTATATTATAACAACAGCAAGCAAAGAAAGAACACCAATACGATTAGAAAATGGAAAATTTTTAAATGATGAAAATGGAAATATTGTAACTGTAGCATTAAATGAAAATATTAAAAATCTTAGCTTAAATACAAATGGAGCATATATAAACTATACAATTGATGATTATGATATAGAAAGTATCATAAAAACAGTTGAAAACAACTCAAAAAAACAAAATACTACATCAAAAAAATTCAAAGTTTATACTGAACTATTTTATTATCCTTTAGCCCTAGCATTGTTAATTTTACTAATAGCCTTCTCTTCTTTGCCAAAAAGTAGATTCTTACCTTTTATTTTGATTTTACTTATACAATATGATTTAAAAGCTTCTATTACTGACTTTAAAACAATAGATAAAGCACAAGAAGCCTATGAAAAAAAAGATTATGAAAAAGCAGCTAAAGAGTTTAAAAAAGTTGCAAAAACTCCCCAAGCTTACTACAATCTTGCAAACTCACTTTATAAACAAAAAAAGTTTAAGCAAGCATTAGAAAACTATAAAAAAGTTATAAGTTCAGATGAAAGCTTAGAGTTTAAAAAACTTCATAATATGGGGAATAGTTATACCAAGCTAAATCAGCTAGAAGAAGCAATAAGAAGTTATGAAAAAGCATTAAAATTCAAAGAAGATAAGCAAACTAGACAAAATCTAGATATTGTAAAAGATGCTTTAAAAAAACAAAAAAAACAAGATTCAAAAAAGAGTAATGAAAAAAACAATAAGCAAAAGAATAAAAACAATAAAAATAATGAAAATAAAAAGCAAGAAAATGATAAACAAAATTCTAATCAAAATCAAAATACTAAAAATAAAAAAGACGAAAAGAATAGTTCTTTAAAAAATTCCAAAAATAAAGAAACTGAAAAAAATAAAGAAAATAAAGAAGCTAAAAATGAACAAAAAGCTGAAAATAACAAGATAAACAATAAAGAAAAAAAATCTCAAATATCAAAAATAAGTGAAAAAGAGATTTCAAATAGAGAAGAAAAAAAATGGCTAAGGCAATTAGAAAAAAATGAGCTTGAAGTATTTCTAAAAAAAGATGAAGAATCAAATGAAAAGACTAAATGGTAGAATAAATCTAGCCTTTTAGTCTTTGTATTACAACTTTTGGAATTTTGTTTTCTTTATTTGCTTCTTTCATAAGTTCTATATACTTTTTATAGGCTTTTTTTGCATTAAATCTATCATAACTATCCCAGTATGCATCACCTAAATTATAATAAGCAACTACTCTTTTAGGATAAACTTCTAAAACCTTATTTAATAAATATACTGCTTCATCACTTTTTCTTTTTTGTTGTAAATAGTAAGCAATATTATTATATAAAGTAACCGTTTTACTACTAATTGGTATATTATTTGTCAATTTTAAAAAATAAATCAAATCATAATCTTTTAAAGCTTTTCTTGATTTTGTTTGTATATCTTTTTCTAGATATTTCAAAACTTTTCTTTCATTTGTATTTATACTTTTAAAGCTATCATCCACACTTACTTTTTGCATAACTTTTTGAAAATATCTTAAGTTACCACACTCTTGAATTAAATCTTTATAGTAATTAGTATTAGAGTACTCTTTTTCAAGCTTTTTGAAAAACTCTCCATAACCTTGAACTATATATTTTTTATAATCATTTATACTAAAATAATACAACCTCTCAAATGAGTAAGAATCATAATTTTCGTAATAACTCTCTTTTTTAGAGTTTTTTAAATCATATAAAGCCAACTCATTTTTTGCAAGTGAATATAAAATCTTTGCTTTTAATTCACTATTCTTTGAAGTTTGCAATGCTTTTTTATAATGATTTATTGATGTTTGTATTCTTTCTTTTTCTAATTTTAAACTTTTAAAACTATAGCTACTTTTATAAATAGTTGTTAATTTTGCTGAGTTTCCAAAATAACTTAGATTATAAATAGCTGTTGCATACTTATAGTTTGTCAAAGCATCATTTGGATTATTTTTAAGTATTTTTTCAAGGCTAAGTAAGTGTTCTAAAATCTCTTTAATAGTTTCTTGATACTTTTCACCTTTTCTATTATTCCCTTTTATTGAGTTTTCAAAAATACTAAAAGTTACTTTATCATTTAAAATTTCACTATTTGTATCTAATGCTTCTTTAAATTTAAAGTTGTTTATCAATCCATACACTTTCGCATTTTCAAGTGTTTTTTGAATATTTTTATTTTTAAGTTTTAAAACAATATAGTTTTCAAAACTATTATTTGTTTTATTTTTAATTAATGCATCAATTTTATTTACTCTATTTAAATCTAAACTTCTTTCATCAAAATAATCCATTTGTGACATAAGATAAGATTTAAACTTTAAATTACTATTTTTATATAGTGTTTTTAACTTATAAAAAGTATATTTCTCAACAGATTTAAAAGTACAACTATTGTCTGATAAAAGATTTAATTTTTCATATATTTTTTTCTCAACATCACTATTTATTTTTTTAATATCATTTAAAAAAATTATATAATCTAAATTTTGAACTTCATGAGAAGAACTATATTTTTCTTTTAAAATACTCAAATACTGTTTTGCTTGTTTTATATTATTTTGATAATATGAGAAAAAACCAAGTGTTAAATTTACTAAATACATATCATCTTTTTTTACAGTTTTTAAATAGTCTATAAAGTTCGTATAATCAATCTTTTCATTTTTCCCATAAAGATCATTTTCAATATCAAAAAAGCTTTGTGATTTTAATAATGCTTTATATAAAAGCAACTCATAATATTTGCTATTTATATCAAGTTTTGCAATATTTTTAAGTTCATGAATAATATTTGCATTTTTACTTAAACCTCTTATTGCGTATAGTTTTGCTATTTCATCTTTATTTTTACTAAGATTAACTAACTCATCCCATTGTTTTTGTGTTTTAATATACTTAAAATTATAAAAGGCTAAATGCCAGTTGATTCTATCTTTTGAGAATAGTTTTGAAAACTCATAAGTTCCTTTTACAATTTCACCTTTTTTAATAAGTGCTCCTGCATAAATTCCAAGAATCCAATCATCAATAATAGTTTTATTTTTATCTTTTAAAAGATAGCTATATGTATTATAAATATCCAAAGGTTTTAAGTTTTTATAATGCGCCAATCTTAAAGCTAGAAAGAAATATCTTTTTTTTAAATAATTAGATTGTACTTTTTCTAAATTTTCCAAAGCTTCTTCTATTAAAAACTCTGGTTTTATAGCATTTTCTTTCTCTTTTTTTGAATAATTGTTATAAAAAGATGATGATACATGAATCTCTTGCTTTTTTACAAAAGCCAAATATCTTAATATATCTTCATTTTTTATCAAATCAACTTGCTTATTTTTATAAATAATATTTTCAATTTGTTCTTTTGAGAGTTTATTATGTAATTGCTCTTGCCATAAGTTTAAATTTGCTTCTTTTGCTCTTTTTCTATAATCATGTATTATTGTGTTATAAGTTGAAGCGAACTCCAAGTTTTCTTCATATTTTGCAAAAGGATAATCTCTTTTTTCTAAAAATAAAAATCTTCCATCATCATACCAAAATCCCCCACAAGAAAATAAAAATACTTTGAAAAGTATTATCATAAAAAATGTTCGAATAATCATCTATATACCTTTTAGTAACTTTTGTAAATCATACTTATTTTTATATTTTATTGTATAAAAAACTACCTCATCAAATCTATTATTACTTATTTTAAAAAAATCTTCTAATGCAATTTTTAAATCCTGTTTTTTTGAATCTTCAAATCTAAAAATATCATCTTCATAAACATATCTGCCTTTAAAATAGTGACTTTGTAAAACTTTAAAATACCCATTTTTAAGCTTTTCAAATTTTTCATCAAAATCAGTTTGAACTATACCCTCAAAAATATCAAGTGGTTTTTTATATCTAAATTGTACTGCTTGAGAATATAAAGGAAGTGCAAGTTTTAGTTTTAAAGGATATTTATCAAAATTGTATTGATATTTTTTTGCAATATTATTATCTAAAATTGAATTTTTTGTATTATAATCTCCAATATAAGACATATTATAATACATCAGTAAACCATAATCCACACTAGGCACTCCAGTTTTTTTATAATACTTAATTTGATGTAATCTTATAGTTGCACTAAGTTTTTTATTAAGGTTTGTTTTTAAAAGCTTTAAAAATTTAAAATAGTTAGCCTTTGAATTTAGTGACCAATCACAATCTATTTGTAATTCATCATAAGTAAATCTATAACTATCTAAAGCTTTTAAAACTTTTGAAGCTAATTTATTTGCTTTTACAGTTTTCATTGTTTTATTAGTTATATAAATTACAGGAATAAAATTTTTTGGAGGTTTTACATCAAATCTTGTTTTTATAATTTCTAATTTATTAGAATAATCAATATCTAGAACTTTTATATAAAGCTTTTCTTTATTCTCTTTTATATTATAACTATTTTCCCAGTGATAAAAACTATATATTAAACTATTTTTATTTTGTTTAGATATATATAAGATTGCTAATAATAGTAGCAAAATAGTAAATAAAAGTATTAGGTATTTTTTTTTCAATATATTTCCAAAGAAAAAAGCAAAAGCTTTTTTCTTAATAGTTTTGAGATTTTCTCATTTGCATTAACTCTTTTTGAACAGAGATATTTATTTTCTCATTTGGTTGAAAATCTAATGCATAATTTCTTCCATCATAATCAATAGAATTTAAAATAATTTTCACAGCTTCCAATCTTGCTTTATGTTTATCATCACTTCTTACAATATGCCAAGGTGCACTTCTTGAGTTTGTTCTTCTTAACATCTCATATTTTTTTTCAGAAAATTCAGTCCACAAATCTTGTGCTTGCATATCAACTTCTGAAAATTTCCATTGTCTTAAAGGATCATTTATTCTTCTATCAAATCTTCTTTTTTGCTCATCTTTTGACACAGAAAAGTAAAGTTTAATTAAAACCATACCTTGTCTTACTAAATCTTGTTCAAAATTAACAACATCTTCCATAAAAATCTCATACTCTTCTTCAGTACAAAATCCAAAGATTGGCTCAACCATAGCTCTATTGTACCAACTTCTATCAAATAAAACTATTTCTCCACCCGTTGGAAAATGTTCAATATATCTTTGCAAGAACCACTGATTTTTTTGTGTTTCAGTTGGCTTACCAAGAGCTACAACTCTGTAATGCTTATTATTCATATATCTTGTAATTCGTCTAATAGCACCACCTTTTCCAGATGCATCTCTACCCTCAAATAAAATAATCATTCTTTTATTTTCATTTTCAAGATAATTTTGAAGCTTAATAAGCTCTATTTGATACTGTTTTAACTCTTCAGCATCATATAGTTTTTGAACACCATCTTTTATTACTTCTGAATCTAAAGTCTCAAAGTCACCTAATAATGATTTTAAAAATTTATTTTCTTCTTGTAATTTTTCTAATTTTTCATTATCACAAATATTATCATTATTTGGTTTTACTTCAATTTTTTCTTTTTTCTCTTCTACAATTATTGAATCTTTAAACTTTTGCATTAAATTTAAAGCACTTTTTTTTGTAAGATTGTCTTTTTTTGTATAACCTAAAACTTTAACATATCTTTTTCTTTCATGTTGAAATCTTGCAATATATTTTTTTCCAAAAGTCGGATGGGCAACTTTTGATACATACAATCCACTATAGTTTGTTTTCTCAAAATCACTTAAGTTCATCTTTATTCAGCCTTTGCAAATTTATTTTCTTTTTCCATTAATTCTATTTCTCTAGTTCCATCAATTACTATAGTTGGATCTACTTTTATTTTTTTTGAATCAATTTTATTTGGATATTTTACTTGTGTTAAAATATGTTTAATACAATTGATTCTTGCTTTTTTCTTATTATCACTTCTTATTATTGTCCATGGTGACATATCTGTATTTGAAGCCATAAGCATTGAAAATTTAGCAACAGTATATTTATCCCATAAATTTTGTGATTCTTTATCTACAGGAGATAATTTATACTGTTTTAAAAGATCATATTCTCTTTTTTTAAATCTTCTTGCTTGTTCTTTTTTAGAAACAGAAAAATAAAACTTCAAAAGAATAATCCCAGATTTTACAAGCATTTGTTCAAACTCTGGAACTTCTTTTAAAAACTCATGATGCTCTGCTGTAGTACAAAATCCCATTACAGGCTCAACCCCTGCTCTGTTATACCAACTTCTATCAAATAAAACTATTTCTCCAGCACTTGGAAGATGCTTTGTATATCTTTGAAAATACCATTGTGTTGTTTCAATATCACTTGGTTTTTCTAAAGCAATAACTCTTGCACCCCTTGGATTTAAGTGTTCAGTGATTCTTTTAATAGTACCACCTTTTCCAGCTGCATCTCTTCCTTCAAAAACCATAAGAACTTTTAGACCTTTTTCTTTTACATAGTTTTGAAATTTCAAAAGCTCAATTTGTAAAGTTGTCAACTCTTTTTCATACTCTAAAGTCTCTTTTTTTACCCAAATTTGAACTTTTTTCCCTTTCTTTTTCATCTCTTTTCTTTTTCTTGAAAAGTTATTTGGTTTATGCTTCTCATCTTTATTTGTATCTATTTCTTCTTGATCCTTGAACTCTTCATTTATAATACTTCTATCTCTTCCCATACAATATATCCTCTAGTTATAATCTTGCCTCATAATTATTATATCCAAAATTTTTTACAATTTGGTAACAACTATTGTCTTTTTTTATAACAATTGATGGTAACTTAATTCCATTGAATGTAGTTGTTTTAACCATAGTATAATGTATCATATCCTCTAAAACTATTTTACTTCCTACTTTTAAAGGCTCATCAAAAGAGTAATCTCCTATAATATCACCAGCTAAACAAGTATTTCCACCCAATCTATATGTATATTTTTTTTCATTTGCTAAACCACTATTTCTTATATCAGGTCTATATGGCATGGCTAAAGTATCTGGCATATGTGCCTCAGCAGAGGTATCCAAAATAGCAATTTTCATCTCATTATCTACGATATCTAAAACTGTTGCCACTAGGTACCCTGTTTGCCAACCTACTGCTTCTCCTGGTTCTAAATAAACTTTCAAATGAGGATATCTTTGCTTAAAATCTTTAAGTAAATTAATAAGTCCTTTAACATCATAATCCTCTCTTGTAATATGATGTCCTCCACCAAAATTTACCCACTTCATAGAAGATAAATACTTGCCAAATTTCTCTTCAAAATTCTTCAAAGCTCCTTGTAAAGCATCTACATTTTGTTCACACAAAGCATGAAAATGTAATCCATCTACACCATCTAACTCACCATCTAAAAAGTTTTTCTTTGTAATTCCTAATCTTGAATAAGCACCACAAGGATTATATAAATCAACTTCAACAGATGAATATTCTGGATTTACCCTAAGACCAATAGAAGCTTTACCTAAAGCTTTTTCTTTAAACTGTTTTAATTGATTAAAAGAGTTAAATACAATATGGTTTGATAAAGATACAATCTGCTCAATCTCTTCTTCTTTATAAGCAGGAGAATATGTATGTACTTCTTTTTTAAACTCTTTTGATGCCAATATGGCTTCATGAAGCCCTGATGCACAACAACCTTGTAAATATTTTCTACAAAGTTCAAAAGTAGATTGTAAAGCAAATCCTTTTAAAGCTAAAAGTATAGTTACCCCAGCTTCTTTTTGTACATGAGAAAGAAGCTTTAAATTTTTTTCTAATAAAGCTTCTTCACAAACAAAACTTGGACTTGGTAATTCATTTATGTTATTAACTGTTTTCATCATTTTCAATTGCTTCAAAATCCTCTTTTGTTACCCCACAATCAGGACACTGCCAATCATCTGGAATATCTTCAAAAGATGTTCCAGGCTCAATTCCACCATCTGGATCTCCAAGTTCTGGATCATAAACATAATCACAAACTATACAGATATATTTTTGCATAACAGACTCCTTTATGTTTTGTTTATTATGACTTAATTAAGACTTATAAATACTTAAATAAAACTACTCTACTGGTAATTCTAATATTTTCCAAGGAAGACCTTGAGTCATCAACTCATCCATAAAAGGTTTTGCTTCAAACTCTTCAATATTAAATACACCTTTTGATTTCCATATACCTTTGTATAACATTTTTGTTCCAATCATAGCAGGTACTCCAGTAGTATAACTTACAGCTTGTGCTCCTGTTTCTTTATAGCACTCTTGGTGGTCACATATATTGTAAATATAAACTCTCTTTTTTACTCCATCTTTAAGACCTTCAATAATACATCCAATATTTGTTTTACCAACTGTTCTAGGACCTAAACTTGCAGGATCTGGTAATAGTGTAGTTAAAAATTCAATTGGAGTAATCTCTACGCCTTTATGCATAACTGGTTCAATTCCTAACATACCTACATTTTTTAAACAATTCATATGAGCTATATATGAATCACCAAATGTCATAAAAAATCTAATTCTTTTTAAACCTTTAATATTTTTAGATAAAGACTCTAACTCTTCATGATATAGAAGATATGAGGGCTTAACTCCAACTTCTGGATAATCATGGTCAACTCTTATTTCTAATGGTTTTGTTTCAATCCACTTACCATCTTCCCAATATCTACCATTTGCAGATACTTCTCTTAAATTTATTTCAGGATTAAAATTTGTGGCAAAAGCATATCCATGGTCACCTGCATTACAATCCATAATATCTATATAATGAATCTCATCAAAAAGATTTTGTTGAGCATATGCACAAAATACACCTGTAACTCCTGGATCAAAACCACTTCCTAATAAAGCCATAACATTAGCATTTTTAAACTGCTCATCTCTTGCCCATTGCTCTTTATACTCAAATTTAGCCTCATCTGGATGTTCATAGTTCGCAGTATCAACATAATCAACGCCTGCTTTTGTACAAGCATCCATGATAGTTAAATCTTGATAAGGTAAGGCTACATTTAATACAATCTTAGGATTTACTTTTTCAATAAGTTTTATTAACTCAGGTACATTATCAGCATCAATAGATGCAGTTTCAATATCAACTCCAACTCTTTGCTTAATATCTTTAGCAATATCTTCACATTTTGAAACTGTTCTTGAAGCTAAAGTTATCTTTTCAAATGTATCAATATTCATAGCACACTTTACCGTGGCAACTCTACTTACTCCACCTGCACCAATAATTAAAATACCTTTTTTATCCATTTAAAATCTCCAATTAAAATATTCGCAATTATAGACTTTTTTTAGTAAATTATAATTGAAAGTAGAAGAATCAAATAAAGATAAATAAAGATTTTCATATTTATATTAAGTTTAAGCTTATTACGATAGAATTCACTACTTAATTATGGGGATGATATGGCTTCGATTAGAGCATTGAGGCTTGATTGCATGTCGGCCTGAGCATGCCGTTACGCGGCTCATTTTTTTTAGACGCAAACAATACAAATTACGCTCCAGCTTACGCAAAAGCTGCGTAAGTTTAACAACTTATAGACTCCCTTCGGGTTGAGTCTTTGGAGACTCGCACTACTGATTCTATCTAAGTAGATTATCGCGGGTTCACCCTAGATAGATTACTTTTAAAGGATTGATTTGACTTTAAAAGGACACTTTAAAATCTTAGCTTTTTAGTTGCCTTGCAGGTTGAGCTGCTAGAAAGTGAAATTTTTCAACCTCACTAAGCATGTAGACGTCAAGAGTAAATGTTTTAAGACTCCGGTTCGATCCCGGACATCTCCACCATACACTTTTCAAAAAATCAATCCCTATTAATAGGGACTTCTTTTAACTTTTATCGTTTGCTGTCCCACCGATGTTGCACAGTAAATTTAATAAATTATAACCTATAAATACTTTATTTAATAAGTCTTAAGATAAAATTATTAAAACAATATTAGGGACTAAGATGAATGAGTATAGAAAAGAAAGAATTATTTTAATAATAGAAAATATTTTCATTTATTTACAAAAAAATATTTTCCCATTTGTACCACAAACTATTGGGTTTTTATTCTTTTTATATTTATTTCCTATCTTTTGTCTTCTAATGGCTCCTTTTATTGAAGGAATATTAAAATTCGCTACATTGAACCCAAGCTATATTATTAATGATGAAATATCATATATTGGAGGAGGGATTTTATTAGGTGCCTTTATATTTCCATATTTTTCAATGTGTGATATAAGGCTTGACGAAATTGGAATGCCAAGATATACATTTAATTTTTGGAAGCTTCTTTTTGGGCTTTTTATTTCGCCACTAATTATTGGAGCTTTAATAGACTTTTTTATGCCTGAATTAACCATATCAGATTTATTTTCTTTTATTGTAAATAAAAGTACTTATATCACTGAATATATACAACAATCAATAAATGTAGATGATTCTTTTTATTTTGAAATTCTTACAAAAATAATTCCAGTAGCTGTTTTAACTATTATTGCACTAAAATATTTACTATACTGGCTTATCATGTTATTTGTTAACTTTATAACTATAAACTTCAAATTACTAATGATAATAAATTCATTGCCTGATACTTTTTATTAAATAAGACAAGGGGGAACAGAGAAAACCAACAAAGTTGGTTATTCTCTTGTTCCAAACTATTTAAGATAACCAAATGATTTAATAATTTGTAAATGTTGTTCTTCTGAAACATAAGGTACTTGGATTAAATCTTTTTTAGATGTCAATCCATCTTTTACAATTGCTCTGTAAGCCTCCCCCAAATATTAGACTAAATAAAATAAAATAATTATGCTAAAATTTACTTAGAAGAATTGTAAATGAGAAAGGGTAAATTTACAAAGAAACAAGTAAAAATATGAATTTTCCTTTTAATTTAAAAGTAGCAATTACAACTGAAAAAATGTTGCTGAAGCCTTGCCTTTTGGTCATCTAATTATTAGTCAAAATTTACTTGAAAGTAATAATTATAAAACAATTTTAGCTCATGAGTTATCACATATATCTAAAAGACATGCAGCAAAAGAGTTACAATATAAATTAATTAAATCATATTCATCAATTGAAGATATAGTAAAGTTTATAAAAAATATTAAAGAACTAGAAAGAACTTTATAATTTTTTTATTTAAATTTAATCATTAGTATTATTTAATATAATTAACAAGTTTACCTAAGGTAAATATATTTTATTATGAGAAAAAAAATGGAAGAGTTTTATGACACATTAAAGCAACTCATTAGAATACCTAGTGTTGTTGGGGCTGAGCACTCTTTTTTTATGTTTTTAAAAAGAGAGCTTGAGGATTTAGGTATTAAAGTTGAGTATTATGATGGATTACTTGTTGCAAAAGGTGAAGAACCCCAAAGCGGTTATATTTCTGCACATGCAGATAGACATGGATTAATTTGTACAGGTCATGATGAGTTTCAATATGCTGCTTTTGTTGCAAAAAATAAAGCCGACTTAAAAGGAAATTCAAACTCTGAGGAGCTATTACAAAACTTTGAAATGAGATTTATAAACCAAAAAGTTCAAGCTTATGAACCATGGGCAGGCACTTATTTGGGTATGGGTACCATAAAAGATGCTTTTTTATGTAAAAGAAGAAATAATATTATTTTTAAAGTTGAGGGCTTAGATTATTTATTTCCAGGAACACCAATTGCTTTTTTAGATAAGCTTAAAATTAATGACAATCTATTATCAGCTCAAATTGATAATGTTCTTTGTGTTGCTATGCTTATTCATATGTACCAATTAGGTTATAAAGGAACAGCATTTTTTACAGCTGCTGAAGAAGCAGGTAGAAGTTGGAGATTTTTACTTGAATATTTTAGAAGATTTGACATAAGTACAAATGAGCTTTTAGTTCTTGATACTAGTCCTTATAAAAATATAGAAACTATTAATCATCTTGATATTGTACTTAGAAATAAGGATGAAAATTCATATTTTCGTTCTCCTTTAAAAGCTAGAATAAAAAAGATTGTATTAAAAAATAGAATAAAATATCATTATAAAGATGAACATATAAAAAATCAGATGAAACAAGAAAATACAAAAGTTTCTTTAGGTGTTACTGAACTTGGAAGAATTATAAAAGAGAGTAAAAATAGTATTCAAGGTACAACTTTACAAGTTCCTACTATTGGATATCATACAGTAGAAGAGACTACTTCAAAAAAATCAATTGAAGCTATGATTACTATCTTAAAAAACTTATATTTACAAACAAAATAAGAAATAGTATTTACTATTTCTTATTTTCTAAACATGGCTCTTACTTTATCCATGCCACTATAAAAACTTGCCATCATAATTACAAGTAAATACTCACCAAACTGTGTTGGATATATTATGCCCTCTTCTATTTTTATTACATCTAATTTTTTTACTAAATATAACTCTTTTCTAAGTAGTTTTTCCAAATCTACATTATAAAGTTTATTAAACTCTTTTATATTTAATTTTCCACCAAAAAGTGTGCTTAGCATTGCATACTCAATTTTATTTATATTTTCGAATTCACTTTTTGCCATAAGTGCATCTTTTCTTGTAATAATATTTTCTTCATACTCTTTTAAATCAAAGGCATTTATAAAAAGTTTTCCATCAAGATAACTAAATGCTCCACTTCCCACACCAATATATTCATCATGTGTTGATACATATTCATCACTTAAATCTACTAGATTTTTAGAAAATGACCACATATTATTTTTAGTATAATCTTTTAGTTCTTCTTTTATTATATTGTAAAATTTTTGTTCATTTGTATTTATTTTTTTACTTTTTAAAAAACCTGAATTTAAATCTGAACTCATTAAAGGATATGTTGTTATTTGTTCTATACCTAAATCTTTTGCACTTTGTAAATCATCTCTTAAAATATCTTGGGTTTGGTTTGGAATATTAAATATCAAATCAATATTTGTAATAGGTAAAATCCCAACAATTTTAGATATTTTCTCTTTAATTTCTAAGCTACTTCCAAATCTTTTATATCTACTTAATTGTTTTAATATCTCATCATCAAAACTTTGAACTCCAATAGATAATCTTTTTATTAGACCTTTTAATTTATATACTGTGTTTACATCTATATGATTTGGATCAGTCTCACATGATATATCCTCTACATCAAATAATTTTTTTACAAGTTTTATAGTTATTCTTAATTGTTTTTCATTTATAAGAGGTGTTCCACCACCTATATAGACTGAATCTACTTTTACATTTTTTCTTTTTAAAATTTTTATCTCTTCTCTTAAAGTTTTAAAGTATCTATTAGAGTCTTCAAAGTTATGTTTAAACTTATGAAAAGTACAAAAAGGACATAAATTATCACAAAAGGGTACGTGAATATATAGTAAATATTTTTTTTGGCTGTCAATACTTAAATATTTTGATTCATTTTTAGAAGTTGATGTTATATTAATGCAAGATGCAAAAGTATTTTTCACTACTGCTTTAGCAGTGAAGATAGAAAAAATCTCTTTTATATTATTTACCATGACTTACTCCTTAGTTATACTTTTCATGTAAGAGAATTTTATAGTAGTATGGTAAATTTAATGTAAATTATTTATAATTTTTAAGGTTTATTTGAATTCTTGCATTTTTTCATAAATATTTAATCTATCTAACTGTTTATTTAGTTCTAACTCTTTATACCAGTTATTATATTTTTCAATTATTTCAGCAGTATCTTTTGAGTCATTTTGTAAAGCAATATGAAACTTATTCAACATATCAAGCAAAGGCTTTGAATATTTTAATGTTTTTTTGTATTTCATTTGTTGCAACTCTTTTTTAACTTGTTCTATGTTCTCAATTACTTCATGTTTTGTAACAAACATATATTCTCCTATTACAAAATGTTAAACTAATAATATAATAACATTTTATATAAAAGAATAGTTTAAAAAATGATTTTATTTATATTTTATATAGTAATTTTGAGTAAAAGAGCTTAAAAGCTCTCCCACTCATCATCTTTGTCATTGCTATTTGAAGTAAAAGTTTGAGCTTGTTTAGGTTTTTTTTCATAAGAGTATGACTTATTATTATTTTTTGCTTTATCTTCATACTCTTCTTTTTTATCATATTTTGCTTTTGGCTCTTCCTCATGTGGAACATCTATCTTTTTTACTTTTGCTTGTTCTTTTCCTAAAAACTCTTTTGAGTTTGCATCACTTACTATCTCTTTTGCTATTGTATCTGTTTGTATTGCGATATCATGTGTTTGTGTTGCTATTGATGCATTCTTTTGTGTTTGTTGATCTAATTGTGTTACTGCATCATTGATTTGTGTAATCCCTGATTCTTGCTCTTTACTTGCACTTGCTATCTCACCTATCATTTGTGTTGAGTTTTGTATATTCTCTAATAATAGATCATACCCTTTTATCATCTCACCACTGATATTTTTTCCCTCAATTGCTTTACTTGTTGCATTCTCTACTATCTCTTTTATTGATTTAGCTGCCTCTGCACTTCTATTTGCTAAGTTTCTAACTTCTGCTGCTACTACTGCAAAGCCTTTTCCTGCTTCTCCTGCTGTTGCTGCTTCTACTGCTGCGTTTAAACTTAGTATATTTGTTTGGAATGCTATTTGATCTATTACTGTTATTGCTTCATTTATTGAACTTACTTGTTCATTTATCTCTTCCATTGATTTTGTTGTTTTATTTGCTAAACTTTGCCCTGTTTTTGCTGAGTTACTTAACTCTTGGGCGTAGTTACTCATTTTTGCTACATTCTCTGAGTTATTTACTATTGTACTTGTTATCTCTTCTAATGCTGCTGCTGTCTCTTCTAGACTTGCTGCTGCTTCATTTGAACTTGTATTTAATACATCTACATTTGTTATTAATTTATCTGATGCTTCATCTAGTGTTAATCCTATAATTAATGAATCTTTCAACAATCCTGATATCTCATCTGTTAAGAAGTTTACATTCTCTATAAACTCTTTCATATCTCCTTCAACACCACTACTATCTACTTTACTTGTAAACTTATAATTACTAAACTCTTTTAATACTGTTGAAATTGAATCAGTATTTCTTTTAATATTTCTAAGCATTGAGTTTAAGGCTTCACTCAATTGCAATAGTTGAGGATTATTCGCTTTTGTTGTTAATTGTACATCTAAATATCCAAGTTTTGCTTTTTCTACTATTTTTAAAGCATCTTCAACTGCTTCATTATCTTTTTTAAGACCTTCATTTATCTTGATGATATTTTCATTTACAAGATTTGCCATTTGTGCAAACTCATCACTTCCTTTTGCTTCTAAAGGTTTTACATCTTTTGATTCTCTGTTTAAAAATGAGAAGAAAGATAGTAATCCATCTTTAAAATGATTTAAAGTATTAACTATCAAAGACGATAAAGCAATAGAAAATAGAACAAATATAATTGATGATATTATTGCTAAGACCAATAATACAGTTGTCAAAGTACTATTTGCTTCTTTTTTTAGTTCAATTGCACTTTTATTTATTTTTTCTAGTTCTTTTTCTAAGTTTGTAGCTGTTTCTCTCATAGTTAAAACTAATCTTTTAGCTTCAGCACTCTCTTTACTTATACCATTTTTATAATTTTGTATTTTTTCTTCTGAAAATTTATCAAAATCTTCAATATATTCAGAAGATAGCTTCAAAATTTTATTTGTTAAATCAATATTATTTTGCTCAACTAACATTGACTGAAGCTCTTTAACACTTTTATCTAAGTTATTAAAATCGTCTCTTACTTTTTGTGCTCTTTGCTCGTTTGAAACTCTTAAAAACTGATAAACTGAAATTCGACCCTTTAAAAGATCTTGAATAAACTTTTCTGTACTAATTTGAATTTTTACATCATGATTTACTTTTCCATTGAAATGAGAAAAGATTATTCCAGCTATTATTATATTGATAATAAATAAAGCTGGAAAAAACATAAGTTTTTTTCTAGTAGAAATATTATTTAGCATATAAACCCCTTACATAATATGTAAACAATTATATACCTAAATTAATTATAAATATCTTTTAATATGGAATTTTTTTACTTTTCTCTACACTCTTCTTTTATCTCTTTAAAAACATATTCATCTTCTATTAGTTGAACAAAAACATTTTTTGCTTCACAAACATACTCTTTTTTGTTTTTTATAGTAATATAAACAAATTTGTAAAAGTACTCATTTGCATCTAACCCTTTTTTACTTTGCATAATACTAGCGCTTAGTTTTGAAATCTCATTTCCGTAAATCTCTTTATATTTTGATTTAAAAGCAGCTTTTATTCCACCCTCACTCATATTAAAAATATATATTGACCCTATAAATAGAACAGTTATAGCAGTAGTTCCTAATAAAATTTGGCCTGTAGTATATTTTCTCCTTAGCTTTTGATAAATAACAGCACCAAGAATAATTAGTACTAAAACAAAAATTATAATTTGCATTTTCTTCCTTCTTTTATGATTTTTTCTTATGTTAACTTTTTATTAACCATCTGTTTTTGTTTAGTTAATTACCATAGGTTATAATTTTAACATATATAGATAAAGAGGCGCGAAACTTTATCTATGATACATTCATTGTTCTTCCTAAATAAAAAGCAGATCGAAAAATCTGCTTTTTTTATTTGTAAACTAAACTTTATAATAAACTTTATTTTTGTATAATAACAAATATATCCAAAAAGGACTCACAATCAAAACAAAAATATTCAAAATAATTTTACTTGCTATTATAAGTATCAATCTTTTTGCTAATACAACACTTATTAAAGCTGCTACTCAAGTTAATAATACAAATACTCAAAATAGCATTACAGATAATAGTACACAACAATTTGATGATGAATCATTAAGTTCTTCAAAAGATAAAAGATCAATGCATTATTATGATTTGGGAATTATTATAAAAATTGTCCAAAGTAAAGACTTCAATAAACAACCAGCAAAACAAATTGAAAAAGTTGAAAGCGAAATAAAAAAAATTACAAAAAATATAAATGATGAAATATTTTATCCTTTCAATGAAAATCAGTACCAAAAAGAGATAAGATTTTTAAATAGCAAAATAAATGTAAATTCAAAATATGATAACTCACTTGCAGTATCAAGAGATATGTTAAAAGTATCTATCTTAGAAAATCAAAAAAACTTTGCAGATACTATAAACTCTATAATTGATGGTAAAAATTCATTCAAAGATAAAAAATTTTTCATCTCACTTTTAAATAATCAAATAAGCAGATTAAAAAGAATTGATATAAAACCTTTTCAAGATACTTACAATGAAATATCACTTCAAAGTGATCCTGTGTCAAATGCTTTTAAAGAGTCTTTTCTAACACTTAAAAATCAAATCAAAGCCCATTTACTTGTATATAATTATCTTAAAACAAACATGAATGAATATAGACCAAGTAATTTTATACTTGATGATTTAAGTTTAAAATATGTTATCAAAAAAATTGATTCAAATACATATTTAAAAGATTTATCTGAAACATTAGATTACTATTTTCACATCTCAATAGGTAAAGTAGTTATTCTTTTTGCAATTTTATTTATATTTATGCTAATAAATAGAAAACTACTTCCAGTTTTAGCAAATCTTTTCAATAAAAAACTATCTGTAAAAATAAAAAATTTAGATATTTCACTTTTAGATATTATTCCATCTAGTTTTAGATTTACCATGTCTATGATTGTATATTTATTTGCAATTCAGTTTTCACTACTTCTTTTAATAGAAGATGCACAACTTATAAATAAACTAATTCCATGGTTTAATACTACATATTTAGCCCTATTTAGTTTTATGTTTTATAGAATTTTGACAAACTATATAAATGAATCATCTGATAAAATATTTAGTCAATATCCAAATATGCGAAAAGAGATGGTTGATTTTATTTTAAGAATTTTCAAAATTCTTATTCTTATTTTTGTTGCATTATTTTTACTTGTACAATTAGGTTTTGATATAAAAGCAGTTATAGCCTCACTTGGTATTGGTGGTATTGCTGTTGCACTTGCTGCAAAAGATACTCTTTCAAACTTTTTTGGTTCTTTAAATATAATTACTGATAACTCATTTTCTCAAGGAGATTGGATTCAAGCTGGAAGTGTTGAGGGAACTGTAGTTGATATTAGAATGAGAACTACAAGAATTAGAACATTTGCAAATGCTATGATTACTATACCAAATGCTGAATTAGCAAACTTGCCTATTTTAAACTGGTCTAAAAGAGTAATTGGAAGAAGAATCAAAATGACTATAAATATCACTTATGATAGTAAAATGAGTGATATTGAAAATCTTGTATATGATATAAGAGAAATGTTGCAAGAACATCCACAAATTGCCACATCAAGACTAAATATTGATAAAAAACCATATCTATTAAAAAAAGAAGACCTTATGGGAATAAAAAACAATCTTTTAGTTTACATAGATGAGTATGATAGTAGCTCAATTAATATAATGATATATTGCTTTAGTAGAAGTCCAAACTGGGAAGATTGGCTAGATACAAAACAAGATGTAATTATAAAAATCTCACAACTTGTTGAAAAAAATCATTGTAAATTCGCGTTCCCTACGCAAACAATTTATTTGGAAAAAGAAGAGAACTAATTCTCTTCTTTTATAACTTACACAAAAACAAAAGAGTTTTTATTTTTGTTTGAATGTCCATGTCCATTGCCATGTTTATGTTCATGTGAATGGTGAGTTCCATTGTGGTTTTCTATAATCTCTTGAAGTTTTTGCTGACTTAACTTTTCAAGTGTTGAAGTTTTAATTTTATTTAAAATCTCAATAGTTTCAACTCTATTATCACCTGCATAATAAAACTCAAAATTGTTTTTTTGTGCAAGTTTATATGGATTTCTTCCAATATCTTTTATAATTAATTTTTTTACATCATTCTCTAAAAGCCACTGCATTACACTTCTACCGCAAGTGTTTTCGTTTCTTTTAATACTTAAATTTTCTCCATCATAAAAAGCAAAATATTTTGCTTTACAAAATGATGGAGCAACTGCGCTGTTATCTTTTGCTGTTTTTACTGGAAATGCGTACATTTTAAAACTCCTCGTCAAATTTTTGTGCGTTTTTAAAACAAAATCTATATGCTATATATATTACAAATGGCCATACACTAAGCCAAATCAATGAACTTGTATAATCCATATTTACCTCCTAGTAATTGTGTGCATCTTTTGATGTTATCTCTTTTTTTGTAATTTTTACTTTATCCATTTGATACCATGCATATGTAATATAAGCAAGTACAAAAGGTACCATAAGTGAAACATAACTCATCACAAGTAAGGTATATTCACTTCCTGAACTATTCTCAATAGTCAATGAACTTTGTAAGTTATAAACTGATGGATAATAAGAAGTTCCATTAAAACCTACATTTAAAAATAGTGCCATTACTGTTAAAACTATTCCAACTCCTCCTGTTTTTATACAACAACTTTTTTGTTTTTCAACAGTATTAAAAACAGAAATAATTACAAGTATAATTCCCAATGCAAAAATAATTCCTACAAAAGGCATATCTAAAAAGTTATTCAAATATTTATATTTTTCTATAAAAACATGACCATTTTCATCATAAGCAAAACCACTTCTTGTAAAAAGCATATATAAAAAATTTAAGAAAAATACTAAAAATATTATCATGTCAATTTTTATAGAGTTAACACTTCTTTTTCTAATCAAACTATTATTAATATTATTAATAAAATACATAGCACCACTAATTCGTACTAAAAATAGAAGTGAGATTCCCAAAAGTACATTAAAAGGATTTGCTAATGCTTCTAATCCTCTTGTACTTGTTTGCCAATAAGAGAAATTTCTTTCATCTATAAAAAATTCTGAACCACTAAAAAATGTAGCAATAGCAACGCCTAATAAAAAAACTCCTAAACTTCCATTTATATATAAAAAAGTTTCATATGTTTTTTGTCCAAAAAAATTATTTGGTTTTTTTCTAAATTCATAACTAACTGCTTGAATAATAAAACAAAAAAGTATTCCCATCCAAACCCAATATGCTCCACCAAAACTAGTAGAATAAAACAAAGGAAAAGCAGCAAACAAAGCCCCACCAAATAAGACTAAAGTTGTAAATCCTAATTCCCATTTTCTACCTAGTGAATTAACTAGCATTGTTTTTAAAATCTCATCATCTTTTGATATTTTTCCAAGTAGAGTTTGTCCTCCTTGAATAAACATCATAAAAGCAAAAAGTCCACCAAGTAGTGAAATTATTATCCACCAATACTGTTGAAGTTGTAAATATGTTAAGCTTTCAAACATTAGTGACCTCCATTTGGACCAATTTTTATCTGTTTTGCCATAATTTTTAATTCAGCAATTAATAAAGCTGTAAATAAAAAAGCAAACAAGAAAAAAGTAATCTGTACATTTGTTGTTGCAATATTAGTTGCCGCAATTCCTACAGGCATCAAATCTTGAATCGCCCAAGGTTGTCTTCCAACTTCTGCTACAATCCATCCAGCTTCTGCTGCTATATATCCTAAAGGAATAGAAAAAACACTTGCATATAACCAAAATTTTTGTTTTGTAATATCTTTTTTTAAAAGTAAAAATAAAATTACTGCAAAAAGTAATATAAACCATCCACCAAGTGCTACCATTATATGAAATGAATAAAATGTAAGTGCTATAGGAGGAGTAATATCAGTTGGTTTATCTAAGTAACCATAACCAAAATAATTCACATAACTTTCTAAAACAAGTTTTGCATCATTTGCTTTTTTAGTGTTACCCTCTTTTTCATACTTTTTATACTGTTTAAAAGCTTCAAGGGCTATTTTACCTTTTGCTATTTTCTCTTTAGCACTTTCAATATTATATTTTTCATTTCCATAAACCAAATCTTTTAATCCAGGAACAAATGCATTTGGATTATGGTAACCTAAAAGTGAAAGTGCATAAGGTATCTCCATCTCAAAATGAAAAGTATCTTCATCATTATCAACACTTTTTTTACTATTTAAAATACCAATTGCAACAATTCCAGCGTCCTCTTTTCCCTCATAAAGTCCTTCCATTGCTGCAAGTTTTACAGGCTGTTTTAAAGCAACTTGATGTGCTGACTCATCTCCACTTAAAGCTAAAAAAAGTGATACTATAAGTCCAAAAGTAGCTGCTATTAGCATAGAACTCTTAGCAAATGCAATTTCTCTTTTTTTAAGTAAAAACCAAGCACTAATACCTACTACAAAAAGGGCTCCAATTACATATCCACTTCCAACTGTATGTAAAAACTTGCTAACTGCAACAGGAGATAAAGCAACATCCCAAAAATTTGCCATTTCGTTTCTAACTGTATCTATGTTAAATTTCATTCCAACTGGATATTGCATCCATCCATTTGCAACCAAAATCCAAAAAGCACTTAAATTTGAACCAATAGCAACTAACCAAGTTGATAATAGATGAAAACCTTTTGATACTTTATTCCATCCAAAAAACATAACTGCAAAAAATGTTGACTCCATAAAAAATGCCAAAATTCCCTCAATAGCTAAAGGTGCACCAAAAATATCCCCAACAAACCAACTATAATTTGCCCAGTTTGTACCAAACTCAAACTCCATTATAATACCAGTGGCAACTCCAATTGCAAAATTTATAGCAAATAAAGTCATCCAAAACTTAGTCATTTTTTTATATTTTTCTTGTTTTGTCTTAACATAAATAGTCTCCATTATTGCAATAATAAAAGACAAACCTAAAGTTAAAGGAACAAACAAGAAGTGATAAATTGCAGTTAGTGCAAACTGGGCTCTGGACCAATCTACTAAACTATCTTCCATTTAATCTCCTTTTGTCATGTTTTTAAAAACAAAACTTTGTTTTTGTTTTTCTGTTTTATATTCACTTTTAAAACTTTTGTCATAAACAAAGATATTTAATATAACTAAAATAGTTATCAATTTTATAATTACTATTTTCCATAAACTCTTTCCTACAGTTAAGTTTCTAAAGCCATCATAATATAAGTTGTAAATCGATTTTAAATAGTTCATATAATCTCCAATATTGAACATATGTTCACAATTTTACAACTTTTTTGAACATATGTCAAGTACAAAAGTGCTAAATTATTATATTTATGATAAAATATCTTTTTTAATTATAAGGAATTAAATGGCTAGGGATAAAAATCAAAGAGAGTTAAACTTCAAACCACTTTTTAAAAAGTTTGGGCAAAATGAAATTGAAAACAACAATGAAATAGCCCTACTTCATGAAGAGATTGAAGCAATATATCTAATAGACTTGCTTGGACTTTATCAAGAAGAAGCAGCACAAAAGATGAATGTATCAAGACCTACATTATCAAGAATCATAAGAAATGCAAGACACAAAGTTGCAAATAGCTTAATTGGTGGTGCAAAACTACATATTCACGACCAAAAAGATAGCTATACCCTTGCAGTTTGTAGTGATGATGAAGATGAACTAATCAATAGTACATCACAAGGAAAATATATTTTAATCTTTGAAATAAAAGAAAAAACATACAAACAATTAAAAAGTTTAGAGAATCCAGTTTTTTTTAAAAAACAAAAACCAGGTATGGTATTACCAAAACTTTTACTTGAAAATAATGTAAACTTCTTTTTAGCAAATGAGATTGGTGCAGGATTAAAAAACTCTTTACTTTCAAAAGGTATTTACACTATTTTAAAAAAGAAAATAAAGTTTGATGATTTATCAAATATTCCAATTTAAGAGAAGTTATGAATAGTTTAAAACATAAAATACAAACACCACATATTGCTGCTGATGGAATTATTAAAATTTTTGATGATAAAGAGAATTTTAAAGGTATTGTTTTAATAACAAGAAAAAATCCTCCTTTAGGACTTGCATTACCTGGAGGTTTTGTTGATATTGGTGAAAGAGTTGAAGATGCTTTAAAAAGAGAGATGAAAGAAGAAGTAAGCTTAGATGTAACTATTTTAAAACTTTTAGGAGTATATTCAGATCCAAAAAGAGATGAAAGATTCCATTGTGTTTCATGTAGTTACATCTGTAAAGCATATGGTAAGCCAATTGCAGCAGATGATGCGAAAACTGCAAAGATTTACAGTTTAAGTGAAATTCCTTTTGATAAACTAGTGTTTGACCATAAACAAATAATAAAGGATTTTATAAAGCATGAGGGATTATAAGTGATAGAAGAAATAGAAATTTCTTTGGATTGTTTAAGTAGTTTAATTTTTAATGCAAATGATATAATTTTTATTACAAACTTAAATTCAAAAAAAGTTGTATATGCAAATAATTTATTTTTAGAAAAATTTGAATATACAAAAGAAGAGTTATCACATTTAGATATTTTAGATATTAGAAAAATAAATGACAATAAACCTTTTAGTGCTTTAATAAAAGATTTAGAAAAAACAACAAATAGTATAACATATGCTAAATATTTTTCAAAATCAGGAAAAAAGTACTACTTAGAATCAAGTAACAAACTTCAAAAAATAAACAATAAAGACTATTTAGTAAGCATAGCAAGAGAAATCACAGACAAACTAGAGAAAGAGTTTTTAATAAAAGAAGAGCTAAATATAAAAATATCAGAAATAGAAAATCAAAAAATATTTTTAAATACTTTACTAAAAAACAATCCAACGGCAATCTTTTATAAAAATATCCATGGAAAATATTTAGGTTGCAACAAAGCTTGGGAAAAATTAACAGGAATTAAAGAAGATGAAGTATTAGGAAAGTCTGTTTTTGATATAGCTCCTAAAGATATTGCAGAAATTTATTTTGAAGAAGATAAAAAAGTATTTTCCCTTGAAGAGAGTCCTCAAATATATCAAGCAGAAATTTATAACAAAACAGTTGATAAAAGATTTGATGTTGTTTTTTATAAATCAGCATACTTTGATGCAAAAGGTGAAGTATTAGGTCTTATTGGAGTTGTTATAGATGTAACTCAAGTTATTAGTTTAGAAAAAGAGAAAGAAAAAAAAGAAAAAATCATATATCAACAATCAAAAATGGCAGCAATGGGTGAGATGATAGAAAATATCGCTCACCAATGGAGACAACCCCTTTCAACTATGACAGTAAGTGCTAGTGGAATAAAAATGCAAAAAGAGTTTGGCATTTTAAAAGATGAAAGTTTAAGTGAGTTTATTGAGGCCATATTGGAATCTTCAAAACATCTTTCACAAACAATAGATGATTTTAGAAATTTTTTCAAAACTACAAAATATGAAGAAGTTTTTAATATCAAAAATACTTTTAATAAAACACTAGTTTTACTCTCATCAAAATTTAAAAATAGAAATATCAAAATAGAACAAGATATACAAAGTATAGAAATAAAATCATTACAAAATGAATTAATACATGTTATTTTAAATATATTGAATAATTCAAATGATGCTTTAGAAAAGCTTAATATAGAAGAAAAAGTAATTTTTATCAAATGTAAAATAGATTCAACAAACAAATTAAAGATTAAAATAAGTGATAACGCTGGTGGAATTAATGAAAATATTATATTTAAGATATTTGATCCATATTTTACTACAAAACATCAAAGTCAAGGAACAGGAATAGGACTTTATATGACTAAAGAGATTGTAAATAAACACTTAAATGGCTCAATTGATGTAAAAAACATAGATTTTAATTATAAAGAAAAAAATTACACAGGAGCAGAGTTTACAATAATACTTCCTTTATAAATAAGGTCTATTTAAGTATTTAATACATAGAATCTATACAAAAAATAAGGAAATTCATGGAAAATTATGAACAAATAGTGGTTCTTATAATAGTATTTTCTGCTTCATTCATAACTTGGAAGTTAGTAAAAGACTTTTATAAAACAAAAATCCATATGATTTTTGCTCACTTAATTTCTATTGCAACAGCATCATTTATGTTACTTTCTACAATGTTTTTATTTATGCCTAAAAACTATGTAAAAGGACAAACTGCCGAAGTAGAACTATCATTTATTTCTATCATAATTGTTATAGCAATGGTAGGAATTATATACTTCTTTTTTAAATATATCCCATCTAAAGATAAATAATATTTGTCTTTAGAAGCATAAATTTATCTAGCTTAATTTACTTCTAAGTCTAATCTGATAATAATTGTCCCAAATTTTTTACAAGGGATTACATGGAAGACTTTTTTATAATACGATTAGGCGAAGACGAATATAGCAATCATTTAGAGTATGATGAGATGGCTATTGAGTATTGTGTTGATATTTTAGATATTCCTGAAGAGAAAATTGAGGGCGTAAATATTTTAAGTGACCATAAAATAGAGCTAACACTTCAAGATTTAGAAAAAGAAGATGTTACAGAAGATTGGTATGTTAATCTTCATAAAATCAGCGATTAAATGCAAATAAGTTTGCATTTAATCTTTTATTCTACACTAATTTTGTCAATTTTTATCAAATAATAGTGATAACAACTATCATTATAAGCTTATATTAATAATAATTCTCGTAATATTTTAACGCGCGAATTAGTTCTTCTAATAACACACACATAAGGGAAAATAATGAAAAGACAATTAAGTTTAATTGCAAGTGTTGCAATTTTAAGTGCAAGTTCTGTTTATGCGGATTCAAACTCTATTGATGAAGCTTTTAAAAATGGGAAAATTAGTGGAGATGTATCAGTTCACTATGAAACATGGGATAGAAATGGTGGTGAAGAAGATAGTAGCTTTTCAACTCCATCTATTGGATTGAAGTTTGAAACTGACTCATTTAAAGGTTTTTCTGCTGCTGTAGGATTTAGAGGTAATACACAAACTTCTGAAAAAAACCATAACGATTATGAAGATACAATGGTAGAAGATGGTTCAGTAACAGAAGCATATATCCACTATGAAAATGATATCTTTGCTTTAAGAGCTGGTAGACAAGAGATTGATTTAGAGTGGTTAGGTGATTACAATGATGGTATTGTTGGTATCTTAAAAGCAATTCCATACACTACTTTAACAGCTGGATACACAAATAGACAAGCTGAAATTACTTTAGATACACATGATAAATTTTCTAGATTTAGAAAAGATGGAACAAACAAAGATAATCCTGCATTTGTAATAGATGCAAAAGTTGAACCTTTAAAAGGTTTAGTATTTAATCCATACTTTTATACAGCAGATGATATTGCTGATTATTATGGTTTAAAAGCTGATTATGATACTGATTTATTTGGTTTAACAGCACATTATGCAGCTTCAAATGAAGATAATCCAAAAGGTGCTGATAAAATGGAAGATGGTAGTATTTATAATTTAGAAGGAAGATTAAATATTGATTCTTTTGCTCTAAAAGCTGGATATATTAAAACAGATAGTGATGGAGCAATTGGTTCAATGGACTCATTAGGTGATAATATTGACCCAACAGAAGAGTTAGGTGATGCAGTTTATGGAACTGATGCAAAATCATACTACTTTGGTGTAGGTTATACATATAAAGCTTTAGAACTTTCTGCACTTTACACACATGCAGATCATGATGTAAACTCAAAAAGTGTAGATGATAAAGAGATTGCATTAGCAGCTGCTTATGCTTTCACAGAGCAACTTGGTGCTGAACTTATCTATTCTGATGCAAACATTGATAAAAACTCAGATTTAAATGATGGTGAAGATTACAATAAATTTGTTGCAAATATCACTTATAGTTTCTAATATTAACTAAAAATCCATATAACACTTATTTAGGGATTGAGATTTTCTCAGTCCCTTTTTTTATTTCAAATATTTTGATAATAACTATCAATATTAAACTAGCTTTAAGATTTTCTCTTGTATTATTTTAATAATGATTATCATTAAAGGAATGAGAAATGAAAACTACTTATGTTTTAAAAAACAAAGATGAGCTAATTAAACCTACTGGGTGTACTTGTTAAAAAGGGAGAACAAATGAGTGTATTAATTATAGGCGGAGATAAGATTTCACATATATCAAATATGTTAGAAG